>JBAPTW010000269.1:0-60387 GCA_049282355.1 Gammaproteobacteria bacterium | reverse complement strand
GGTGAGCGGGTTGCTGTGCAGGTGGACAAATCCCCTGAGGCGCTGTTTGTGTACCTGGCCTGTGTGCGCGCGGGTCTCATTTATTTGCCACTGAATACCGCTTACCGTTCCCAGGAAATCGCCTTTTTTATTCGTGATGCTCAACCGAGCTTGTTCATCGGCCGCCCTGAGGTCAACGGTGAGGTGGAAATTCTGGCGCGGTGCTACAACATACCGCACGCCTTTAATCTTGGTCCCGACGGCACCGGCAGCCTGTTGGAGGAAAGCCGCCATCTTGCCACCGATTATCCCGCAGTACACTGCACGGGTGAAGATATCGCGGCGCTGCTCTACACGTCTGGCACCACGGGTCAGCCAAAGGGGGCTATGTTGAGCCATGATAACCTGGCCTCCAATGCGCTGACGTTGCAAACCGCCTGGGGCTTCACAGCAACGGATGTGCTGCTGCATGCGCTGCCGCTGTTTCATGCTCACGGTCTATTCGTCGCTAGCCACTGTGCGCTGCTCAGTGGCTCCAAGATGGTGTTCTTAGCCAGCTTCGAAGCCCCGACCGTGGTGAAGTGTCTGCCCCATGTCACAGTCTTTATGGGCGTGCCCACCTACTATACGCGTCTGCTGGCGGAACCGGCACTGGACCGACAATGCTGTGCGACCCTACGGTTGTTCATCTCCGGCTCCGCGCCGCTGCGCGAGCAGACCTTTATTGCCTTTTACGAGCGCACGGGCCAGCGCATCCTCGAACGCTACGGGCTGACAGAAACTCTGATGAACAGCTCCAATCCTTTGCAGGGCCGGCGCAAACCCGGCACCGTCGGCATGGCGCTCGAGGGAGTGGCTATCCGGATTGCAGCCGACGCTGACCAGCCAGTGGGACCCGGCGAGGTGGGTGAGATTCAAGTCAAAGGTCCCAATGTGTTCTCGGGCTATTGGCGGCTCCCTGAGAGAAGTAGCGAAGATTTTACTGACGACGGTTGGTTTCGCACCGGCGATCTCGGTAAGCTGGACGATGAGAGTTACCTGACGATCGTCGGGCGGCGCAAGGATCTCATCATCACCGGCGGCTACAATGTCTATCCAAAAGAGATCGAGAGCCACATCGACCGATTTCCCGGCGTTCACGAGTCGGCAGTCATCGGACTTGCCGACCCCGACTTCGGGGAGAGAGTCGTCGCCGTGGTCGTGAGAACAGCGGCGGATTCCGAGCTCACCGCCGATACGCTGATCACTACCCTGAAGCGATCGCTTGCCAATTATAAAGTGCCAAAGACCGTGTTCTTCATTGACGAGCTGCCGCGAAACGCCATGGGCAAAGTTCAAAAAAACGTGCTGCGGGAGCAGCTCGGCAAACAAAAACCCTGAACAAGGCGCACACTGCTGAAAGAAAATGGCACCGTACAAGGCTTTACCAGGCGCGGTGCACTTGCTCCTGCTCGCAGCGGGATAAAGAGTCGGAAGGCGTTCTGCGCTAGAAGAGGAACAACCCTCCAGCCCCAAGGTCGTATCAAGAGCGGACGGTTGATCCCTCGGCCCGCCACGACAGGGCAACCCCGGCACTTGAACGCGTTGCTATCGTCTCACACAATATCGGCAGCGCGGTTCTCCTTGGCACAAGGCAGGTAGTAGTCATTGATCATTCTCGGGAGGCCCGAATGCCTTGCCCAGCCGGCATAATATCCCGGCAAGGGATGTTATGCGGTGGATGATCAGGCGAAGTCCTTGGGAGATCCGCCCGCGGCCATCGACCCGCCCGAGCCTGTATCACCGACGGATCAGGCCTCCCAGAAGAGCCCACCCGAGCTGCTCTCAGCAGCGTCAACCAAGCTCTTGAATAGGGCCGAAACGGTGGGCACGGCATCTCATGACGTGCTGCATTTTCCGACACGATCCTTTGCCACCACTGGGCTATTCGTGCTCGCCTGTCTCTACACCTTATATTTCGCGGCCGAGATCCTGATGCCGGTGGCGCTGGCCTGGGTCCTGTTCCTGATTCTTTGGCCGGTGCTGCGCCTTCTCGCTCGGCTAAGGATTCCTGAACCGGTCGGCGCCGGCATCATCGTCCTTAGCCTCGTCGGTACCTTCGTGGTGGGGTTCTACTTCCTTTCCGGGCCGGCAGCACAATGGATCTCCGAACTGCCCCAAACTATCAACACCATCCAAGATAAGTTCAAAGGACCCGTCGAAGAGCTTCAGAAAGCAAAAGAAAAGGTTGAAAACGCAATCAAGGATACTAAGGACAATAAGCAGCAAACTCCCCTTTCCGTTGCCACAGAAGTCCCGAACGACGCGAACGCGCCGCCGCCTGAGCAGAAGAAGGGCGATCAAGACAGGAGTATGAGTATCGGCCTACTTGATATTATCACCACCGTCGTTGCATCCCTCGGCAGCGTCGGCGGGACACTGATCGTCATATTTGCGATGCTCTTTTTTCTCCTAGCGGCTGGGGACCTGTACTATGAAAAGATGGTCAGGGTACTGCCGACGTTGCGGGACAAGAAACGTGCTGTCACCATCATTCGTCGCATTCATCATGACGTCGCCACCTATTTGCTCTCCGTCACCATTATCAACGGCGTGCTCGGGTGTGCCATCGGGCTTGGCCTGTACCTGGTGGGCATGCCAAACGCGGTGCTGTGGGGCGTGATGGCCGCCGCGCTCAACTTCATTCCTTATCTCGGCGCATTCGTTGGTGAGGTTATTGTCGGAATCGTCGGCCTGGCGGTGTTCGCAGAACCCATGGATGCCTTGAAACCGGTCGCCGTCTATTTGCTTATCAACACGCTCGAGGGTCAATTCATCACGCCATCGATCCTAGGCCGCAGCCTGACCATTAACCCGCTCATCGTCTTCCTGTCCGTGCTGTTCTGGGGTTGGCTGTGGGGTATTGTAGGTGCGCTGCTTGCCGTTCCTCTGCTTGCTTGCTTCAAGGTGATCTGCGACGCCATCGATAGGCTTCGCCCGCTCAGTGAGTTCCTCGGCCGTTGACGATGCGCCCGCAATTCCACCTCTTCACTCAAGGCCGAAGACAGTTGGCGCAACAGACAAATCGCCACCAGGGGCTCGTGGAGACAACCAAAAATGCTCGAACACCTTCGGAACTTTTTTGAGGTACGCATCGCGCCGCTCATGCGCGACGTCACGTCGCAAGAAGCGGAACCGGCGTATCGACTCGCCACTGCCGCGCTGCTCGTGGAAATGACTCGAGCCGATTACGATGTCAAAGAGGAAGAGCGTCTTTCCGTGACAGCAGCCATCCAAAAAGCCTTCGGACTGTCGGCTCAGGAGACCGACGAGCTCGTTCGCCTGGCAGAGCAAGAGGCGGAAAACGCAACTTCTCTGTATGAATTCACCAGCCTAATCAATGCCCATTTCTCTCCTGAACAGAAGCAACGAGTGGTTGAGCTCCTGTGGCGGGTGGCCTTTTCCGATGGCCAGTTGGACAAATACGAGGAACACTTGGTGCGCAAAGTTGCGGACTTGATCTACGTGCCCCATCGCACCTTTATTCAGGCGAAACACAAGGTGAAAGGCCAGCTCGGAATCAAGTAATGCCGAGCAGTTTCGAGAACGAACTTCGTGCCCATCTGGTACTGCCATCCCAATTTAGAATCGCTGCGCACCGCCGTAGGCGGTACCTTGGTGACACACCTTGGTATCGAGTTCGTTGCCGTCACTGACGACCAGCTCACAGCTCGCATGCCGGTGGACGAGCGCACGCGCCAGCCCTATGGCATCCTTCACGGCGGTGCTTCGGTGGCGTTGGCAGAAACGTTGGGAAGTGCCGCCTCAGCCCTATGCGTCGATCCGGACCGCCAGCGAGTCAACGGGATTGAAATCAATGCCAATCACATCCGCGCCGTCTCGGATGGCTGGGTCCATGGGATCTGCCGGCCGCTTCACCTGGGTCGATCGACACACGTTTGGGACATCCGTCTTCGCGACGATGGCGGCTGCCTGGTGTGCGTGGCCCGTCTCACCGTGGCCGTGCTCAAACGCAAACAGGAAAGCCAATGAAGGTCCGACACAGCTCTATGCACGCAAGGCGCTCCACGGCCTCGGCCCGCTCCTGAGATCTGGCGTAAGTAATGCCACAGGGTCCCGGAATAGGCTTGTGAGGACCGTGCGCCGCCAGGAGGGCGGCGCCCGAGCTTACAAGGACGTATTCACGGCGTGTCCTCACAAGCCTATCCGGGACCACTCACCTCAATAGTGACTTTACTAACGAAGGTATCAGTAACTACTCTTGCCCTTGAACACGCACTTTGAGCCCGTCTGTTGCGTTTGGTAATTGCGTGACGATGATGCGATCGCCTGCGCGCAGCCGGGGGCTTCGCACCAGCAGGCGCACGCCCCCGGTTGCGCTTCTGACTTCCCCGAGACGCTCCACTTCGACTCCCGCCATACGCCCGTCGTGCAACCGAAAGATGCGGTTATTTCCGTAAACCGCCTCAAAGGGCAGTGCAATCGCTGCCGATTCTGGGGGAAGCGCGAGCACGAGCTCCAAGGTTCGCCCAAGCTCGATCCAGGTACCTCCTTGCGTAATCCGGAAAAAACCATCCACTCCTCCACTTCCAGTAGCAACCTGACCGCCTAAACGTTCCAACCGCGCCATTACTTCGCGCTTGTCCAGTTGGGCATGAGCCGTTAGCTTGGCACCTCGATCGAGGTTTTCTCGAATGAGGTGCAAATGGCTGGATGGGATCTGAGCACGAATTTCTAACGTCGACGGATCGTAGAGGCTCAACAAGGGGGTCCCCGGCTGTACCCGATCGCCCGGGGACACATGGACCTCTGTTACACGCCCGGTAAAGGGGGCTCTGACCCGCGTCCGAGTCAGGTCAAGTGCGCCCCGTTCGCGCCGCGCCCTAGCTTTAGCACGGCGCGCTTCGAGCGCCGCCATGCGGCTTGGATATTCACGAATGGCCGTCGCACGAGATTCCAGGGCCATCACTTGCCGCGCTAAGGCCGCTCGCGCCTCATCGATCTGCGATCGGGAGGCCACGTTGGTGCGCCCCAGCTGCAGAGTCCGCTCCACCTGTCTGCGACTCAGTGAAACCAGCTCTTCCTCGTGCTTCAATGCCTGCAAATCGTTCTCATGCCGTGCTCGCTCGCTTTCGAGTTGCGCCTCGATTTCAGCCAGCTCCGCATCTTGTTCCGAAAGGGCCAGAGCGCTCTCTCGGTCATCGAGCCGGACCAGCACGTCGGCTTTCTCCACCTTGCTTCCGGCCAGTACGGATACCGCATCCACATCCGCCGTGATCGACGCAGATAACTCTGTCAAGCGTGGGGATTCCAGTCGTCCGTAGAGCAACAGCGTCGGAATCAAAGTCTCGGGACGAACAGTTTCAACCTCTACGTTCCATGCCCGTTCCTGCGTTTGCGCAGGAGGCGGCATGGGTCGGGTCATTCGCAACGTGACAAGCCCGGCCACCGCAGCCACCAAAATCACTATCGGCAACCCATAGCGGGCGAGCTTCAAACGGCGGCCACGCTCGGGTGCGATGGGCGCGCCTGGATCAGCCGCAGGGGCCTCCACTTCGTCACCAACCAGTCTGTCCATTACGCATACCTATCGTGTAGGGTATCGAGCATTAGAACGCGATCGTCCCGGCACCGACCGTGATACGTTGCCTGTCATGCCCTACTGGCAATGCGCCGGCATCGTGCTTTAGTCAAGCCGCGCACCCCCGACGAGTCACCTTACTTTTTTGAGTCACCAGGCGATGTTGCTGATGAGGAGCACTAACCAGGAGAAGACATGGAGGCTTTTTTCGCTTACCCGTTGATAGGTGCCATCGCTGGCACTCTAGGTGGCTTGCTCGGGGTAGGCGGCGGTATTGTTGTCGTTCCCGCGCTTGTTTGGATGTTCCACGCCAGTGGATTTCCCGAAACCAGCATCATGCACTTGGCGGTTGGCACTTCGCTGGCGACCATCGTACCCACCTCTGTTGCCTCGGTGCGCGCGCACCATAAGCACGGTGCCGTGCAGTGGTCGGTTTTCCGTCGCTTGGGCCCCGGGTTTGCTTTGGGAGCACTGCTCGGCGCCATAGCCGCTACTCATGTTGCCAGTGGACATTTGAGGCTGTTGTTCGGCGTGTTCCTGTGCCTCATTGCAGTGCAGCTCGCGCTGGCAGCCAACCCGAGACCGCAGCGCGACCTTCCCGGTCGCAACAGCCTCTTTGCCGTCGGGACTGTCATTGGAACGCTCTCTGCCTTGTTCGGCATCGGCGGTGGAAATCTCACCGTTCCTTTTCTCCTGCGTTGCCGGCTGCCAATCCGACAGGCCATTGCGACCGGCGCCGCGGCGGGCATACCTATCGCCACCATCGGCGCCGCAGCCTACATCATAGCCGGCCAAGGTACCCGTGGGCTCCCGGCTTGGAGTGCTGGCTATGTCTATGGGCCGGCATTCATTGGTGTTGCCGCCATGAGCATGCTGTTCGCGGCCTTCGGAGCCAAACTGGCACATCGCCTACCCACGACTATACTGCGGCGCGGATTTGGGGTGTTCCTGCTGATTGTGGGGCTGCGGATGCTTATCGGTGAAATGGGTTAACAATAAAGCCGACTTATGCAGACTACAGATAAAACTGCTTGGGTTTTGCACTGCAGAATCTTAAGGTTACCATAGGCTTTTGGCGATGTTGATGGATTGCGCGCAACGTACGTAGCGAGCTTTATAGGTAGTGGCCACCCGGCGCTTCGGAAATAGCGTATTTGGAGGCCGGGAAAGCAAAAACCATAGGGGCTATGGGCCTGTATGACTTCAGTGCCTGTTTAAAACTTTAGACCTGCGCGCTGATATATACGTTTCGCATCCCATTATCAGACACCAAGCTCTGTGAGATCTTCTCAAAGATCAACCCTCGCTTCATCGCTATGGCCGGGCTTGCTCGTGCCATTCGGCGTGCTTCCATGCCCGCAGGCTCAATCGCCGCGGGTATGGCAGTATTGAGATTTGCCGCACGTTCCACCGACTGGGACGCTCATTATGCATGATATGTACGTGGGGAAAGCTTGATAATAGGCTATTTGACATCAGCGTAGGGCTTAATCGACTCAGGAGATAACGGAGACCAACACCATGCCAACTTTTGTTCGTACTGATAAGTGTGACGGCTGCAAGGGTCAAGACAAGACGGCCTGCATGTACATCTGCCCCCATGACTTAATGGCTCTCGACAAGGACGGGTTGGCAACGGGACACGCGATGAAGGCCTACAATCAAGAACCGGAGCAGTGCTGGGAATGCTACTCCTGTGTCAAAATCTGCCCACAACAGGCGATCGAATGCCGTCATTACGCCGATGTTGTGCCCTTGGGCGCTTCGGTTCAACCGTTGCGCGGTTCCGATTCCATCATGTGGACCATCAAATTCCGCAATGGAACCATGAAACGATTCAAATTCCCGATTCGTACTACTCCCGAAGGATCCATTGATCCCTACGTCGGTAAGCCTGACGCCAACCCATCGGAGATCACCGATCATTCCACCTTGTTCACTAAGGGCACCCACTCCTGCGACATGAGCCAATTTGCCAAGTCCTAGGCGACTAGCTGCAGCAGAGCATGTAGGCTACCCCCTGAGGGTTTAACCTCCAGTGAAGAGACCGTCGGAATCATTGGGTGGCCGCAAGCGATGAAAGAAGAAAAGAGGTTGAGCAAATGGCAGATGAGTTTGTTTTCGGTAATCCCGAAGTTGTTGAGGAGGAGGTTGACATCCTGCTCATCGGGGGTGGAATGGCGGCCTGCGGTGCCGCCTTCGAGATGATGCGTTGGATCGAGGGCACCGACCTCAAGGTTAAGCTGGTGGACAAGGCCGCGATGGATCGCTCCGGGGCGGTGGCCATGGGGCTGTCCGCAATCAACACCTATCTGGGTGAGAACGATCCGGCCGATTACTGCCGTTATGTGCGCGGCGATCTCATGGGCATTACCCGTGAAGATCTCGTCTACGACGTCGGTCGTCACGTGGATGATTCTGTGCACCATTTTGAAGAATGGGGATTGCCCATCTGGAAACAACCGGGCGATGAGGGAAAGAAGCTAACGGAAGGCGGCAAGCCGGTGCGATCTGGACGCTGGCAGATCATGATCAACGGGGAATCCTATAAGTGGATCGTCGCCGAGGCGGCCAAGAAAGCCCTCGGTATGGAGAATATTCAGGAACACGTGTTCATTGTCCGTCTAGTGACCGACAGGAATGACCCGACCCGGGTGGCTGGGGCCGCCGGATTCAGCGTCCGTGAGCACAAGCTTCACATCTATAAGTTCAAGGCTTGCCTGCTCGTCGCCGGTGGCGCCGTCAACGTATTCCGCCCACGGTCGGTTGGAGAAGGCATGGGACGCGCCTGGTATCCGGTGTGGAATGCGGGATCGACCTATGCCATGGCTGCCGAATGCGGCGCCGAGCTGACGCTCATGGAAAACCGCTTTGTGCCCGCCCGCTTCAAGGACGGCTATGGACCTGTCGGTGCCTGGTTCCTGCTATTTAAGGCACGGGCGATGAACGCCTATGGCGAGGACTATCAGACCAAAAACTATGCGGATCTGACGCCGAACGGCTATAACGCGTATGCGAATGGTCCCAAGATGGGCACCTGCCTGCGCAATCATCTGATGCTGAAAGAGATGCGCGAAGGTCGCGGGCCGATCTTGATAGACACGCCAACCGCGATGGCAAAACTAGCCGAGACGATGACGCCCAAGGAGATTAAGCACCTCGAAGCCGAGGCCTGGGAAGACTTTCTCGACATGACTATCGGCCAATGCGGCGTGTGGGCAGGGGAAAACATCGAGCCCGACAAGGAAATGTCTGAGCTGATGCCAACCGAGCCCTACCTGCTCGGCTCTCACGCGGGATGCGCTGGGATCTGGGTGTCGGGGCCTGAGGATATCCCCGGTACGCCCGATCACTACCACTGGGGCTACAACCGCATGACCACCGTGAAAGGCCTATTCACGGCGGGCGACGGGGTGGGCGCCTCGGGGCACAAGTTCTCTTCGGGCTCCCATGCCGAAGGGCGCATGGCCGCCAAGGCGATGGTGAAGTTTGCGCTCGATAACAAGGACTGGAAGCCGGAGCTCTCCCGCACCGTGGATGATTTAATGGAGGAAATTTACCGGCCAGTGAAAACCTTCCTTGAGCACAAGGATTACACCACGGCTATCGATGTGAATCCTCACTACATCACGCCGAAGATGTTTCAGTTCCGCCTGCAAAAATGCATGGACGAGTACGTTGCAGGTATATCGACCTGGTATCAAACCAACGGGAAAATGCTGGAGATAGCGGAGCGTAAGCTCGAGATGCTTCGCGAGGATTCCTTGAAGATGCGAGCCAAGGATCTGCACGAACTGCTTCGTGCGTGGGAGAACTATCATCGGCTGCTGGCGGCCTATGCTCATATGAAGCACATCCAGTTCCGCGAGGAAACCCGCTATCCTGGTTACTATTACCGTATGGACTATCAGGCCATCGACGACGACAATTGGAAATGCTTCGTCAACTCGACCTACAATCGCGACACGGGAGAGTGGAGCCTTAAGAAAGTCCAGTACGTGCAGCTGATCAAACCCGACCCCGACGAGCCTGAAGGCATCGCTCGCCCGGGTGCGCCGGTATAAGCTAGGGATTGGTATTCGGCATAAAGAGCCTGCCGCTGCATTACTACTGACCTGCGTTTACCCCCTTACCTTCAAACAGGGGCGATCGAATGCATGTAACCCAGATTAAAGACGAGATCCCATTTCAAAGTCCGGTACAACCGACTCAGCTCACCTTAGAAAGCAACATCCAATTTGACTGCCACCCCGGTGTCTCGTGTTTTAATGCCTGCTGTAAAAGCATCGATATCACGCTCACGCCCTACGACATCCTGCGCTTACGAAAACATCTAGGCCTTACCTCACAGGAATTCGTTGCCGGTTTCACCACGCCTTACGAAATGGATCATCACGGCATGCCTGGCCTGAAGCTACTGACGAAACCCGGCAAATCCGAGTGCATGTTTCTTCAGGAATCAGGGTGTAGCGTTTATGGAGATAGACCTGCGGCCTGCCGCTACTACGCCCTCGGCAGTATGGGCATGCGAAAGAAAGACGATTCGGTGGTCGAAGATATCTATTTCTCAGTAAAGGAGGCCTATTGCCGGGGGCACGAAGAGCCGAAAACGCTCACCGTTCGACAGTATCGTCACGAGCAAGGTGTAGAGCGCTATGATGAGATGAATCGCGAGTGGCGAGACATCATTATCAAGAAGCGCTCGAGCGGACCGACCACAGGTACGCCCTCGGAGCGCAGTTTTCAGCTGTTTGACATGTGCAGCTACGATTTGGACAGCTTCCGAGAGTTTATCCAGTCTCCCGGCTTTCAAAGCTTATTTCAGGTAGACCCGCAAGATTTCCTGCAGCTCAAGACAGACGACGAGGCGCTGCTACAATTCGCGATGGCATTTCTCAAACAAGTGTTGTTTGGTGAGAAAAATATTCCGATGAAGCCCGACGGCCGCGAACAACGCATCGCAGAACGCAGCGCGCTGTACGAAGAGCGCCGGCGAAAGGCTGTGGAAGACTACAAATCCTCACGGGAGGCCCAGTGGAAAGCGGAAGAGGGATAAAATAACGATAAAAAATAGAGATGGAAAATGATGACCTGATTTAACCAAAAGATGCTGCTGCGTTTTCACCCCCAAAGCGGGGGGTGGTTATCGCTTCATCGCCTCAAAAAACTCCGCGTTGGTCTTCGTTGCCTTGAGGCGATCGATGAGAAACTCCATAGCCGCCACCTCCTCCATGGGATGCAGCAACTTGCGTAGTATCCAGATTTTTTGCAGGGCATCTGCGGGCACCAAAAGCTCTTCACGCCGCGTACCAGAGCGCTCAATGTTAATTGCGGGGTACGTGCGTTTCTCCGCAAGCTTACGCTCGAGATGGATCTCCATATTGCCCGTACCCTTGAACTCCTCATAAATCACATCGTCCATGCGCGAGCCGGTGTCAATGAGCGCCGTCGCAATGATGCTCAGACTACCACCCTCTTCTATGTTTCTCGCCGCGCCAAAAAAGCGCTTGGGACGTTGCAACGCATTGGCATCCACACCGCCCGTCAGGACCTTCCCCGACGAGGGCACGACGGTATTGTATGCTCTGGCAAGACGAGTGATGGAATCGAGCAAAATCACCACATCGCGTTTATGCTCCACCAAACGCTTCGCCTTCTCAATGACCATCTCGGCGACCTGGACATGGCGGGTGGGCGGCTCGTCGAAGGTACTTGAAACCACTTCGCCACGCACCGAGCGGATCATCTCGGTGACTTCCTCAGGGCGCTCGTCGATGAGGAGCACGATCAGATAGCATTCCGGATGATTGTACTCGATCGAGTGAGCGATGCTTTGCAAGAGCATCGTCTTGCCCGACTTCGGTGCCGAAACGATGAGTCCTCGCTGACCCTTACCGATGGGCGCCACGAGATCAATGATGCGCGGAGTCAGATCCTCGGTACTGCCGTTGCCAATCTCTAGGTTGAGACGTTCGTTAGCGAACAGAGGCGTAAGATTCTCGAACAGTATCTTGCTCTTGGCATTGTCCCGTTCATCAAAATTTATTCTATCGACCTTAAGCAGGGCAAAATAGCGCTCGCTTTCCTTCGGAGGTCTGATCTTGCCGGCGACAGTGTCGCCGGTTCGCAAATTGAAACGGCGTATCTGGCTTGGAGAAACATAAATATCATCAGGGCCAGCGAGGTATGAGCTATCCGCCGAACGTAAGAAACCGAAGCCATCCTGGAGGATTTCGAGGACACCATCGCCGTAGATGTCTTCTCCTTTTTTGGCTTGTCCCTTTAATATGGCAAAGATGATGTCCTGCTTTCGCGACCTCGCCATACCTTCGATCCCGAGATCCTGAGAAATCTCGAGTAGCTCGGGTACCGATAACCGTTTGAGTTCTGTTAGATTCATTTATGCGGGAAAGAGTGTTGCAAGCGCCTTTACGCCAGCACGCATCTGCATGCCCATCAGGCTGCAAGGGCTAGGGCTTATGGGTTAGTAAGGGGCTATGAGATGTGCCAAGATGGCAATGGATAACGCGAGACACCCATAAGGTAGCACGCCTTAGCGCCAAAATCCAGCTTTCGCAAAGCCTCCAACAAGCCGTGCCGGATTACAAGTTACTTTCAATAAATGCCGAGAGTTGCGACTTGGAAACAGCCCCGACCTTCGTTGCCTCAACGTTGCCGTCCTTAAATAGCATCAGTGTTGGTATACCGCGAATTCCGTATTTTGGCGGCGTACTTGGGTTCTCATCTATATTAAGCTTTGCGATAGTGAGTTTTCCCGCGTATTCTTCCGAAATCTCCTCCAAGATAGGATTTATCATTTTGCACGGACCGCACCATTCGGCCCAATAGTCAACGAGCACCGGGCGATCAGCGCTCAGTACGTCCCGGTCGAATGTTTCATCCGTGATATGGACGATCGTACCACTCATGGGCTACATCTCCTGAGGAAGCTACGCGCACATTTGAGCGGAATTAGCTCCTCATTGCAAGTAGGAAAAGCCCACCCATCTGCCGGTAATAACGACCCGTATGAATGACAAACTGCTGACTGCTGTCACTTTTGACAGCCTACACCTCCCACCGACACTGAAACAAGGCGTCGATGAGGCAGAATTCACCTTCTGTACGCCAATTCAAGCTAAAGCCTTGCCATTAGCGCTCGCAGGACAAGATGTGGAAGGCCAGGCGCAAACGGGAACGGGAAAAACCGCCGCCTTTCTCTTGGCCATCATGAATCACCTGCTGCGTTGCTCGCCCCCTGCTAAGCATAAGGAAGGTGACCCGCGAGCGATAGTGCTAGCCCCCACCCGCGAGCTTGCCATTCAGATCCATAAGGATGCAGAGCTCCTCGGCAAGCACACGGATCTGCGGATATGTGTTGTCTACGGGGGCGCCGCCTACGAAAGCCAACGCGAGACGCTCCGCGCTGGGATCGATGTGCTGATCGGCACACCCGGTAGGACCATTGACTACCTTAAGCAACGCATTTTCAGCCTCAAGAGCATTCAGGCGGTGGTCCTCGATGAGGCCGATCGCATGTTTGATTTGGGCTTCATAAAAGATATTCGCTATTTGCTCAGACGAATGCCGCCGCCGGAGAAGCGCCTTAATCTGTTGTTTTCGGCAACCCTATCCCACCGGGTATCCGAACTTGCCTATGAGCACATGAATGCGCCTACGGTGGTCAATGCGTCCCCCGAGCAAGTCACGGTGGGAAAAGTCGATCAAGTCCTCTATCACGTATCAAGAGAGGAAAAAATCCCCCTATTGCTGGGACTCCTCAAACACATTGAGGTCACCCGCACCATCATTTTCGTCAACACCAAACGCACTGCTGAGCGTGTCGCCGCCTATCTTACCGCGCATGATTTTCATGCCGGAATCCTTTCTGGGGATGTCCCCCAGCATAAGAGACTACGGTTGCTCGAACGATTTCGCCATGGGCAGCTCCCTATTCTGGTGGCCACAGACGTAGCCGCTCGAGGCCTCCACATACCCGACGTCAGCCATATCTTCAATTTCGATTTGCCTCAAGACGCTGAGGACTACGTGCACCGCATCGGGCGTACCGCGCGAGCGGGCGCGGGCGGAGATGCTCTGAGCTTTGCTTGCGAGGAATACGTCTACTCGCTCCCCGAAATCGAGGCCTTCATCGGTACCAAGATCCCGACCGAGCCGGTCGTCGATGGGCTCTTAGTGCGGCCCATGTCTCTAAGAAAACGCCCTCGCCGCGTTTCGCAAGCCGGGCAAAGCGCCTCTGTCAACGGTGAACAACAGACACCTTCAACAACACCCGCTCGAAAGCGCCGAGGCGCGAGCACCTCTGGCGCGCGCAGCACGCCGTCAGCCAAACGTAGACGGGTCACCGAAACCCAAGGTAAGAGGTCCCAAGGGCAAAAAAGAGTTCGAAATGCCGATACTTCGGCGACCACCTATTCAGGGGAGGACCGCTGATAGCCACACGGCAATGTCCATGATCTCATCGGGGCAGACAGCATGGGGCATCGGGTAGCTGTGCCATTCGACACTATACCCCAGGGACTCCAATTGTGCCCGAGAATTCTCCCCCGCCTGAAAGGGAATGACGGGATCGTATTGACCGTGGGCAAGGAAAATGGGGACAGCGGCATTGCTGGCATGGCGCTGCGCAGCCACCGCCTCGGGCAGCGGTAGGTATGTGGAAAGTGCGAGGATGCCCGCTAGCGGATTCGGGTACCGCAATCCCATATGCAAGGCGATGGCTCCGCCTTGAGAGAATCCCGCTACCACAATCCTTTTGGAATCAATTCCCTGAGTCAGCTCTTGGGCCACATAATCCCGCAGGATCTGCTCCGAGCCGCGGACACCCTTTTCATCCGCTCTGCGCCTTAGATCGGCATCCACGACATCGTACCACGCACGCATGACGTACCCACCGTTGATGGTAACCGGTATCTGAGGGGCATGGGGAAACACGAACCGAATGTGCCGTGTATTGTGCACTCCGAGGTGAGGCACAATAGGCTCGAAATCATGGCCATCAGCGCCAAGCCCATGCAACCATATAACGGCGGCATCTGCAGGCTCAGGCGGCTCAATAATAACGGCGTCATTAACGGTAGTCATAGGCCGTAATACCTCAAAAATGGATGTTCTTCATTGCCTTGCACTCTCTATGTATCGGGGGACGCCCTCTGGCTAAGACAGAAGTTATGTCATGGTCGCTATAGGCGAGCAACCGTTAGCGTGGCAATATTAATTATACGTTTTTGGCAATCGCGAGTATGAAAGGAGATATCGCTGGTGTCGGGTCTTAGACGATGGCTTCGCCAATGCCAGAATACGCTTTGCCTGCTGATGATTGCAACGCTGCTCGCGGCATGTGGGCAGAAAGGTCCGCTCTATCTCCCCGGAGCAAGCCGAAGCGCTGCTCAGCCACGCAGTATAGCGTGGTATTGTGCATCGACAACTGAGCAATCTCATTGCGGGGGGAGCTAACGGGTGATCACGGAAGCATTCACCTATCGCAACGACCGCCTCTACGGTGAGGATGTGGACCTTACCGAGGTTGCTAACACTTATGGAACCCCCTGTTATGTGTATTCGCGTGAGGCGTTTGAGCGCCATTGGCGCGCATTCGACGAGGCACTTGCGAATTGGGATCACTTAATCTGCTACGCCGTCAAGGCCAACTCGAACTTGGCGGTTCTGGACGTGTTGGCGCGCCTCGGCTCGGGATTCGACATCGTCTCCATCGGGGAGCTGGAACGGGTGCTCGCCGCCGGTGGCGATCCGGCGAAGGTCGTCTTCTCTGGGGTAGGTAAAACCAATGCGGAAATGCGCCGTGCGCTCACCGTCGGCATTGGCTGCTTTAATGTTGAGTCGGCCGCGGAGCTCGACGCCCTGCATCGCGTGGCTTGCGAGCTCGGAAAAGACGCCCCCGTGGCGTTGCGCGTCAACCCGGATGTCGATGCCTTAAGCCATCCCTACATCGCCACCGGTCTCCGAGAAACCAAATTTGGGATCCCTCTTGAGCAGGCGGCGACCCTGTATGCTAAGGCAGCGAGCATGACAGGTATCATTATTAAAGGGATTGGCTGCCATATCGGATCGCAACTTACGTCGCTAGCACCGTTCGTCGATGCCTTGAAGCGCGTACTGAGGCTGACCGATCAGCTGGCCGAAAAAGGGCTTAGCTTGCAACACATCAACTTGGGCGGCGGCCTTGGAATTCGTTACCGGGACGAAAATCCACCAGAGCCTCGCGAGTATGTTGCCGCGATTCGACGCCTGCTGGCCGGTCGCTCGCTGCGAATCGTGCTCGAGCCCGGAAGGGCTATCGCCGGTAACGCAGGCATACTCCTCACCCGCACCGTTTACCTGAAAGCAACCTCGGCGAAGCATCGTTTCGCCATTGTCGATGCTGCCATGAATGATCTGCTCAGGGTTTCCCTCTACGGAGCCTGGCATGATATTGTGCCAATCGAGCGCCGCGCGCCCGACCCGATAGCCGCCCCGCTGGACATTGTCGGTCCAGTTTGCGAAAGCGGTGACTTTTTGGGCCGGGAACGAACACTCATTCTTCGGCCAGGGGATTTGATTGCCGTGCGTTCCGCCGGCGCCTACGGCTTTGTCATGAGCTCAAATTACAACTCCCGTCCGCGAGCCCCTGAGATCATGATTGACGGCTATCGCACCCATCTGGTTCGCGCTCGCGAGACCGTGGAAGATCTCTTTGCGCTGGAATCGGTGCTCCCGAGCTAAGTTTCATGCAGCGCATTCCGGAGCCGGAACTGATGGACGACCCCGCTCAGGCCAAAGCCTATGCGGATGCTGACTTCTCCGAGCCCAATGTACTGTTTTCGGATATCTTTAAAGCTCACTTTGGGAGTGTAGACTTCGGCGGGTATATCGTAGATCTTGGCTGTGGACCGGCGGACATCGCCCTGCGGCTCGCGCGCGCCTATCGTCACTGTCACGTGCACGGTGTCGACGGATCAGAGCCCATGCTTCGCATTGCCACTGAGCGCGTTGTTAACGCTTCGCTTTCTGACCGCATAGCGCTGTTCCAATGCACCATGCCACGGGTTGTCGTTCCCCGTGCTTGCTATGATGCGGTGATTTCAAACAGTCTGCTGCATCACCTCGCTAATCCCTGTTCGCTCTGGAACGTCATTAAGCGTCTGGCGACCTCCGGCGCGCCCATTTTGGTGATGGATCTGATGCGACCACCTGACCATAATGAGGTCGCAAGGCTGGTCAGTGTCTATGCTGCCGACGCGCCAGCCGTGTTGATGAAAGACTTTGAGCGATCGTTGTTAGCTGCCTACAGCATCGATGAGGTGGTTGAACAACTCGCTGTGGCCAAGCTCGATTATCTTAATGTGCGAGTCGTCTCTGACCGCCACTTCACTGTCGCTGGCCGCTTCCATGGCTGAGAAGCTAGTCGAGTGGTGTGGCAACACTGGCAGATAAATGGGCTGAGGATTTTAGTGAGCATGGGTGTCACGCCAATCGTCGATGAATATCTGCAACGGTGCCCCAAGTTATTGTCGTTGACGTTTCTTACTCTCACCATGCCATGATGAAGCAACGTAAGGCGGTTGCCCTCATCTCCGGTGGCCTCGACTCGATGCTGGCCGCCCGGATCGTACTCGATCAAGGCTGTCACGTCGAGGGGCTAAATTTCTTCACTGGCTTTTGCGTTGAAGGCCATACCCATGCCATTCGCCAGCGCGAGCATAATCCCAGAAAACGTAATAATGCCCTTTGGGTCGCAGGAGAGCTCGGTATAAAGCTCAATTTCGTTGATGTCGTGGACGAATACAAGCACGTCCTCATTCACCCAAAGCATGGCTACGGTGCCAACTTGAATCCCTGCCTTGACTGCAAGAGTTTCATGGTGCGTAAGGGCTACGAGTGGATGCTGGCACACGAGTTTGACTTCCTCATCACCGGCGAGGTCATTGGTCAGCGCCCCATGTCTCAGCGCCGGGGCGCGATGCCCGTGGTAGCACGAGAGTCGGGGGCCGGTGACCGCCTGGTTCGTCCTCTGTGCGCCAAGCACCTCGCGCCAACGCTTGCAGAGCGAGAAGGTTGGATCGATCGAGACAAGTTGTATGCGTTTAACGGCCGCTCGCGCAAGCCACAGATTGCGCTTGCGGCGAACTATGACCTTAGGGACTACGCTCAACCTGCCGGAGGATGCTGCTTCCTGACCGACAAGCAATACTGCGCAAAACTGCGGGACCTTTGGCAGACGCGCAACTCACGCGAATATGCGCTCGATGACATCATGCTGCTCAAGGTGGGGCGCCATCTACGACCGCGCCCGCACTTCAAGCTCATCATTGGTCGGGAACAGGGAGAAAATAACTTCCTTGAGGGGTATCGGTCCCAGTTCACGCACTTGCGCACCATCAGCCATCCCGGACCCTTCGCCTTGGTCGACGGTGAAGTGAATATGGACGATCTTCGTCTGGCAGCTCAGTTAATTGCGCGCTTCAGCAAAGGACGCTTAGCTAAGAGCGTCCACGTGCAGATCGCCAGACGTCACCAGGCCAGCTGTACCGTGGACGTAACGCCTCTTACACCGTCAGATATTCCTAATCACTGGTACCTATGAGCAATCGGCAAGCCCTCGATGCCAGGCATCTGTTATGCCCGCTGCCGCTCATTCGCGTACAGGATCGTATAAAGACGATGGTGGTGGGCAACATTTTGGAAGTGTCTTGCACAGATCCCGGTACTCTGCATGACATACCCACGTGGTGTCGACTGTACGGTCACCGGCTACTCCATACCTATCGCAACGATCCAGTTTTTGTGTTTACCATTGAGGTAGGTGACGCGGATGTCCACGGTGATGCCCTTCCTCAGGCTAAGAAGCTATCCACGCCAAACTTCGGATTTACCACAGGTGTGAAATGTTGAGCTGAAACAGCTAGAAAATTCCTTTTGGGCTAGGCGGGAACGCCACGTTGCGTGTGGAGCGGGGATAGATTGCCAAGGCAATTGAAGTTGGCAATTCGTCGCCTGCTACCACTCGCAGCCATTCAATGCGAAGCCCTTGGTGCACCATCACGGAACATTGTGTAAATTATTGCACTATGATGGTGCTTTTTGTGGTGCTATCAACCCCCTTCCTTTACACAAAACGCCTGCTTGTACTTTCGATATCGAGCTGTGGACAAGACAAAACGGCCGATGCGCACGCCGAAAACAATACAGCTCCTACCGTGACGCCGTATTTCCGTCAACTACTTCCATTTTTTCGAAAGGCGTCCGCTTGCATTCGTCGCCTCCGGCTATCACTATCGCGCATAGTGGATAGAGTTGAACTGCCTCTCCCCGGCCTGTATCACAGCATTCCTAGGTGCGATCCGAAACCGAGTACGTGGCATGCCTTATGCTCATTTTTGCCTAAGAGGCTGTTCTAAAAATGTCGCGCGCGCAGCCAAAGAATAGGACGGCCGATGATGAAACAAAATCGCTTGTGACGATTTTGTTGAGCCAACCTAGCCGCCAATAACAAGCGCAGCAATTTTTAAAACAGCCTCATCGTGGGCGCTCTTTGAGGCTCCTTCTATCACATACAACTTTGGAGGTTTTTCCCAATGACTTCAGACGACGTCCTAAAACTAATACAGGAAAAAGAAATTAAGTTCGTCGACTTACGCTTCACCGATAGTAGGGGCAAGGAGCAGCACGTTAGCATCCCGGCTCGTTCGGTTGGCACCGACTTCTTCGAGGACGGCAAAATGTTCGATGGATCGAGCATTGCTGGATGGAAGGGAATCCATGAATCCGATATGGTTCTGATGCCGGAACCCGCTACGGCGGTGCTGGATCCATTTACCGACGAAACAACGCTCATTCTGCGCTGCGATATCCTCGAACCCAACACGATGCAAGGTTACGAGCGGGATCCGCGATCGCTTGCTAAGCGCGCCGAGGCGTACCTTCGATCGACTGGAATTGGGGACACAGCTTTCTTCGGGCCTGAACCCGAATTCTTCGTTTTGGACGACGTGCGTTGGGGGGCAGACATCAGCGGATGCTTTTGCAAGGTCGACTCTGAGGAGGCTGATTGGAACTCTGAAAAGGTCTATGAGAAGGGTAATATCGGTCATCGCCCTTCAATCAAAGGCGGTTATTTTCCTGTCCCTCCGGTGGATTCCTTGCAAGACCTTCGTTCCGCTATGTGTCTTGCGCTCGAGGAAATGGGCCTGGACGTCGAAACTCACCACCACGAAGTGGCTACCGCCGGGCAGAATGAAATTGGAACTGTTTTCAATACCCTGGTGCGCAAAGCAGATGAGATGCAAATCCTCAAGTATGTGGTGATGAATGTGGCGCACTCCTATGGCAAGACAGCGACGTTCATGCCCAAGCCATTGGTCGGCGACAACGGCAACGGCATGCACGTACATCAATCCCTGAGTAAGGATGGCCATAATCTATTCTCAGGTGACAAGTATGGAGGACTCTCGGAGCTTGCCCTCTACTATATTGGTGGCATTTTCAAGCACGCACGGGCTTTGAATGCCTTTACCAATGCGGGGACCAACAGTTATAAACGGCTGGTACCTGGTTTTGAGGCGCCGGTTTTGCTGGCCTACTCGGCGCGTAATCGTTCCGCGTCAATCCGGGTTCCATTCGTATCAAGCCCCAAGGCGCGGCGCATTGAAGTGCGCTTTCCTGACTCCAGTGGTAACCCCTATCTCATGTTCGCTGCCATGCTGATGGCCGGACTGGATGGTATCCAAAATAAGCTCCACCCGGGAGAACCGATGGATAAGGACCTTTATGACCTGCCGGCCGAGGAGGAGAAGGCCATCCCCACGGTGTGCCATTCCCTGGATCAGGCGATCGATTCCCTCGACAAGGATCGAGAATTTTTAACCGCTGGTGGCGTTTTCACGAACGATATGATCGACGGCTACATCGATCTCAAACAAGGCGAGATCACACGCCTGCGGATGACGACGCATCCGGTCGAGTTCGATCTGTATTACAGCCTCTAGTTGGGCGTTTTGCCTGCTTACCCGAGCCGACGGCTCGTTATCGCCCATCACAATCGAGCCCCCGTAAGGGGGCTTTTTCCTTGTCGCCCAATTGACTGTCCGCTATGCTTTTCAGTATGTCGCGATTAGGCTGGTTATTGTTACTCTTGCTTGCATTGCCGGTAGTGGCAGGCATCTATAAATCTATTGGACCCGAAGGCCAGGTTATCTATTCAGACCACCCAGTGCAGGGAGCAAAAGAGGTCAGCGTGGACCCTGTGCAAACCTATACCCCACCACCCTTACCGAAAGAATCCCTGCCAGACAAGGCAAAACCCGTGGAGCCCGCCCCAGAATCTACAGGCTACCAAAATTTCTCGATCGCGCAGCCGAGCGATAGCGAGACCATATGGAGTAATGAGGGCATTGTCCCGGTGGCGCTGAGCCTGCAGCCAGCGCTCAAGCCTGGAGATGAGTTTCAGCTCTTACTCGATGACCATCAAGTCATCGCCCGCGGCCGTTTGTCCACTGTCCAGCTACAGAACATCGATCGCGGTACCCATAGGCTGCATGCCATCATTGTGGACGCCTCGGGTAAGGAAGTGGCGCGCACGAGCACCACCACCTTTCACCTGCGCCGCACGATAGCAACGCGCCCAGCCGCTCAGAGCAGCGGCCCCTAAGCAAACCCCTCCGTTCTTTCAGATCTTTTGGCTGCGCTAGGGCAGCTGGCGTTTCCGGCACAAAGGAACCGCGACCCAATAACCATTCGCATTGGCGTCACATTTGCGCTCACCGATGCTCGGGACATTAGCCTACCTGCCACATCTCAGCAGGCTTGCTCCAGGGCGCCCAAAGCCACGACTCGGCATTCACCTCCTGCCGCCTCTTCTATAAGAATGCACTCTCTTGGTGCATATTCTCCCCATCAGTACCGAGAGCGCAGCGGCGGTTTCTCCAGGACGACGCTGCCCCAGGCTGAAGTCGGCGTCATTACGGGGCCTTGAACAATCGGGCCATGGTCATCGTTTCGTCAGCATCACCCTTCAGAGGGTAAAACCGTGGCCAGAATCAGTAGGCAGTCAATCGCCTTGCCACAAGGAGGGACGTCGTGAATACATCCTTGTAGACTTGAGTCCAGCATCCCTGCTGGACACACCCTTGAGGCAAGGCGATCGACTGCCACCTCGGCCGAAACGGTGACCATGGCCAACAATCGCTATAATGCCGCTCGGTGGTCTGATTATTGCTGAAGATACCGATATGCTTGCCAAGGTGGCCGACATGTCCTTTGCTTACAGCACCCAATGTGTAATCGATAACTTGGGAACTGCCGTACTGCTTTTTTCTGAAAACTTGCGGCTGGTCAGCATGAATCCCGCCGCAGAGGCACTGCTGGCGATGAGCGCAAAGCAAGTCCGAGGTCTCCATGTGAGTCGGCTGTTCCCAAAGACTGGGCTGTGCACCGGGACGCTAGTTCGTGCCCTCCAGGCAGGAAGTGCAATCACTGAGCGAGAGATGAGCCTGCATGTTGGCGGCTTGCAAACCTCGGTCATCGTTGACTGCACCATAACACCGCTGCGAGACATCGCGCATCCTCCTAGCGTGCTAGTCGAGCTCGTACGTAAGGATCGCCACAGTCATATCACGCGTGAGGAACAACTACTCAGTCAAAACGAGATCACGCGAGGCTTCGTCCGTCGACTTGCCCACGAGATCCGCAATCCTCTTGGAGGCCTACGGGGCGCTGCACAGCTGCTATCACGCGAAGTGCTCGACGAGACGCTGAAGGAATATACGACCATCATCATTCGCGAAGCTGATAGACTGCAAAACTTAATGGATCGGATGCTGGGACCGCGCACGCTTCCCAACATGCGACGGGTAAATGTCCACGAAATCACGGAGCGTGTTCGGGCGCTGTTGGAAGCCGAAGCACCGACCGGCGTGTCTATTGTGCGCGATTATGATCCAAGTATTCCAGAAGTGCATGCTGACCCGGATTTACTGATCCAGGCAATGCTCAACGTTGCCCGTAATGCCGTTCAAGCAGTGGGTATGCAGGGCAATGTCATTTTACGTACGCGCATCCATCGACGGCTGACCATCGGGTTTCAGCGACATCGACTGGTGGTCACGATCGATGTGATCGATGATGGACCTGGGATTCCGGAGGCACTGCGGGAGACTTTGTTTTATCCCATGGTTACCGGACGAGAAAGTGGAACCGGTCTTGGCTTATCTATCGCCCAATCGCTTGTTAATCAACATGGTGGCTTAATTGAGTACAGTAGCGCTGCCGGGCTCACTACCTTTAGCATTCTCCTGCCAGGGAGAAAAAATGATGAATAGAGGCGCTGTTTGGGTCATCGATGACGACCACTCTATCCGATGGGTCTTAGAGAGAGCGCTCGTTCAGGAAGGAATGCACGTCACAAGCTTCGAAAGTGGCAATGGGATTGTTGAGCAGCTTTCCACCGAGCGGCCCGATGTCATCATCTCGGACATCCGCATGCCAGGCGTGGACGGCTTACGCCTGCTTGATGCCATTTCCGAGCGACGGCCAGGGCTGCCCGTAATCATCATGACGGCTTATTCGGATCTCGACAGCGCGGTTGCTGCTTATCAAGGCGGCGCCTTTGAGTATCTTCCCAAACCCTTCGATGTGGACGAAGCGCTCGAGCTTGTGCGGCGCGCCGTGGCGCACAGTCGTACCGAGGAAATGAAAACTTACGCTGAGGCACCGGCCCAGGAGATCATCGGCTCCGCGCCAGCCATTCAAGAGCTCTTTCGGGCCATTGGCCGACTCTCGAGGTCCAACGTCACGGTCCTCATCACAGGCGAGTCGGGAACCGGAAAGGAGCTCGTTGCGAGAGCGCTTCACCGCCATAGTCCTCGGGCCGGAAAGTCTTTCGTCGCCTTGAATACTGCCGCAATTCCCCGGGAACTGTTGGAATCCGAACTTTTTGGCCATGAGCGAGGCGCTTTTACGGGTGCCCAGAGCCAACGCCGAGGACGCTTTGAGCAGGCCGATGAGGGGACATTAGTACTGGATGAGATCGGTGATATGCCTGCGGAGCTACAGACGCGACTGCTGCGGGTACTTGCCGAAGGGGAATTTTTTAGGGTAGGGGGTCATCTGCCGATCTGTGTGGACGTACGCATCATTGCTGCCACTCACCAGAACCTGGAACAACGTGTACGAGAGGGCCGCTTCCGCGAGGATTTATTCCATCGCCTTAATGTCATCCGCATCCATGTCCCGGCATTGCGGGAACGACGGGAGGACGTTCCCCTGCTTGCCCGCCATTTTTTGAGTTCAGCTGCACGGGAGCTCAACATTGAACCGAAAACGCTTCGGCCAGAGGCCGAAGCCTACCTGGCGGGACTCGATTGGCCTGGCAATGTGCGTCAATTGGAAAATACATGCCGTTGGCTCACGGTGATGGCTTCCGGCAAGGAGATCCATTTGGATGATTTACCCCCGGAGCTGCGAGACAGCGCCGCCAGCCCGGCGGCTGGGAACGATTGGGAAACGCTACTTCGGCGTTGGGTAGAGCAACGTCTGAGTCGTGCTCAATCACCCGTGCTTAACATTGCTGTACCGCGTTTCGAGCGCATACTTATCGAGTCGGCTCTTAGGCATACAGGCGGTCGGCGTCAGGAGGCTGCCAAGCTGCTTGGCTGGGGAAGGAATACGCTAACGCGCAAAATTAAGGAACATGCGATGGATGAGCAGCCCTAAAATTGAGCCTGGATTGCTCGCTCTTGAGAGCCGTAAAGAATGATAGTGTTCGACTCAGATGAAAGGCATAGTAAACACTTAAGAAGCTGTTTCCAGAAGAGCGCAGTCGTTGTTAAAACAGCTTCTCTAAAAATAACTAGTTTGCGCTGCCCTTTAGCCAACTGGCTGCCTGTTTAGATGCGTAAGTCAGAATCGCATCGGCCCCCGCACGCTTGATTCCGGTCAGCGATTCCATGATGGCCTGGCGCTCGTCCAGCCAACCCCGAGCGGCAGCGGCCTTCAGCATGGCGTATTCCCCGCTCACCTGGTAGACGAAGGTCGGCACCGCAAACCGATCTTTCACTCGACGCACTACATCAAGATAAGGCATGCCAGGCTTTACCATCACAATGTCAGCCCCTTCGGCGAGATCCAAAGCCACCTCTTGCAACGCCTCGTCGGAGTTGCCTGGATCCATTTGGTAGGTGTGCTTGTCGCCGCGCCCAAGGCTAACCGCAGAACCCACCGCCTCGCGAAACGGGCCATAAAATGCCGATGCATATTTTGCGGAGTAGGCAAGAATGCGCGTGTGGACATACCCTCCCTTCTCCAGGACTTGGCGAATCTGACCGATGCGACCATCCATCATATCGGATGGCGCGACAATGTCCGCACCTGCCTCGGCATGAGACATCGCCTGCTTAACCAACACGGCAATGGTCTCATCGTTGAGCACGTAACCGTTCGAGTCAATGACACCATCCTGTCCGTGGGTGGTAAAGGGATCGAGCGCAACATCAGTAATGACCCCCAGCTCCGGCAACGCGTCCTTTAATGCCCGAACCGCACGTTGCACAACGCCGTGAGGGTTCCATGCCTCTTGGGCATCGACAGATTTCTTCTCCTGAGGTATCACTGGAAAAAGCGCGACGGCGGGTATGCCGAGATTCGCGAGTTGCTGCGCTTCTCTCAGCAAGTCTTCAATACCAAGGCGATCCACATCTGGCATGGAATCCACCCGCTGGCGGCCTCTTTCTGCATCTAACACGAACAGCGGACAGATAAGATCATCGACACTCAAAGTGGTCTCGCGCATGAGGCGGCGCGAGAAATCCGCTCGCCGCATGCGACGCAGCCGCGCCGCTGGGAAAGACCGTTGGCTCTGCACAAACTTCGTCACAAGGTTAGGGGATTACCGTGGGCATGCTCATCAGCGCATGAAGTTCGTCTCAACAGGGGCTGCAGGGCATCTATGTTTCGCGAAACCTAATCCATCGCAATATTTGGCATCAGTGCATCAGCGGCCTAGCGCTTTGCTCTTCTGTATCTTTTTTACTCTAGGAAATAACAGCTCGGCCAAGCGATTGAATTCTTGGGCGGCCTTGCCCGCCCGCTCAAGTTCAAAGACTGCCAGCCCCTCGCTAAACGATCGCCGAAATGCGGTGCGCTGACCCAAGCGCACTTTTTGAACCAGAAGCCCCGGCAGCATTGATAATGCCTTCTCTGTTTCCGCGGTTTCCCGCACGGAGCTATGGGTATCGGCCCGATTGATGAACCCCCAGATCTCCGGCGAATGTCCGGCTTTAAGCGCCTCAGCGACAATAGCGAGGAAACGCTGAGTAGACCAAACATCCGCCTGACTGGGTGTGACCGGTACCACAATTCGGTCTGCCATGTTTACCGCCTGGCGCATAGCCCAGAGATTGGCAGCCCCAACGTCGACCAAAACCTCCCCCTTGTGGTGTTTGATAAGCTCCGCCGGATCGTCCGCGGCCCGAAAAACTTGAATCTCTGGCTGGTGACCCTCCTCGTGTCTCACCTCAGCCACATCACTCAACGTTGATTGTGGATCCAAATCAAAACACATGGGCTCTTGGTGAGCCTTCGCCAACCACACGCCCAAATTGAACGCCACGGTGCTTTTGCCCGAACCACCCTTCAAATTGCCGATCACCGTCAACATAAAGCAGCTTCTGACTCGTGCTCAAGACAAGTGAATCTCAAGCAACCCAGGCCGGGCCGTTGCCTACCGGCGCTTTGAATCCGGTGCCGGCACATTCCCTGGCTCTGCCCCCGGAGGCGGTTGCTCTGGCAGCTCGATGCGTTCATATCCGGCAGGCACTTGAAACAGGCTTGGATCTTGAGGCGCTTCCTGGATATCCCTGAGCTCGCGCACATAACCACCCGGAAGCTCTTCCCTAATGGTTACTCCAAGGCTGCGGTCCACCCAAACCGTTGAGCGCAGCTTGCGGTCACCTTGGGACATGACAATTTCCCATTTCTCGGTGTTACGGCCATTCATCTTTTCAGCACTGACTTTGGTGCAGGTCAGGCCCTTCTCTTTCGCGCAGAGGCTCTCCCCCTCGCCAGGCAACGGCGGTCGGCTTGGGACGTTGGCCTGGGCAGGCCCCTTGAGTTCAACATATTCCTGGCGGTTTGGGTTCAGCATCCAAGCAGTATTACTTTGCGTATTCACGATGGTAATGCGTTGCTGTTCACCCTGACCCATCTCACGGCGCATTTGGCCGTCGCCGACATAAAGCTTTGTCACCGACTCCTTCTTATCGGGCGTAATTTGAACTGCCAACGCTGAGAACTCGGCGCCTCCTGCCACAAGCTCACCCGAAAAGAGTCCAACAAAGGCAGTCAGACAAGCGACCAATAGAACAGAAAACCTTCTCCATCCGCGCATAACGCACCTCGTGAAGCTGCTAAGTGTCAGGGGCTCGCGAGCGTCCCGCTCCCTCACCACTCGTATCATTTTCGAGAGCCTACGCCCTGATGCCGTCTCGCACTTATGACTTTTCCCCGGCGCTTACCAAAGCGGGCTCGGCCAACCCGCCCCCCACAATAATCTTTCCCATGCTGCGAGTCCTGACATGGGTCCGGGCCCTGGCAGGCCAGCCGGTGGTGGAAAGCTGTAAAAGCCAGGATAGTACCAGCTGTTCCCATAGGGTCCAACACCCCTTCCATAGCGAGATGCGGCATCTGGGGGCACGCTCTGGTCCGAGTAGCGAGTTTCATCGCTTAGCGAACGAGAGCTTTCCGCAGATGACGATCGACGGCGTGCCCAGGGGCGTTCTTCTCCCTCCCAACCGCGGTTAGTATTGTCCACCTCTGGACCCGCCCACGGATCAATAGGCTCGTGATCATCATAGGAACTCGAGTTGTCGGTTCCCCCCTCGGGGTTGTAACTTGCCTCCCAAGGATCTCGTGACCGATCGCTATACCTCCCCCTGGAAATCTCCTCGTTCCATGCGTTACGCCTGTCCCGTGTCACCGGCTGCTCCGGAGAGTGGCTTTGCTGCCAATCCTCGCCGTCATGCCATTGTGGCGATGGGCCCCCGGCGCCGTCTCGCCAGTCGTCAGCCCAAGAATCTGCGGGAGGCCGTGATCTCTCATAACCATAATCACTGGATTGGCCTTCGAAGGGGGGTTGCCCATTTCGTCTATTATCACGCCTCCCATCTACATAAGGCTCGTGGTACTGGGGGCCTGCCCAGTCCGTAGGCGATGGCGCCCTCTCGGGTGATGAAGACCAACCATCAGGTGGACCACCATACCTTGACCCATTGCTGCCATCCTGTATCGTGTAGGGCATTTCGCCATAACCCGACCCAGGTTCTGCGCTACGTCTGGCCGGTTCGGCCTGTTCATGCGACCACGGCTGCGAACTCCGGGTCCAACGGTTCGCATAACCCTGTTCACGTGCCTCCCAGCTCGGAGCCACGCCGTCATTAGGGGCATAGGGATATGTAAAATTCTCCGCTGCAAACGCCGGTGTAACCGCAAGCATCATACGGACTGCCAGCCATACCATCAAATGTGCACGCGGCGGGTCGTGGACAAAGCGCTGACAGGCGATCGAGCCGAAATTTCTCACGAATTTAACCGTGCGTTTACACGCCCGGCACCCCTAAACCCATCCCTTTGAAACCACCTCACGCCCACGATTCGATGGACCGAACCGATATAAACCACGCAGGTGCTCATAAAGCCATCCCTTACTCCACGTTACTAACATCATATTTTTGCTAAGCGCTACATCGCAGACTCCAAAATAAACAAAAATCTCATAACAACATCACAATGAAGTTCTAATATTATCAATTTGAAGTGGAATCAAAATTACTTAGGTCGATCTTGATGTCTCAACGGTACTTCGTTGCTCAACTCTCGCCAGGAGACGAATTTTGGTCTTGAGCTCCAGGGGGCGCCTCCTTCACTCTGATGCCGCGGCGCCGCTTACTCGCTGAGACACCATCGCCAGCTTTGGAAATCTTCTTAGACGTACTCGACCGGCTCGACTTCTTGACTGGCGACTCAGCGCGATCCTGCGTTTTGTGTAGCGGCTTCGCAGACCGAGCGGGCGGGGGGGGCTCCGCAGACCCTGCCAACGCAGGCCGCTGGGCGGTCTTCTGCTTCGATTCACTGGTCTTCTCAAGGGCAACTGGCTCCGCGGTACCGTCGTCGCTCTGGGTCTCATCCTGAATGGCCGGTCTGGATGTTGGTTTCGGGACGGCTTGAGACCCGCTGGAGGTCGGACTGCCCACCCCTTGCGCTGATGAAGAAGGACCGCCGCTCTTTGGAACAGGCGGAGCGCCGGATCCCGCAGGACCGCCTGCAGGGCCACCTGGCTGGCGCGAAGAAAACACGCGCAACACGGCTCGAGCCAGCCCTTTCAAGGCTTCCAGCAGCAAGATGAATAGCGCCCGGAGTAGATAGAATACCATGGTGATACCGCCGACCAGCTTACTCCACAGACCCATCAGCCTTGAGCTACTCGAAGCACCACGCTTTCTTTCACGCCCTCGCGCCATGCGCGTAGCGGCCGTCGATTCCCCCTCGAGGACGGCGGGCGTTTCTCCGCTGGACTCAGCGCCACCCGCATGCCCGCCAGCAACTTCTATCAGCGAATCACCTGCCTGCACGCAGCCAAGTGGAATAACGACCAACGTCAGGAGTGTAGAAACCAGAACACCCGCGGCGAGCGAGATCGCCATTCCCTGAAAAATCGGGTCCGTCAGAATAACGCTTGAGCCCGCGACCAGTGCCAACGCCGTAATCATGATGGGCCGGGTTCGCGTCTTACACGATAAAATTACGGCTTCACGAACCGGCGTTCCGCGGCGCACTTCATGGATCGAAAAATCCACGAGAAGTATGGAATTACGCACAATGATGCCGGCCAGGGCTATCCAGCCGATCATCGAAGTGGCCGTGAATTCTGCATGCAACAACGCATGTGCTGGCAGAATTCCGAGCAAGGTAAGCGGGATCGGCGCCATGATCAGTGCTGGAATGCGGAAATTTCCAAACTCCCAAACCACGAGGATATAAATGAGCACCAAGGCAGCGCCAAATGCCAGACCCATGTCCCGGAAGGTCTCGTAGGTGACGGTCCACTCGCCACCCCACTCAAACCCCGATTGCCCGTTATCCGGGGGCGGTCCAATATAGCTTCCCTCCAGCGCCACGCCATCGGGGGTGCGGTACCCGTTTAATAGATCTTGAACCTCGAACATGCCGTAGATGGGCGCTCCCAACCTCCCGGTTGTCTCCGCCACAACGTACTCCACCGGGCGCAGATCCTTGTGGTAAATGATCGGGTCCTCCGACACGCGAATAAATCGCCCGAGTTCCCCAAGCGGCACCGTCCCCCCGTCTCCCGTCGGCACGGGTAAATCGAGAAGCCTGGATACCTCTGAACGAAGAGCCAACGGGACTTGAATAACGATGTGGGTCGCCTCGAGGACGTTTTCCTCCTTAATGGCTCCCAAGCTGTAATCGCCCATCACCATGGAAAGGTTGCGGTTAATCGCATCAACCGACACCCCGCGGCGCACCGCCTTTTGCGTATCGACCTCAAAATGCCAATATGAATACGGTTGTTGCATGTAATTATCGACATCCGTCAGGCTTCCAACTTGCTCGAAAAAGCCTGTCATATCGGCCGCCACCTGACGGCGCGTCCACCCATCTGGCCCATAGATTTCGGCGACGACGGATTGCAACACCGGCGGACCGGGGGGCATTTCCACTACCGCGATGCGCGCCCCTCGAGCTTCGGCAATAGGCGTCAGTAGCTCACGCGCTTGCACGGCGATTTCGTGGCTCGATCGCTCGCGCTCGGTTTTGTTCAACAGCTGGACTTGAACCTCACCCTGCCAAGGGTCTTCACGCAAATAATAATGACGGACCATACCATTGAAGTCGAAAGGCCTTGGCGCTCCGCTATACGTCTGCACCGCCGTGACTTCCGGAATCTGCCTACGAATGATTTGTGCCAATTGCCGGATCAAGTTGTCAGTGACCGGTAATGCCGTTCCCTCAGGCATATTGACCACCACACTGAACTCAGGCTTATTATCGAGCGGCAGCATCTTGACTGTCACATGCGTGGTATAGAACATGGCCAGCGATGCGAGAAACAGGCCCCAGAGCCCCAGGCGAAACAACCCTCGTTTAAAACGGCTATCGATCAGCGGGTTGAGAATGCCTCTGAAGAATCGCTCGAGCCGTTCGCTGCCTTTTTGCTCCCGCACATGAGCCCGTTCTAGGTAGCGCATGCTCGGCTTTAAACGCATGGCAAGCCACGGCGTGAAAATAAACGCGGCAAACAAGGAAAATAACATCGCCACCGATCCCAAAGCCGGGATGGGCTCCATGTAGGGGCCCATCATGCCGCGCACAAAGCCCATCGGCAGCAACGCGGCAATGACGGTAAATGTCGCCAGAATGGTGGGATTGCCCACTTCACGCACAGCGTCGATGGCTGTCTCTCTATCGGTCTCGCCCTTCTCGAGCCAGCGCCGGTAAATGTTCTCAACGACAACGATGGCATCGTCCACCAGAATTCCGATAGAGAAGATGAGCGCGAACAGGCTTACCCGGTCAATGGTGTAGCCCAAAAGCCATGCCGTGAAAACGGTGATGAGGATAACGACCGGCACCACCAACAGGACAACGAAAGCGGGCCGTAAGGCACGAAACGCAAACAACACCAGCAAGAACACGAACCCCGTTGCCATAAACAGCTTGAAAATAAGCTCGTTTACCTTGTCATTGGCCGTCTCACCATAGTTGCGCGTCACGCTGACATAGACGTTGCTCGGAATGAGACGTCCCTTCAAGGCTTCTACTTTGTCCAATACCGCATTGGCAACGGTGACTCCGTTCGAGCCGATCTTCTTGGCAATGGCAATCGTGACCGCCGGTTCACCTTCTGCTTCGACATCCCGTTCGCTCGTTGGCCCCGTGTAGTACGCCACCAGCTGCTTGGCTTCTTCCGGCCCCTGAAAAACCCTCGCCACATCGCGCACATAGATCGGTACACCGCCGTAGCTTCCGACCACTAATCGAGAAATGTCATCCGCATTACGTAAGAAGGATCCGGTCACCACCGTAAAATGGGTGTCACCGGCCTCAACGTTGCCGACCTGTTGCTCACTATTGGCGGTGCGAATCGTTTCCGCAACCTGATCAAAGCTAATGCCGAACCCCGAGAGGCGCTCAGGGTAGACTTCGACTCTCACTTGCTCTTTGCGACCCCCGACTATGAAGTTGTAACCGGTGTCGGGGATCTCCTTCAGGCTCTGCAGTACGTCGAGAGCGAGGGTGCGCAGCCGGCCATCATCCACCTCCTTAGACCACAGCGTAAGCGTCACGATGGGAACGTCGTCGATGCCCTTTGGCTTTACCAGCGGTGGTGGAATACCGGGGGGAATCTTGTCGAGATTGGATTGGATTTTGTCATGCACCTTGACAATTGAAGGGCCCAGTTCCTGCCCAACGTCGAATTCCACGGTGACAATACCCTGGCCGCGCTGGCTAGCCGCGTAGACATGCTTCACCCCTGGAATTTCAGTCATGATGCGCTGCAGGGGATCGATGGCTAGGCCTGCAACTTGTTTGGCGGAGGCCCCTGGAAACTGGACGAAAATATCGATCATCGGGACCGATATTTGAGGATCCTCTTGCCGCGGAGTCACAGCAAGACCCAGCAGACCGAGAGCGAGCATGGCTAGGAAAAGCAGCGGAGAGAGGGGGGAGTTAATGAAGGTCCGGGTCATGCGCCCGGCGAGCCCCAGCTCCTCCGTAGCCGATGCATCAACCTCGTCTTTTTCCTCTGGTCGCTTTGCCTCGTCTTTCATAGAGCTGGTTGATTGCTTCAGACTGTTGTCATCGTTATCGGAAGCAGCGGGGAGATGCTGGTTGGATCTGTTAGACCGAGCGGGTCTTTTGGCTGGCGATAGACAGATCTCGACGCCGAACCTCTATCAATCTCCCCGGGTGCCGCGCGGCGTTGCATACACCTGCTCTCCAGGCTTTAAGCCTGAGAGCACACTCACATAGTTTCGATCAAGAGACTCACCCAGGCGCACCAGACGCAGCTCCTTTTCATCGGTGCCGGTGGCTATCTGAACCATGGGAAGGCTTCCGCGGCGAATCACGGCAGAGCGCGGAATGACCACCATATCCCGTGCCGGCGCGCTAGGGTCTGGCACCATGATCTCGGCATACATGCCGGGGGCCGCGGGTGATCCAGGTGCCAAGTCAAATTTGACCTTGACGGTATGTCGTTGCGGATCCGCCATAGGATAAATCTGCGCCACACGCGCTTTGACGCGGCGATGACCCACATCGAGGCGCGCATCGACGACATCTCCTTCACGCAATCCGCGATACATCATGCGTGCAGGCACATCCACCTCGACCTGCAGCTCTTCGGTATCGGCAAAGGTAAGCATCGGCTGTCCCGGCTGCACCGTATCGCCTTCTTCGACAAGTTTATCAATGATCATCCCGGAAAATGGCGCAATCGATTTACTATCCCGAATCTTTGCATCAAGCTGTTGGATCTCCGACTCTGCCTGCAAAAACGCACTGCGTGCCTGCTCAATGCGGGTACCGTAGCCATACAGATTGGTATACCGATCGACGCCAGGATATTGATAACCCATGACGTTCTGCATCGGTGTGGTAAACAGTTGATCGAAAAGCGAGGGAAGCCCCATGCCGCCAGGAGCCTTCGTCGTTGGTGCTCCCTGCGGGTTCCAAATCTCGCGGCTGAAGGTAACGCCGGCATTACGCAGCTCGGCATCGGCGGAGCGCAACGCCGCGAGGGCCGCATTTCGCCGGGCCTGCAATTCCGCATCATTCAGGGCGATCAAGAGCGTGCCCTTATCGAAGTAGTCTCCCTCCTCTCCGGCAATGAAGTCCACCCGACCGGGAAGCTCGGCGGCCAAGGTAACTGCCTTCAGGGGTACCACGGTGCCGCCGAGAGTGACCGTCGGACGCATACGGATCGCTTTCACCTCGATGACATTCTCAGGCTTTTGGGGCTGGGCTGCGGGAGAGCCCTGAGCGCCAGCCAAGTCTGGAAGTACCAGCAGGGCTGGTAGGGGAAGGAGGCGGATCAAGGTCAAGAAATACTTACGCATCGTTAAATTCCACAGATGCCTCTAAACAGAATATTAATAGGTTCTAATATATTAATCAACCAATCACCGCCTCGGCCAGCCTTAGGAGACTCGGCCCATCACAGTAAAACTCTTGATAAAGGGCCCCGCCATACGCGGATCTTTGATCATCGCCATGTAGTCGCCTTTCTTAAACTTCAGCTTACGCGATGTATACGCCAATCCGAGACCTGTCATGCCGATCCCTTTCTTCATCCATTTCGCCCAGTTGTCAGGGCTTGCTCGCAGGTCCCAGTTAAGCTCTTGCCTCGCGTATCCTCCTGCCGAGGTCGCCTTGCCATTTTCCACGGTCAGGATGCCGCGCGGGTCATTTTCACCATCAAACCCGTAGGCAATCACCGAATTGAAGCCGATCTTGGCTAGATCTGCAGTCAGCTCCGTATCCTTGTTCCACTCCTCCATGAACGCTTTCATCCATTCCTCGGAAAACAATTCAGCCATGTCTGTAACCTCCCGCGAGTGATTCTTAACGTCAGGAACGCCCGTTATCCAGGCACTTAAGAGAACCATGCAGCCTGCTAGGAGCCGAGCCTAATTTTCTTCTCTAAAATTTAAAACGACTCAGCATCGGTCGGCGCGATTCTGGGTGCTTGCCGGTGACAAGGTTTTTACTTGACACCATAGCCGCTCAAAAACGCGCCAAAATGACCTCCCCAAAATGGCCTAATGGATGTAGAAAGTTAATGTATTCCTTAGGTATTTTCAACCGAGCAAGCCTGCTCCCGCGCCCTGCGCTCCCGCTCCTTGTGGCCCTCAAGACAGCCTGTAGTTAGGCGCGCAACCTGGCCCTCGATCCACTGCTCAGCTAAGCGATTGACTTCCGCGGTATCCCGACCAGCCGCATCGATCGGCGGCCCGATCACCAACGAAATAATGCCGGGGCGCTTGATGAAGCCGTGCCGCGGCCAAAACTCACCGGCGTTATGCGCGATTGGAACGATGGGATAGCCGCTGCGCTTGGCCAATAAAGCACCTCCCGGGAGATAGGGCTTGCGCTCCCCCGGCGCTACCCGAGTGCCCTCAGGAAAGATAATGATCGAACATCCAGATGCCAACCGGTGGCGGCCTTGCTCAACGACTTGCTTGACTGCCCGATGGGCTGCTCGACGGTCGATAGCGATGGGTCGTAGCATAGCCAAGCCCCACCCAAAAAAGGGGATCCAAAGAAGCTCTCGCTTGATAACCCAGACCTGGGGAACGAAGAGGCGCTGCAACGCCAGTGTCTCCCAAGCAGACTGGTGCTTGACCAGTACCACCGCCGGTTTGTCCGGAATGTTCTCTAATCCCTCGACCTCATGCCTGAGCCGGCAAGTGACGCCTAACCACCACAGGTTAAAGCGACTCCACTGACTGACGAAGCGATACCGCTTGACGTAACCCAAAGGAAAAGTCAGCAGCGTCAACGGCGCATAGATCACCGTCGAAAGCATAAGCCCTACGGTAAACAGGGAGGAGCGCAGTATCAGCCACACCGTCCGTTCCATCAGATTTCTTGCTGAAAGGCACCTGCTCCCGATGGTCGGCCGATCATCTGGATGCCCGCTGTGCTAACAATGCTTCGACCGCAACCGCTAGATTAACGTGTACTTCAACGCCGCCCATAAATAATCTGTTGTTGACCAAAGTGTGCCGTCCCTTGCCGGTTAAAACGAGAATCGGACGAGCGCCGACGCGGCGCGCCGCTTCGATGTCCCGCCGCGCATCACCCACCAGTGGTACACCCCTTAGCCGCACTGAAAAGCGCCTGGCGATGTCGTAGAGCATACCAGGTTCTGGCTTGCGACATCGGCAATGATCTTGCGGCCGATGCGGACAATAAAAAATCGCATCCACGTGTGCGTTCACCCGGGCAAGCGCCCGGTACATCTTCTCGTGAATGGCATCGAGCGTGGCGATATCGAATAACCCTCGACCCACCCCTGATTGATTACTCGCAATGACCACTCGGTAACCCGACCGATTGAGCCGTGCCACTGCCTCCAGGCTTCCCGGTATGGCCTTCCATTCGTCCGCGGCCTTGATATAGTCATCAGAGTCATAGTTGATCACCCCATCACGGTCGAGAATAACGAGGGACATTGGACATCTAATCGCCTAGCAGAAGCTCTTCTATGAATGGTTATGCTTGCTTGCTCTCGGGCCGCTCGCTACGGTTTCTTCACACCCGTTCACTTGAATTCTGAAACGCGGATTCGCCCGTTTATCATGCGTGCTGTACGTCTGTTGATGCGCTGCATCTTTTCCCAAAACGCCTGTTTTAGGTCGAAGTCGCCAGCCAGCGCTGTGCCGATCAGCAAAATAAGCAGGTCAGCACATTCTTCAGCGAGCTGCTGCTTCGGTTTACCTTTGGTAACGCATGCCGAGATTTCACCGAGCTCCTCAGTCATCAGCGCAATTCGGTAGGCGAGCTCCTCGCCACCGGTATTCTTGAAGTCATGCTTTTCATGGAAAGCCCGCACGGCCTCGACCATTGACTTAAACGAGCCCTCAGCTTCCATTAAGACGCTCCTTCAAACTTGTCCACCTCTCTCATCTCGAGGTCCTTGACGAGCAAGCTTAGCCCGCCCTCCCCCGTGACGTTTCGACAATGAGCTTTAAGACTGCAACTGCGAAATATCGGCCGTCTCCAAAAACAGCGCCCGAATGGTGTTCAGCAACGCCAACCGATTCGCTCTGAGGGTCTCCTCGTCGGCCAGGACACGCACTGAGTCAAAGAAGGCATCCACAGTATCGCGAAGAGCCGCGAGATGCTGCATTGCGGTGGTATAATCGCCGGCAGCGAGTAACTGCTTCACCGGTGCTTGAATGGCATTGAGCTTGGAGGCAAGCTCGCGCTCTGCCGCTTCGGCAAACTGCTCTTCGCGCACCTCCTGCGGGAACGCTTCTCCCACTTGCTTTAATATATTCTGAATGCGCTTATTGGCTGCCGTCAGTCCCGATGCTTCAGGCAGCGTGCGGAAGGTATTCACCGCCCATATCCGACGGGCGAAATCGTAGGGGCGAGTGGGACGGCGCGCCATCACCGCCGCAAAGACATCGGGTCCAATTCCCTGTTCCAGAAAGTATGCGCGCAGACGGTCCATCATAAAATCCAGCGTTTGCTCAGCGAGCTGCTGCGCAGGTAGCTTACCGTCGTAGCCGTTGGCGCTGATCTGGATCAAACCAACCAAATCCAGATCGACCTTCCCTTCGATAAGGATGCGCAAGATACCCAGCGCAGCTCGGCGCAGCGCAAAGGGATCTTTGTCACCGGTTGGGAGCTCACCTATCCCGAAAATACCCACCAAGGTATCGAGCTTGTCCGCCACGGCAACGGCGCGCCCAACCGCAGTGCTCGGAATCGTATCACCCGAGTAGCGAGGCATATAAACTTCCTCCAGTGCCGCTGCCACCGCCTGCGCTTCTCCATCTTGAAGCGCATACTCTCGGCCCATATAACCTTGCAGTTCAGGGAATTCCCCTACCATCTCGGTGAGTAGATCGCATTTAGACAACAGACCGGCCCGGCGCGCATGCGCCACCGCTTCAGCCTCCATGCCCATGTGCTGGGCCACTGCGCCGGCGAGCTTTGCCACCCGTTGAGATTTTTCCAACAGGGAACCGAGCCGCTCCTGAAAAACCATTCCCTCAAGGTCTTGAAGTCGACTCGCCAAGGTTCGCTGGCAGTCCGCCCGATAAAAAAAGGCCGCATCTTCAAGACGCGGGCGAATTACTCGCTCATTGCCCCGGCGCACGAGATCTGGAGCACGACTGTCGATATTGGCAATCCAGACAAAGTGGGGGAGTAAACGGCCGCCTTGATCAACGACCGGGAAGTACCGCTGCGCTCCCTGCATGGTGGCGATCAAGACCCGCGGTGGCAGTCGTAAAAACGTCTGGTCAAAGCTTCCGCCAAGTACCACAGGCCACTCCACAAGCGCCGTGACTTCTTCAAGGAGATCCTCTTCGATACGGGCCTCACCGCCAAAAGCGCGCGCTGTTTCCTGCACTCCCTGGCGGATTCTCGCCGCGCGCCGCGCAAAGTCCGCAATGACATACGCCTCCTCGGCAAGCAGGGTAGGGTATGCCGACGGTTTCTCCACCGTCAGCGGGTGAGGATGATGGAACCGATGCCCCTGGGTCATCCGTCCCGCCCTAATGCCCATGATCTCGGCTTCAATCACTTGTTGCCCAAACAGCAGCACCAGCCAATGCACTGGACGCACAAACTCGACATCGAGGCTGCTCCAGCGCATGCGCTTCGCAATGGGTAGCTCAGTCAACGCTTGCTCCACAATAGCGGGTAACAGCTCCGCCGTCGGCCGCCCGGAATCGACATGCCGGAAAACCAACCAACTACCCTTCGCCGATTCCTGGCGCGCGAGCTCGCTGACATCGACACCACAGGCGCGCGCAAATCCCAAGGCTGCTCGAGTAGGTCTGGACTGGCTGTCAAACGCGGCACTTAACGCCGGACCTCGCCTTTGCAGCTGTCGTGACCGCTGGTGGACAGCGAGTTGCGATACCAGCACTGCCAGACGCCTCGGCGTTGCGAAATGTGCGGTTTCGCCGTGACTTAGGTTAGCCTGATCAAGCGCCCGACAAATCCCATCGCCGAAAGCCTGAGACAAGCGCTTGAGGGATTTCGGCGGCAGTTCCTCGGTGCCAATCTCGATCAGCAAGTCTCGGGATTCAGCCATGGACCACACGTTCCGCATGGATTGACAGTGGGAAACCCAAAGCCTTGCGACGCTCGAAGTAGACCTCCGCGACGGCCCGCGCTAGACTCCTTACCCGCAACATATACCGCTGCCGCTCAGTGACCGAAAGGGCATGGCGCGCCTCCAATAAGTTAAAGGTATGGGAGGCTTTGAGCACCATCTCATAGGCCGGCAGCGATAACTTCTCAGCGATGAGCCGTCGACTCTCCCGTTCGCAGGTGTCGAACCAGTGCACCAATGCCTCAACGTCCGCGCGCTCGAAGTTGTAGATAGACATTTCCTGCTCATTCTGCAAAAACACATCACCATAGGTGATGGCACCAAAAGGTCCGTCAGCCCAGCGCAGGTCAAACACGCTGTCAACGCCCTGCAAATACATGGCGATACGCTCTAGCCCATACGTGAGCTCAACCGTCACCGGCCGGCAATCAAGTCCCCCTACCTGCTGGAAATAGGTGAACTGAGTAACCTCCATCCCATTCAACCACACCTCCCATCCAAGCCCCCATGCCCCGAGTGTGGGCGATTCCCAATTGTCCTCCACGAAGCGGATGTCGTGCTCCAAAGGGTTAAGCCCGAGCATTTGCAGGGACTCGAGATACATGTCCTGTATGGCTAACGGGGACGGCTTGATGACAACTTGGTACTGATAGTAGTGCTGGAGCCTATTGGGATTCTCGCCGTAACGCCCATCCGTTGGCCGACGCGAAGGTTGTACGTAGGCAGCGCTCCAAGGCTCTGGACCAATCGCCCGCAGGAAGGTCGCCGGATGAAACGTGCCCGCGCCAACCTCCATGTCATAAGGCTGCTGCAGAACGCAGCCCTGCTTAGCCCAAAAATGCTCTAACGCCAATATGAGCCCTTGGAAGCAAGTCACGTCGTATCCAGGGGCTGCTGTCACTGAGGCCACCGTCGGTTCTGAACCTTTGCAATAAAATTTTGCAAGGGTGAGTATAATCGGACGAACTTCTTAGTGGTATGCTGCTCTTGCCGTGGAGGCGTTGCGTCGCTACTCGTCTTAGCGTTGATACCACCGCTCCTTCAAGCGAAAAAGCGCTGAGATGTCTTCTTGCCCCCTGCCTTCTCTTAAAAGGCAGTCATAATCGGCCAGTGTATTTTGTACCACGGATGGTGCAGAACACCCCTTGGCCTCAGCCATCGCTTTACAAATGTTGAGATCCTTGTGGTGCAACGCTACCTGAAACCCCGGTTCGAATTGCCCTTCCAGCATCGTCAATCCTCGATGCTCTAAGAACCAATTCCCAGCGGCGCCGCTACTGACCACATCCACAACCCTGTGCATCGGAAGTCCCATGGTGCGTCCAAAGGCGAGCGCCTCGGTCACTGCCTGGTTGATGCCCGCCGCCATTATTTGATTCACCGCTTTCGTGGCTTGTCCACTGCCGACGGGACCGATGTGCACCATGCGGCTCGCAATAGCCGACAATGGCGCTCGCGCTTGCTCCAGGACCGCCGCCTCACCGCCGATCATCATCACCAGCGTGCCTTGCCGCGCACCCTCTACTCCCCCAGAGACCGGAGCGTCCAAAAAATGGGCTCCCTGCGCCGCCATGATCTTAGCCATGGTCTGCGCCGTGTGGCTGGCTGTCGTGGAAGTATCGACGATCACTGTGCCCGGCCGCAGTCCTGGCAACATGGCCTGCACCACCTCGGCTACGTCGGCGTCCCGGGAGACTGAGATAATGATGAGCTCACAGTGCACCGCCAAGTCCGCTGGGCGCTGCACGACCTGTACGCCTGTGCTGGCCTTGACGCTCTGCGAACGAGCGGGAGTGCGATTCCAAACCGCGCTCAGAAAACCGGCGCGATGCAGGTTCAAGGCTATCGGTGCCCCCATCGCGCCAAGCCCGATGACTCCACAGTTCATGATCTATCAGCTGCTCCAAAAAATATCGCCGGCACCGGCACAGCAAGGCCGCCCATCGCCAACGAGAAAATGGCCGGGTGTTGTTCCGAACAGCAAAGCTGGCCCCAGAGTAATAAACTCACAGAGGTTTGAATAGGCCGGAGTGTACCTGGGAGTACAGGAGGATTGCGAGCCGCGCCTCGGGCCGCAAAGAAGTACCGGACAAGAAAACCAGAGCCGACGATAAATACCCAAGGCATGGAGGGCCAGTGCGGGTTGTCGCTCCTTCACGGCGCGCGTATATTGCCGCGACCAGTAGAAAAACCTCAATTTGCCATGCTTGCCGATTGTAGGCACTTTTGATTGTCACAAATAGCAACGCTATGCGCCATCCCGAAGTGTTTGATGTCATCGTGGTCGGCGGCGGTCACGCCGGGACTGAAGCCGCGCTCGCTTCGGCGCGCATCGGCGCTCGAACGCTACTGCTCACGCACAATTTGGAGACGATTGGCCAGATGAGCTGTAACCCTGCCATCGGTGGCATCGGCAAGAGTCATTTGGTGAAAGAGATCGATGCCTTGGGTGGACTGATGGCCCAAGCGGCCGATCGCAGCGGCATCCAATTTCGTGTTTTGAATTCGCGCAAGGGCGCAGCCGTGCGCGCAACACGATGCCAGATCGATCGGGCACTGTATAAGCAAACGGTGCAACAGCAGCTCTATCGACAACCGCATCTGCAGCTCTTTCAACAGGCGGTCGAGGATCTGCTGCTCGAAGACCATCGGGTGGCCGGGGTTCGTACCCAGATGGGGCTTGAGTTTCGCGCGCCGAGCGTCGTACTGACAGTGGGAACTTTCCTTGGCGGGTTTATTCATGTCGGTCTTGCTCATTATCCGGGCGGTCGCGCGGGAGAAGCACCGGCCAATGCCCTTGCGCAACGTTTGCGCGAATTAGCGCTGCGCGTGGACCGGCTCAAGACCGGCACGCCGCCGCGCATCGACCGCCGCACCATCGACTTCTCTCAGCTGGAGGTGCAACACGGCGATGTGCCGGTACCGGTGGTATCCTATCTCGGCCGGCCTGCTGATCACCCACGCCAAGTGCCCTGTCATATCACGCAAACCAATGAGCAGACCCACGAAATCATTTTTGCCGCACTGGATCGCTCGCCTCTCTACACGGGTCTCATTCAGGGTACTGGCCCGCGATACTGTCCTTCGATAGAAGATAAGATAGTCCGCTTCGCCGACAAAACCTCACATCAAATTTTCATTGAGCCCGAAGGGCTTACCAGTGCCGAGGTTTATCCCAATGGTATCTCGACCAGTCTGCCGTTTGATGTCCAACTTGCGCTGGTGCGATCGATTACCGGCTTTGAGTGGGCCGAGCTAACCCGTCCGGGTTATGCTATCGAGTATGATTTCTTCGACCCGCGGGACCTGAAACCCTCCCTGGAGGTGAAGGGGCTGGACGGTTTGTTCTTTGCCGGCCAAATCAACGGCACCACCGGCTATGAAGAGGCTGCCGCCCAAGGTTTGATTGCGGGACTCAACGCGGCGCGCCAGGTACACGGTGCGCCGCCGTGGTGGCCGCGCCGCGATGAGGCTTACATCGGCGTGCTGATCGATGATCTCATCACCCGCGGAACCAATGAGCCTTACCGTATGTTCACCAGTCGCGCTGAGCATCGTCTGTTGCTGCGTGAGGATAACGCCGATTTACGGCTGACGCCCACGGGCAGAGCGATGGGACTGGTGGATGACGTGCGCTGGGGCGCCTTCAACAAAAAGCGCGAGGCTATTGAACGTGAGCAAGCGCGATTAGAATCCACCTGGGTGCAGCCAGGCGGGCCATCCGAGGTACCTGCCATCCGCTTGCTCGGTCAGCCGCTCAAGCGAGAGTATGCGCTCATTGAGCTGCTTCGCCGCCCCGAGGTAACCTACACAGGCCTCATGTCCTTACCCGGTGCGGGCCCCGGTACAACCGATCCTCAGGTTGCCGAGCAATTAGAAATCACCGCCAAATACCATGGGTATATCCAACGTCAGCAGACGGAAATCGCGCGCCGTGCGAGCCATGAAACGACTTCTTTGCCAACGGATCTGGACTACGCCAGTATTCGGGGCTTGTCCACTGAGGTGCGCCAAAAGCTCATGCAACATCGGCCGGTCACCCTGGGACAGGCGTCCCGCATACCCGGCATTACGCCGGTGGCGGTCTCACTCTTGCTTATTCACATCAAACGACATTCTTTATTAAGCACAGGACTGACGACATCGTAAAGAAGTGCCCAACGAGGCGAGTGAATCGCGTGCAGGAATCCACAGCTGAGGAAACGCTTACCGCCGGTCTGGCCGCGCTCGATGTTTCTCTTTGTGACTCCAAGGTGCGCGCGCTCCTCTACTATCTCACGCTGCTTGAGACGTGGAACCGAGCCTATAATCTCACCGCGGTGCGCCGTCCCGTGGACATGGTGCGCCGTCACCTTTTGGATTCGCTCATGGTACTGCCCTATGTGCGGGGACCCCGTCTCCTTGATGTCGGCACCGGTGCGGGATTTCCGGGGATGGTCATCGCACTGATCAGTCCTCATCTGCAGTGCGTGCTGTTGGACAAGAACGCAAAAAAAACACGATTTTGTCTTCAGGTCATCGCCGAGCTTGGAATCAATAACGTTGAAGTCGTGCGCGCCCGCGCCGAAGATTATCAACCGCATTTGCTATTTTCCACGGTCGTCGCACGCGCCTTCGGCCAGCTATCGGTATTGTTTTCACTGGTGCGCCACTGGCTACTCCCCGGCGGATGTCTCATCGCAATGAAGGGTGCTGACCCTCACAGAGAGATCGATCTTCTCACGGCTCGGTGTCAACAGCCTCAGGTAATTCCATTGCATGTGCCCGGGCTTGCCATCCCGAGGCACCTCATCATCTTGGAGGCTGAAACGACATTGTCAGAGGATCCGGCATAGCCCTTGCTCGTAAGAAATCGCATCAATTCACGCAGCCACGTGTCGTGCATACGTTCAGAAACGCCGGCATTGAGGCTACAATCGCTTCAATCCGATGACGGATGAGCAAATTCCCCAAGGAAATCGAGAACTGGGATACAAGATGGCTAAGGTAATCGCGGTTGCTAACCAAAAAGGTGGGGTGGGCAAGACCACGACCAGTATCAATTTAGGCGCATCCCTCGCGGCTGTACAACGGCGTGTTCTGCTTATCGACCTCGATCCGCAGGGCAATGCAACCATGGGCAGTGGCATCGATAAGCACGCGTTGACCACCTCCAGCTATGACGTGTTGATGGGAGAATGTACGCTGGCTGACGTGGTCGTGCCTGTGGAGCACAGCAAATATACCCTGTTGCCTAGCAACGGCGATCTGACCGGCGCCGAAGTGGCCCTGCTGGAGGAGCTTGGACGGGAACTACGCTTAAGGCAAGCCCTTGCGGTGGCGCTTGACACGTATGACTACGTGCTCATTGATTGCCCGCCATCGCTATCGATGCTGACAGTGAACGCCTTGGTGGCCGCCGATGCCGTCATTATTCCCATGCAATGTGAGTATTATGCCTTGGAAGGCCTCTCTGACCTCCTAAAAACCATCGAGAAAATTCATAAGATTTTGAACTCCCGACTCAAAGTGGCCGGCCTGCTGCGAACCATGTTCGACGCTCGCAATAATCTTTCAAGCCAAGTATCCCAGCAACTGGTCGAACACTTCGGCGATAAAGTTTACAGTACGGTGATTCCCCGAAATGTACGGCTTGCAGAAGCGCCAAGCCACGGCTTGCCCGCGCTTCGTTATGACCGAAATTCAAGCGGCGCCGTCGCCTACCTCTCCCTAGCGAGGGAGATTTTGCGCCGCGACGGCGTCCATCTACAAGCGGCGGGATAGCGAACATCGACAGGATTGCATGGAGGATATGAACCGCATGGCAAAGCGACAAAGTCTAGGACGAGGACTGGACGCTCTCTTAGGTGAACCCTTTGCAGAAAGTCTACTTGCGGATGCTCAATCCGGAGAGCTTCGCAATCTGCCCGTGGAAATGATTCAACGGGGGCGCTTCCAGCCACGCACGCAGATTGATCCGGAGCGACTGACGGAGCTTGCCGACTCCATCCGCGCGCAAGGGGTGGTGCAACCGATCGTGGTGCGGCCAAAAGCCGAGGACAAGCAGTACGAGCTCATCGCCGGGGAGCGCCGGTGGCGTGCCGCACAGATGGCCGGCCTTACCGAAATCCCCGCGATAGTGCGCAATGTCCCAGACGAAGCCGTGGTGGCGATTGCGCTCATCGAGAACGTGCAGCGGGAAAACCTAAATCCGATTGAAGAGGCCTTCGCGCTGAAACGCCTCACCGATGAATTTGCCATGACCCATGACGCAGCGGCGAAGGCCGTGGGACGATCCCGAACCGCCGTAACCAACCTGCTGCGGCTACTCGAGCTCACCGACGAGGTAAAGTCACTGGTGCAGCAAGGTGGGCTGGAGATGGGCCATGCGCGAGCCCTACTGGGACTACCGGACCCATTGCAGTATGAGGCGGCACGTCAAGTCGTGGCCAAGAGACTCTCGGCTCGCGAGACGGAGCGGTTGGTGCGCCGGCTAAAGAGCGGATCCGCTTCGACCAAAGCGCGAGACGCACGCCCGGATGCCGACGTGCGCAGACTTGAGACGACGCTCTCCGAACGCCTCGGCGCCGAGGTGCATATTCAACAAACTGGCCGTGGACAGGGCCAGTTGGTCATACGTTACCACAGCCTCGAGGAGCTCGACGGTATCCTGGCTCGCATTCAATAACGCTTGCAATTTGCTTTTTTGCATCGCAACATTGATCCGCAGGGGGATAAAACCGTATACTGCGGGTCAGCACAAGGGCCTGCAGAGCCCTAGTTAAAAAATAAACCATACAGGAATCGGCTCGGCCACTTTTCACCATAAGACAGAATCAAGCACGAGCCGGGCGCTACAGTGGACTCGATATTCCCATGAATGCCCAATTGGCCGACGCGCGCATGCTTTTAGGCATGCAGGCGCTGCTCATCGGTGTTGTGGTTTTTCTTTACCTTCTTTTGGGAAGCAGTCCTGACGCACACGCCGCTCTTTTTGGTGGAGGCTGTGCGCTGCTCAACGCCTGGCTATTGGGCCGACGATTGCGCCTTGCCGCGAATGTCGCGAAAACTTCCCCAGGGCAGGAAGTGACGGTTATCTATGTCGGTGCACTGCAACGCTTTGCGCTCCTGCTGGCACTGTTCATTGTGGGCATGGGGTGGCTTAAGTTGAACCCGGTCCCATTGCTGGTCGCATTCGGCATTGCACAGGTTGCATTTTTCTTGATTAAGAGCTGGCCCCAGCGAGCGGTCGGCTGAACCACACGCGGGATCACCAGGTAGGAGTTTATGGGGTGAGTGAAACAACAGCGCCCGCTACCGCCAGTCCAGTAGAATACATCCAGCACCACCTCACCAACTGGTGTATCGGGTGCGACCCTGAAACCCAAAAGCCCGACAGTATTATCGACTTTTCGGTTTTCTTCCCAGACGTCTTCTTAGTAAGCGCTGCCATCGCTGGATTTTTGATGTACTTGGCGTGGAAGGTCGGCAAAAACCTCAATGCTGACAAACCAGGCAGCTTACAAAATTTGTTGGAAGGCATCGTTGAATTTGTAAACCAACAAATCAAGGATATTTTTCCGGGTTTTAACCCCGTCATTGGCCCGCTTGCCATCACCATCTTCGTTTGGGTGTTCCTCATAAACACCATGGATTTAATACCGGTTGATCTGCTGCCTTTGTTGGCTTCCTTGATCGGCGAATACATCTTTGGCGCCGATCCCCATCATGTGTATTTCAAAGTGGTGCCGCCGACTAATCTGGATACAACGTTCGCGCTGGCGCTGAGCGTGTTCATACTGATTATTTACTACAACCTGAAGATCAAAGGCTTATTTGGTTACGGCAAACAGTTCCTAACTCACCCCTTTGGAATCTGGTTAGCCCCCTTCAACCTCATCATGACGACCATAGAAGAGCTTTCCAAGCCCGTAAGCCTGGGTCTGCGTCTTTTCGGAAACCTCTTCGCCGGTGAGCTGATCTTTCTACTCATCGCCCTGCTGCCATGGTGGATCCAGTGGTTACCGGGCGGCGCCTGGGCCATATTCCATATCCTGGTCATCACGCTACAAGCTTTTATCTTCATGTTGCTCACCATTGTCTATCTTGCGCTAGCGCATGAAGAGCATGAGGAACACTAAGCGCTGAAAATTTTGAGAAGCAAAACTAAGGAGGCCATTGATGGATGCCAATGCTATCGCCATGATAAACGCGTATACAGCGCTGGGAGTCGGCCTGATCCTCGCCGCGGCGGGAGGCGGATCTGCTATCGGCTGGGCGCTAATCATGGGCAAATACTTAGACGGGATCGCCCGCCAACCAGAGCTTCGGCCGCAGCTACTCGGTCAGTCGTTGTTCTCCGGGGGTCTCATGGAAGCGTTCCCTATGATCGTGCTCGGCATCTCCATGTGGTTCATTTTCGCCAATCCCTTCGTAGGAGCAGCGCAAGCGGCACTCGGGGCAGGATAGTCGCCGACTTGCCGGCTATATAGTTGTTGGGCAGGAAACCAGGGGTCCGGAAGTGAATGTAACCGCAACCTTATTCGGCCAGATTCTCACCTTCACGGTGCTCGTCTGGTTTGTGATGCGTTACTTATGGGAACCGATTATCCGCATGCTGGAAGACCGCAAGAAGCGGATTGCGGATGGACTGGCAGCGGCAGACCGCGGTCACCATGAGAAAGAGCTTGCCGAGAAGCGCGCGAAGGAATTGTTGCAGCAAGCCAAGGAGCAAGCCGGCGAAATCATTGCGCAGGCGCAGCGGCGAGCCGCTGAAATTGTGGAAGAGTCGAAAGATGACGCCCGCGCCGAAGGGCAACGTCTTGTCACGGCGGCACAGGCTGAGATTGAACAACTGCTGAATCAAGCAAAAGAGCAGCTGCGGCGCCAGGTCGGCGTCATCGCATTGGCTGGCGCAGAGCAGATCTTGATGCGTGAAGTCGACTCGAATGAACACAACAAAATGCTGGAAAAACTAGCAGCGCAGCTTTAGGAAGCTTCGATGACAGAAAAAACCACCCTGGCACGGCCCTACGCCAGCGCCGCTTTCAAGCAGGCGCAAGAAGAGAGCAAGCTAGATGAGTGGTCGAACATGCTGCAGTTCTTGTCCATGGTCGTACGCGATCCCACCGTGCTGGGTATCGTGTCGCATCCACGCATCGAGACCGAGCGCTTGACCCGCTTATTGTTTGACATCGGCGAGGGAAAGCTTTCCGAAACGGGGCAAAATTTTCTCCGCGTACTGATGGAGCACCGGCGGCTTCCGCTTTTGCCTGAGATCGCGGCGCTCTTCGAGCGGCAACGGGCAGAATTCGAGCAACGCCGGGAAGTTGAAGTCATCGCGGCATATCGCCTCCAAGCCAAGTATCAGCAGGCGATCAAGAACGCGATGACGAAGCGTCTCGGGCAAGAGGTGGACCTTTCGGTGCAGATCGACCGGTCGCTCATTGGGGGCGTCATTATTCGGGCGGGGGATACGGTGATTGACGCGTCGCTACGCGGTCGTATCAGCCGACTCGAACTGGACTTGAGCTGACCACCCTTAACGGACAGAGCCAACACGGGCCGTATAGCAGACCATTGATAGAGGTTCGATTATGCAACTTACTCTAAGCTCAACAGAGATAAGCGATCTCATCAAGCAGAAGATCGAACACTTCGAGCTCGGTGTTGAGGCGCGTACCGAGGGAACCGTCGTCAGCCTCACCGATGGCATCGCACGCATTCATGGCCTGAGTGACGTGCTGCAAGGAGAGATGATCGAATTCCCGAGAAACACCTATGGCCTCGCCCTTAACCTTGAGCGCGATTCGGTGGGCGCAGTAATCCTGGGGGATTACGAGCACATTTCGGAAGGTGATGTGGTGAAATGCACCGGCCGCATCCTGGAGGTGCCGACAGGCGAAGCGCTGCTGGGACGGGTCGTGGATGCGCTCGGTGAGCCTATCGATGGGCGGGGCCCGATCGAGGCGCAAGCGACCTCCCCCATCGAAAAGATCGCGCCCGGGGTGATCAGCCGACAGTCGGTGAGCCAACCCGTCCAGACCGGTCTTAAGGCCATTGACGCCATGGTACCTATCGGTCGCGGTCAGCGGGAATTGATCATCGGTGACCGCCAAACGGGAAAATCAGCAATCGCCATCGACACTATCATCAATCAAAAGAATACGGGCGTAAAGTGTATTTATGTAGCCATAGGACAGAAGTCCTCTTCCATTGCGGGAGTGGTGCGCAAGCTGGAAGAACACGGTGCGATGGATCACACAATCGTCGTGGCGGCCAGCGCCTCGGAATCCGCTGCCATGCAGTACATCGCCCCGTACTCCGGATGCTCCATGGGTGAGTATTTTCGCGACCGCGGTGAGGACGCGCTGATAATCTACGATGACTTGACCAAGCAAGCCTGGGCATACCGGCAGATTTCGCTGCTGCTGCGCCGCCCGCCAGGACGTGAAGCCTACCCTGGTGATGTCTTTTACCTGCATTCGCGGCTGCTCGAGCGGGCATCGCGCGTGAACCCGGAAGAAGTCTCGCGTCAGACCAACGGTCGTGTCCAAGGGAAGACGGGATCGCTCACTGCCCTTCCCATCATCGAAACGCAAGCGGGGGACGTCTCGGCATTCGTGCCGACTAATGTCATTTCCATCACTGACGGCCAGATCTTTCTTGAATCGGATTTGTTCAATGCCGGTATCCGACCTGCCATCAATGCCGGACTTTCGGTTTCGCGAGTGGGCGGCGCAGCCCAGACACCGATCATCAAAAAGCTTGGCGGCGGTGTGCGGCTCGCGCTCGCTCAATACCGCGAGCTTGCCGCTTTCGCTCAGTTTGCCTCCGACCTTGATGAGACCACGCGTAAGCAGCTCGAGCGGGGACAGCGTGTCACCGAGATGATGAAGCAAAAGCAGTACTCACCGATGGCGGTCGCGCAGATGGCAGTTTCCCTCTTTGCCGTGGATCGGGGCTACCTCGATGACGTGGATCTCAAGAAAGTCGGTGATTTTGAACAGGCCCTGCAGTCTTACATGCACTCCCACCAGACCGAACTCCTGAACCACATCAACCAAACGGGGGAGTTCGATGAAGAGGTGGAATCCAGCCTGAAAGCGGCACTCGAGGACTTCAAAACGAAACACGTCTGGTAGTAGTGGGGAAAACTTTCCATGGCCGGTGGTAAAGAGATACGCAGCAAAATTAAGAGTATCCAAAATACTCAGAAGATCACGCGCGCCATGGAGATGGTGGCCTCAAGCAAGATGCGCCGGGCGCAGGACCGTATGCGCGCAGCACGTCCCTACGCCCAAAAAATGCGTACCGTTATCGGTCACCTAGCGAGCGCCAGCGCCGAATATAAACACCCGTTCCTGAACGAACGGGCCGTTCGCCGCGTCGGCTTTATCACCGTGTCCACTGATCGTGGTTTGTGCGGCGGCTTAAACGCCAACATGTTCCGGGCCATGCTTCGGGAAATGGAGACTTGGCGCGATCAGGAGGTTGAAATCGACCTTTGCACCATAGGCAGTAAGGCCAGCATGTTTTTCAGGCGATTGGGCGCCCGGATCATCGGTCAAACGAGCCATCTCGGTGATGCGCCAAAGGTAGAGGATCTCATCGGTACCGTGAAGGTCATGCTTGACGCGTACAATGAGCAGCACATCGATAGGCTGTTCCTGGTCTATAACGAATTTGTAAGCTCCATGACGCAGCGACCTGTTGTCGAACAACTTTTGCCGTTAGCGTCGTCTCCTGAGGATCAGCTCAAGCACCATTGGGACTATATTTATGAGCCGGATTCAAAGGAGATTCTGGACCACCTGCTACTGCGCTTCATCGAGTCCCTGGTGTATCAGGGTGTCGTTGAAAATGTAGCCTCCGAGCAAGCGGCTCGCATGGTGGCGATGAAGGCCGCCTCGGATAATGCCGGGGGGCTAATCGAAGAGTTAGAGCTTGTCTACAACAAAGCCCGGCAAGCCGCAATTACTCAGGAGCTTTCTGAAATTGTCGGTGGTGCGGCGGCGGTATGACGGGCAGCTTGCCACGCTCGCGTTGCAAAAAGCGCCGAGGGAGAAAACGGGCGGTCAAGAATGCCCCTAAGAAGCTGTTTTAAAAATGTCGCGAGCGCCGCCAGAGCAAGGCGCACGGTGGCGAGGAACCGGAGTGTACAAGGGAGTACATGAGGATTTTGAGCCGCCGCGCAACGCAGCTCAGGCAAGCGCAGTAGTTTTTAAAACAGCTTCTAACTAACGAATCGAGGTTCTACAGATGGCAACAAGCTCTGGTGAAGTCGTAGAAATCATCGGCGCCGTGGTGGACGTGGAATTTCCCCGCAGCGCAGTGCCGAAAATCCATGATGCCTTAAAGGTTCAGGCCGACGGAGGCTTGACTCTGGAAGTTCAGCAGCAGCTGGGAGACGGTGTAGTTCGCACTATCGCCATGGGTTCTACGGATGGCTTGCGCCGCGGCCTGCAGGTCTCCAATACCGGCCAGCCGGTTTTGGTGCCGGTGGGCACCAAGACGCTGGGGCGGATCATGAATGTCCTTGGCGAGCCTGTCGACGAAAAGGGTGAAATCGGTGCTGAGCAGCATTGGGCAATTCACCGCAAAGCCCCCAGTTATACTGATCAGGCCGCCACCGTCGAGTTGCTCGAGACCGGTATTAAAGTTATCGATCTCATCTGCCCTTTCAACAAAGGGGGCAAGGTGGGCTTGTTTGGCGGCGCTGGTGTCGGCAAGACAGTGATGCTCATGGAGCTTATCCGTAACATCGCCATTGAGCACAGCGGCTATTCGGTGTTTGCCGGGGTCGGAGAGCGCACCCGCGAGGGTAACGATTTCTATCATGAAATGAAAGACTCCGGCGTACTCGACAAGGTAAGCCTGGTCTATGGTCAGATGAACGAGCCCCCTGGCAATCGCCTGCGCGTCGCCCTTACCGGCCTTACTATGGCGGAGTTTTTTCGTGATGAGGGCCGTGATGTGTTGCTGTTTATCGACAACATCTACCGCTACACACTGGCTGGAACCGAGGTTTCTGCCTTGCTTGGGCGGATGCCATCGGCCGTCGGCTATCAGCCGACGCTGGCCGCAGAAATGGGCGCGCTTCAGGAACGCATCACCTCCACTAAGACGGGCTCCATCACGTCGATACAGGCAGTCTATGTGCCGGCCGACGATTTGACCGATCCTTCACCGGCAACGACCTTCGCGCATCTCGACGCCACGATTGTGTTATCGCGGCAAATTGCGGAGCTGGGCATTTATCCTGCCGTCGACCCGCTTGACTCCACCAGCCGTCAACTGGATCCGTTGGTTGTCGGACAGGAACATTACCAGGTCGCCCGCGACGTTCAAGGTATCTTGCAACGTTACAAGGAGCTCAAAGATATCATCGCCATCCTCGGTATGGATGAGCTTTCCGACGAAGATAAGCTTACCGTTTCGCGGGCTCGTAAGCTGCAACGTTTTCTTTCCCAGCCGTTCTTTGTGGCGGAGGTCTTTACCGGTTCCGCCGGCAAGTATGTCAGCCTACGAGAAACCATCACCGGTTTTAGAGCGATCGTGGATGGCGAGCTGGACAATTTACCGGAGCAAGCGTTCTATATGGTGGGGACGATCGAAGAAGCAGTTGAAAAGGCCAAAACCCTTTAGTCCCAAAGCCGTTTTTGGCAAGGGTGTGGCGGGCGGCCACTCTCCGGTGAGAGACATCTACCCGCAAGTCCTCCTGTACAGGAATAGCATATTATGGCTATGACCATTCACTTGGACATTGTCAGCGCGGAATCGGAGATCTTCTCTGGGACCGCGGAGATAGTGTTCGCACCTGCCATCATGGGTGAGCTTGGTATTACACCTCGGCATTTGCCATTGATCACGCGAATGCGACCCGGTGAAGTGCGGGTACGCTTGCCCGGTGGAAAGGAAGAATTTTTCTATGTGTCTGGAGGCATCCTGGAAATACAGCCGCATGTTGTGACAGTTCTTTCCGATACAGCTTTGCGGGCCAAGGATGTGGATGAGGCGGCTGCGGTCTCTGCCAAGGAAAAGGCAGAGCAAGCCCTCGCCAACAAAACATCCGAGTTCGAATATGCCCGCGCCAAGGCAGAGCTAGCTCAGGCAAGCGCTCAGCTAGCCGCTATTCAGCGCCTTCGGCAGAGAACAAAGCGCTGACGAAACGTGCTCATGTCGAAACAATGCGTCGGTCAACGAAAGGTCGTTTATTTCACCTACGAGATATGCGATCCGAAAGGCAATTTATTGGAGCGTTCGGATCTGCCTATTGGCTACCTCCATGGAGGCAAGCGTGAGCTATTTGATAAGCTTGGAGCCTCCCTCGAAGGTCGCGCCGTGGGAGATACGGTGGAGGTGACATTGACTCCGGAGGAAGGCTTTGGGTCGCATAAACCAGAGCTGACATACATCGACAGGATAGAGAATGTTCCTTCTGAATATCGCCGCCTCGGTGCCGAAGCAACCTTTGCCAACGACCAGGGCGAAACGATCACCATGGTCGTTACCCGCATGAAGGACGGCCAGGTGACACTGGATGGTAATCATCCCTTCGCCGGTCATACACTCGTCTATAGGATAACTATTTCAGATATACGGGAAGCCACCGAATCCGAGATCCAGTGCGGCGCACCGGCGGAAGGGGCGCGGATAGTTCACTGACCGACCTCACTCTTTATCTCTAGCCCTCGTCCGGACATACGGAATATTTGGCGCTACTTTTGCTTAACCCGTTTAGTTTAGGATAGAGGTTCGGTAATGTCCCCATTGGTTGTCATTATCCTTGCCGCTGGCCAGGGAAAGCGAATGCAATCCGACCTCCCCAAAGTGTTGCATTGCTTGGGAGGCCTGACACTGCTGGAGTTTGTGGTCGATGCTGCCTATGCTCTCGATCCGGCAGAAGTGCTGGTGGTGTATGGGCATGGGGGCGATCGGGTACCGCAAACACTACCCAACCTTAAGGTCACCTGGATCCCACAGTCTGTGCAGCTTGGCACAGGCCACGCGGTGATGCAGGCCATACCCGGCACGCCAGATGAAGCCACCGTGCTGGTGCTCTACGGAGACGTACCCCTCGTCAACCAGACGACCCTGGAACAGGTTGTTGCCCAAGCCTCAGACACCTCTCTCGGATTAGTCACCGTTGATCTCGATGACCCTACGGGTTACGGACGCGTTCTTCGCAACCCTGAGGGAGCAATCCAGGGAATCATCGAGGAGCGCGATGCCGATGAGCAGGAGAAAGCCATTACCGAGGTGAACACCGGCATATTGGCTGCCAACGCCGGCCGGCTGCGCCGCTGGCTGGCGTCGCTCAAACAGGGCAATGCTCAAGGAGAATACTACCTCACCGATATCATTGCACTTGCCGCACAGGATGGTATTGCCATTCATGGTATTGCACCTAACGCGACCGAGGAAGTTCTCGGTGTCAACGATCGGCTACAGCTCGCGAGCCTCGAACGGTACCTCCAGCGCTTGCAAGCAGAAGAGCTCATGCGCTCCGGTGTCACCTTGCGCGATCCGGCGCGATTGGACATACGCGGTAGTATCCATACCGGGCGAGATGTGATCATTGACGTCAATGTGGTGCTGGAAGGCCGTATTGTGCTTGGCGATGGCGTCAACATCGGTCCAAACGTACTTATCCGAGACAGCGAGATCGGTCCCGATACGCAGATCCTGGCGAACTGCGTTATCGAACAAGCCCGTGCCGGTGCGCGCTGCCAGATCGGGCCGTTCTCGCGGCTTCGTCCCGGCACCCATCTTTCCGATGGCGTTCATGTGGGCAATTTTGTCGAGATCAAACAATCCGAGGTCGGTGCCGGTTCCAAGGTCAATCACCTGACCTATGTTGGGGATACCGATGTCGGTAAACGCGTCAACATTGGCGCCGGAACTATCACTTGCAATTACGATGGGGCATTCAAACATCGGACAATTATCGATGATGATGCTTTCATCGGCTCTGGCACGGAACTCGTGGCGCCGGTTAAGGTTGGCGCCGGCAGCACCATCGGCGCCGGCTCAACGATCACCCATGACACACCCCCCGGACAGCTGGCTGTCGCCCGAAACCGGCAAGTGACCATCAGAGGATGGAAACGACCCGCTAAACCCCCTTCCAAAGTACCCTAGGCGGCAATCTGGACGATATGGCCCTTTTTCGCGCATCCTTCACCAAGCTGTTCAGTAGGATCAAGAAAGCCCTTTAGCTACCGATGAATTCAGCTGATCCTTCATCAGAAAATTCCGGAGAATGAAAGCCCATGTGTGGAATCGTAGGAGCAGTCGCGGAACGGGACGTGGTTCCCATCTTGCTCGAAGGCCTAAAGCGCTTGGAGTATCGAGGTTATGACTCTGCCGGATTGGCTGTGCTGCTGGAGGGTGAGCAAAAGATCGCCCGCATCAGGCGTCCCGGAAAAATTGCAGCCCTAGCGGAACGACTCCAGGCCGAGCCCCTGCGCAGCCAAGTGGGGATTGCGCACACTCGTTGGGCTACCCATGGCGCCCCGAGCGAGTCCAACGCCCATCCGCATATTGCCCGTGGTGAAGTTGCTGTGGTGCATAACGGCATCGTCGAAAATTATCGAGAGCTGCGCAAAAAGCAGGAGGCCTCTGGGTATGAGTTCACTTCGGAGACCGACACCGAGGTTATCGGTCACCAGATACATCACTATATGAGACAAGGAATGGACCTCTTCGAGGCGGTTCGCACGGCGGTGACCGATCTCGAAGGCGCATACGCACTGGGCGTTATCAGCAGTCACGCGCCCAATCGCTTAATTGCAGCACGCCGGGGCAGCCCACTGGCCATCGGCTTTGGAATCGGTGAACACTTCATCGCCTCCGACGTCGCCGCGCTGATCCCGGTGACGCAACAGTTTGTCTTTCTCGAAGACGGCGATGTGGCGGAGCTCAGGCGCCAAAGCGTGGTAACCATTGACGCTGCAGGTAACCGAGTGGAGCGGCGTATGGTGGCCAGCGAGCTCACGGCAGATGCCGTCGAGCGCGGAGAGTACCGCCATTACATGCTCAAGGAGATCCACGAGCAGCCCCAGGCTATTGCCGAAACGCTTGAGGGGCGTCTGTACAACGGGCGAGTACTGGAGGAGACGCTGGGTCCAAATGCTGGCAGGTTCCTCGACAATGTCAAGAGAGTTCAAATCCTCGCCTGCGGTACCAGCTTTCACGCCGGCCTCGTGGCTCGACACTGGTTTGAGAGCTTGGCAAAGATCCCCTGCCAGGTAGAGGTGGCAAGTGAGTTCCGCTACCGAAACCCTTTAGCAACCCCAGACACACTGGTGGTTACCATCTCCCAATCTGGTGAAACCGCTGACACGCTCGCGGCACTTCGCAGCGCCAGAGCACTTGGATTTGGTCCATCACTCGCCGTCGTCAACGTACCGGAAAGCACCCTTGTGCGTGAATCCGACCTGGTACTGATGACGCGCGCTGGCCCCGAGATCGGTGTGGCGTCGACAAAGGCATTCACCACTCAGCTCGCTGCCCTGCTGTTGTTAGTGGTCGTGCTGGGTCGGCGTCATGGCCTGCGCCCGGAGGTGGAAAACGAGCTGGTTGCGCAATTGCTCGCGTTACCCAGCACCTGCCAGGAAATCGTGGGATTAGACGACAGCATTGCTCAGTTGGCTACGGAGTTTACTGAAAAACATCACGCCCTCTTTCTTGGCCGTGGTCTGCACTATCCGGTTGCCATGGAGGGGGCACTCAAACTCAAGGAAATCGCCTATATCCATGCCGAAGCCTACCCGGCAGGCGAGCTCAAGCACGGACCGCTAGCGCTGGTCGACGCAGAAATGCCTGTCATTTGTGTGGCACCGAACGACGTGCTGTTAGAAAAGCTCAAATCTAACCTGGAGGAGGTCCGCGCGCGCGGCGGCCAACTTTACGTATTTGCGGACACTAAGGCCGATATGCCGCCAACACCGAATGTGCACGTGATGAGGCTCCCTGCCATTTCAAGCGCTGTCTCCCCCATTGCCTTTACGATTCCATTGCAGCTGTTGGCCTATCATGTCGCCGTAGTCAAGGGAACTGATGTGGATCAACCAAGAAATCTGGCCAAATCGGTGACTGTAGAGTGACTCGGCCATAAGACCTTCATCCTTCAAGAAATTCACGAATAGTCACAAACCGGCTTGAGATAGTCTCCGCGTTGTGCGGAAACCCAAAAACCGCAACCAGGCGCGTCTGCGGATCCGTCAATAAGATTGAAGCAGTGTGGTCTACGAGATAATTGTCACTCGACCCGCGATCGACAATGGTGTGAACGATTCCCAATTGGCGAGTAAGATCAGCAAGCTGCGCTTCATCCCCCGTAACGCCAAGAAAACTCGGGTTAAAATACTGCACGTACTGCTGTAGCCGTTCCTGATTGTCCCGCTGCGGATCAAGGGACACGAATACGACCTGTACGTTTTCCAAGGGTTGCTTGGCCTTAGACAAACGTCTCTCTACATCCGCAAGCACGGACAAAGCCACGGGGCAGACATCGGGGCAATGGGTATAGCCGAAAAACAAAAATGTCCATTTGCCTTTGAGGCGGTTCAGATTGAACGCTCGCCCTGAGTGATCTTCGAGATTGAAGGCCGTTAGTGCTTTCGGATTGGGCCACAAAAATCCGGGAATATCTGGCTGAGGGACAGTTCTTCCCAATGAAGACTGATAGAGAACAAACCCGCCCAATAGGCCGACTGCTCCCGCAAAAAAAGTGAATAAAACAAGCAGCTTCTTAGGGTAGCGCATGTGCTTAGTTTACCCCATTTAGACTAATTGCGCTTGGCTACCGCTCTTGAACATAGGGCGGTTGCCAGGAAAAATAGAGATTGGCGGATCACTGAAGACATGCTCTGCTTTCCGGTTGATTTCCGCCTCGTCCATTAACATCATAGGCGGAAGCTGTTTTAAGAACGTCGCCAGTGCCGATACAGCAAGCACAACAATTTTTAAAACAGTGCCTTACCAACTGCCCAACTGCAGCCAATGTCTGAGAATTCTATGGACCACGATTTTTACATTAAGGTAAGACCTTGCCCGCGGTCGCTTTGAGTGGTCTGTCCGCGTATCCGGAAGATACGCGAAATCGTCGGCAGATTGCCATCTGGCTGCTGGCCTGCTGCGCACTCGTCTTCTCCATGGTGGTGCTCGGCGGAGTCACGCGGCTCACCGGCTCAGGGCTCTCCATGGTCGAGTGGGAGCCCATCTCCGGGGTGCTGCCGCCGCGCGGCGAAGCGGGCTGGAAAGCAGAGTTCGCGCGATACCGAGAGTCGCCTGAATACCAGAAAGTGAACGTCGGAATGACCCTCGCCGAGTTCAAGGTCATTTTCTGGTTCGAATACGCTCACCGATTGCTTGGCCGCGCCCTCGGGCTGGTTTTTATCTTGCCGTTCTTGTACTTCTTGGTTCGAGGCAAGGTCGAGCGGTCACTGGTTCCGAGATTGGTCTTCGTATTCATAATCGGAGGGCTACAAGGGCTGCTTGGATGGTATATGGTAAAGAGTGGCCTCATAGACAACCCCCACGTCAGTCAGTACCGCCTTGCCGCTCATCTAACGGTAGCGGTAGCGGTGTACGGATACATGCTGTGGGTGGCTTTCGGTCTGCTGAGCCGTCCCCCCTTGCCGGCGGCCAGCACCCCCATGAAAACCGGTGCCCTCAAGCGGCTAGCGCTGCTCGTGACTTTCCTCATTCTTCTGACCATGTTTTCCGGCGCCTTCGTCGCCGGGCTCAAGGCCGGCCTTGCTTATAATACTTTCCCCAAGATGGGAGACGCGTGGATTCCCGCCGGATTGTTCGTATTAGATCCTCTCTATCGAAATTTCTTTGAAAATATTGTCACCGTGCAGTTTCAACACCGGGTGCTGGCTGTCCTGGTGCTGTTGAGTGTTTTAGTGCTTTGGTTCCTGGCGAGACGGCATGCTTTCTCCCGGTGGACGCGTTTCGGCTCACATCTCTTACTGGCAATAACTTTGCTTCAAGTTGGACTAGGCATCGGCACCTTACTGTTATACGTACCCATGCCGCTTGCCGCCGCCCATCAGGCGAATGCTTTGTTGCTGTTTAGCGTGGCATTGTTCGCCAACCATACGTTGCGAACTGCTTAATCGATATTGAGGCGCATCGAAGTCCCATCCTAAAACCGACCGCAAACGCGCCATGCTCGAAAATAGGAAATAGTTGACCCGGATCAAGGAAAGTCCCTCCGGATAGGGAGACAATATTTTTGAGGTTCCTCCTGATTCTATCAATTCTCTGGGGCATTAACCCCGCCTGCTAGGCGGGGTTTTTTATGGCTCGCAAATATGGCCGTTGGGGACTTACCAGGGGAGAGCCAATTCAGTTGCTGCATCTTGTGGCGACGTCAGGAATTTAGCTGAGGGTGGGAAAGCACAAAGCCTTCCTCGTTTATCTTGACTAGAGGTTTCCCGTGTCTAACACTCTATAGTGAAGACCTTCAGCGCGTGACCCGGCTTCGCAAACAGTCAATTTTAGCGTAGCCTGGTAGAGGTGCGAGGTCGCTAGTGGTGAAAAATGACGACGTCAGGTACCCGGAATAAGCAGTGTCGTCATCAGCAACATGAGGAGGAGAGACAAATGCCTGAAAGCGTCTACAAAGTCATCGAAGTCATTGGAAGCAGCCCGGAATCCTGGGAAAAGGCCGCCAGCAGCGCCATCAAAGAAACGTCCAAGCACTTGAAAGATATGCGCGTCGCGGAGATCAAGGATCTGGATATACACGTGCTCGATGACGGCACACTATTGTATCGTACCAAGCTCCACGTATCGTTCCGCTATCACGGCGAGGGATAGTTATCAACCCAAGGAGCTGACATTGCGCGCTGGCTCGAGGAGAGTCTCCTCGGCCCAGCGTTGCTTGATAGCTCGATTAGTGCCGTAATCATTACCCTCCCTTCAGTCGTCAGAGATCCCTGTTCGCGCCAGCATATATCTCACAGCCTGCTTGATCTCTTCGTCAGTAAGCCCCGGGTTGCCACCTTTGGCGGGCATGCTTCGTTTGCCGTTGATCGCATTGTTGACCAAGGCTTCGAGACCCTCACCGGCCCGCGGGCGCCAGCTTTCTTTGTCACCGACTTTTGGAGCGCCGGCCGCCCCGGTGCTATGACAGGCGACACAAGCAGAATTGTACACTTTTTCGCCCGCCGCCTCTCCGGCGACCATGGCACAGCCACCGGAACACACTAAAGCGCAAGCTCCTAGAAAGAGCAGTGCCTTCCTCATAAGCTCCTCCCTTTTTCCAGGAACAGCTTAATTACGACTTCAAGCATTCTTCCCGCAACGTCGGCTGAACCGGCATGGCACCGACCGAATTTAAGCCTAAAGCGGCCCGATCAGCCTGTAAGCTGCGTTGCTCGGCAAGATCAAGATCATGCCGCCTTTCGAATGCTTCGATTACCTGGAACGCCTTACGCACCACATTCTCTACCGTGATACCGTAACGGGCGTAAATCTCCCGCCAATCTCTAGCAGAAGTGCCAAACTCATCCTCAGAACCGATTCTCTTGAGATAAGCGGGTTCCATATCCAGCACCTCGCTGACTTGACCGCCCAAACCATTCTTCACATTATGGTCTTCCAGAGTCACAAACCCCCTGGTTTCTCGCGCCGCTTTAAGAATAATCTCGCGATCCAGAGGCTTAATAGTCGGCATATTGATTACTCGAGCCTTGATACCCAGCTTTCGCAGCGCTTGCTCTGCTTCCAGCGCCAAATAGGTCAGACCGGCAGCGACCAAGGTAACATCATCGCCCGCCGTGAGTTGATAACCCTTCTCCAACTCGAAGTCATCATCGCCGTTGAAGATCAGCGGGGGAGCATTTCGACCGAGACGGATATAGGTGGGCCTGTCGTCCCGGAGAATTTTTTCCATTAGGCTTCGCGTTTGATAGGCATCCGCAGGCTCTACCACGAGCAT
>JBAPTW010000268.1:0-7686 GCA_049282355.1 Gammaproteobacteria bacterium | reverse complement strand
GCGGCGATGAAGGGGATGAGCAAGACCAACGTGTCACGGTAACTGCATTGCGTATTGCGCGCCAGATTGCGTTCGCTCACCAGATGTTCAAGAAGAAACCGTCGGACCCATGAGCTGAGTTTGGTGGTGTCAGTCATGGCGCACCTCCTCAAAGGCATACTGCTCAAAGCGCACGGATGCTTCGTGCAGCAACTCTGGGGTCATCGTTAGGTAGACTTGGGTGGCTGCGATGCTGACGTGCCCGAGATAGGTCGCCAACTGGGGCAGGAGTTTCTGCACGTCCGCCCCTTGCTGGTACCAGGAGGTGAGTCTGTGGACAGCAAAACTGTGCCTCAGGTCATGGAGGCGCGGCTGATAACGGGCGCCATCGTGCCGGTGGACGCCCGCATACCGACACAGGCGTCTGAAGGCGTATTCAATGATGGCGACCGACACCTTGGCACCGTTACGCAAGACAAAGAAAGGGGCGCTATCCGCTTTCGAGTGGCCCACTGCGGCTCTGCACGTGGCGTATTGCCCGATCGCCTCATTGAGCTGACACCCAAGCGGTACCATTCGCGTTTTGTGGAATTTCGTGTTGCGCACCGTGATCACGGCCCCCGACACGTCGACGTCGGCAAGGGTAAGCGCCACGGCCTCGCCGACTCGTAACCCGCCCCCATAGAGCAGCAGTAAGATCGCTCGCAACGTATGGGGCTCGAGTTTTCGTGGCGGGTTAAGACAAGTAGCGATACCTTGCAAGAGCTGGCGCAGTTCGTCTTGCGTATAGATATAGGGCACAAAACGCGGTGCTTGTGGGACGGTTGGAAACAATGGCGCCCGCGCCACAAAACCGCGGCTGAGGGCGTAGCGGTAGAGGCCGCGCAGGAGATCGTACTTGCGCCGCCAATAGCCGCTGAGGGGAGCCGGGCCGAGGAGGAAGGCCTGCACCTGCTCCGCGGTCACCTCGGCCAAGTCAAGGTCCTCGCCCAGGCGCCGAGAGAAAGTCTTTAACAAACTCTCAGCGCTGCCAAAATCCTCCCCCATTGACTGGCGAAAGGCGACGTATTGAGGAATGAGCGCGCTGAGTTTCATAGCAAGCCTCCGATGTTGAAGTCGGCGACTTGGCGCAGCCCCGCGAGGTCCACCTTGGCGTAGACACGCGTCGTATCCAGCTTGCGGTGCCCAAGATGGTCACCAATCGCTTTCATCGAGAAGCCTTCGGCGAGAAGACGCCCAGCGCAGGCATGACGCAACGAGTGTGGGCCGTGGTGTATCAGGGGCACATCCAGGGCCTGCCAACGATCGCTGACGAGGTCATAGAGCGCCCCACTGCCGAGCGGGCGAATGGGCGCTTTCAACGTCAGAAAGACCTCTCGACAAGGGGCAGCGGGTCGGACCTCTCGCAGATAACGCAGGATGGCCTCTCCCACGGTGTACGAAAGCGGGTAAGACTGCTGTCGTCGGGATTTGGGCCGGATCACACAAATTAACTCCTGCTCCCAATTTAAGTCTTCCAGTCTTAGCGCACGCACGTCACCGACCCGCATCCCGTAGAGGGCAAACAGCATGATGAGGGCGCGATCACGGATGTTCTTCGGTTGATCCCCTTCGGTGCTGCTCAGCAGACGTTGAACATCGTCCCACGACGGGCCTTTCGGTAGCCCTTCATCCGCAAATAGGCGCGGGGAGACGATCGCTGCAGCTAAACCGCGCGCACACCACCCGCGTTGCTCGGCATAGCGGAAGAACACCCGCAGTGTGGTGGCGTAATGGGCAATGGAAGTCCGGGCGTAGGCGTCCTGTTCGCCTTTGCGAGCAATGGCGGTATCGATGTCGCGGATAGAGATGTCGCTCAGGGATCGGTGCTGCTGCCAGAGGCGCTCCAGGAACTGCCCCATGTGCCAACAGCGAGTGCGCACCGTGTGTCGCGACAAGCCCCGGTCTCGACGCATATACTCGGCAAACTCCTCGACCAGATAGGCATACGGGCGAGGCGGGACTTCAGGCACCTGCAGACGGCCGAGGAAGCCGAGCCATTGTTTGGCGTCGGAAATAAAGCGCATCCTGCCGTACCGGCAATCGGTCATGTTGTGAGCATAAGGCTGGCTACCCACCCAGCGCACAGCAGCTGCGCGGATCTGCTCAATATTGACGTCATCGCCCGTTTCCAAATTCAGCAAGTCAATAAACACCAGCATGTGCTGGGCGATGAGGCGTAGCGAACTTCGGGTGCTGCCCAGCGCGGCACAATAGGTCAGGTAGCGCAGCCGCTCTTCTAGAAGCGGGCGCGCAAAATGTCGCTCGATTGCACGGGGAGATGTGAAAAGTTGATCGAACATGGTCGGACCTCCAGAGGAACTGCGGGAATAGCCCGACCATCAGAGGACGAAAAGTTATGTGGCGTCCAGAGGCATCGAAGGCAAGCCGTGAGCGGTGCTAAATCCTGGGCGTCACATTACTGTGGAGGCCACATAACGGATCTTATGTTGACGACAACATAAGAGCCTATCCATCGACTGGTCGCTGATCGAGACCCACTGGCAGGACATGATGCAGGTGGTACTCTCGATTCAGGCCGGCAAGGTGCTCCCCTCGATGCTGCTTCGCAAGCTCGGTAGCCACAACCGCCAAAACAAACTCTATCGGGCGTTCCGGGAGCTCGGACGGGTGGAACGCACTCTATTCTTGCTGCGCTACGTCTCCGAGGCAGATTTTCGCCAAAGTATCCGCGCCGAAACCACCAAGATCGAATCCTACAATGACTTCCTCGACTGGATCGGTTTCGGCGGCCCGATTCTGAAGAGCGGAGACCCAGTCGAGCAGGCCAAGCAGGTCAAGTACATGGACCTCGTGGCCAACACGATCATGCTGCACAATGTCAGCGACTTGACTAATGCCCTAACCGATATGGCCGCTGAGGGCTGGCCACTAACCAAGGAGCTGGTCGGTCGGCTCAGTCCCTATATGCGTGAGCACATCCGACGCTTCGGGCAGTACATGTTGGACATGGACGATCTCCCGCCACCCCTGGTGCCGAAACCGCTCGGGATACTGTCCTGAAGAGGGCGCGCGCTGAGGTTACTACTTTTTGCACGTATCCTGAACAAATCCCAATTGCAACGGCCTCCACTAGCGCACCGGCCTCCGACCAGTGCCCAAGCGAGCGCTCGCTTTGGGTACTTTGTCACAACACCACCGCCACAATCACGCAGCAACGTGAGGCGCTCCTGACCGAGCATCGGTAAATGAGTGACCCGGGTGCCTGTTCCGTTTACTTGACCATGCGCATTCCATTAATACCGGGCGTGGTCGGGAGTCACTTTCCGCAATTGGGAGTCGCGCTCCCGGCCGTGCTGTCGTGGTCTGAGAGATCCCTAGCAGTGCCTAGGCTTGGCTCAGCGGTGGAGCTCCCATGACCGTCGAGATCGAAAGAACCTTTCGGGAGAAGTGCAACGGTGACGATCGTCTAAGACTTCTTCTGGCTCAGTGGGACTATGACCGTCAGCTCGTCGCCCAGGCGCTCCAGGCTGTTCCCGTCTACTTTGCCCACTACAGCCGACATGACGTATCACACTCCAACACGATCCTGGTCCAAATCACTCGCGTCCTGGGCGAGGATCGAATCGCTAAGCTGTCCGCTACTGACCTCTGGCTGCTGCTGGAAGCCGCGTATTGGCACGACATTGGAATGGTCATCGACGATCGCACCGCACGCGAGTGGCTGGGTACCGATGACTTCGGGAAACACCTCGACGCGTTGATTTCGGGGCAGGATCCGGAGATCGCCGCAGCGGCCGATCTGCTTAGGAGGCGGTCCCTGTCGGACCTGAACCAGGCCCTTTGGCCGATCCAGGTTCGAAAGGCCCTGACCTATGTTCTGGCCGAGCTCGCGCGCCGGTCTCACGCCGAGCGATCCGGCCAGTTAGTTCGCCGACCGGAAATGCTCAACCTGGCATCGCCGAGGGTCCTGATCCCGGAGCGCCTCTTCCGGTGGCTCAGCGAAGTAACCGAGTCGCATGGACGGTCCATCCACGCGGTCATGGTGCTCCCGGATGCGGAGTGCGGGCTCGCAACCGACACTTGCCACCCGCGGTTCGTGGCCTTCATGCTACGCCTCGGCGATCTCTTGGATCTCGACAACGGACGCTTCTGCCCCGTCTTAACGGCGACCCTAGGTGCGCTGCCCTCTTCGTCGATGAGCCACGCGGCTAAGCACGCTGCGATCACACGGTTCTACGTGAGCCCGGAACGCGTGGAGGTTACCGCAGAGTGCGATCCTCGCCGGCCGACGCGCCGCGAATCTGCAAATACAGAGTTGCCCGAGTCCACCGAGTCTATAGGTTGGCAGGACTCACACGGTGAGGATCCGTACGGTGCCTACGAGGCGGTGTCGAGCTGGTTCGACTGGCTGACGAAAGAGCTCGAGTTTCTGGCGACTCGCTGGGCGGACATCGCACCACCTGAATTTGGTGGAGCGCCGAGCATCGGCGAGATCAAATCGCTGCTTAAAGGCTACATCTCGCTTGATGTCGGTCAGAGGCCCCGGTTTGAGGTTGATGAGCCCGCCTTCCTCGGGCTGGTTCGGAGCAATAACCTCTACCAGGACCGACACGCCTGGCTGCAGGAGCTGCTCTCGAATGCGAGCGACGCGACGCTCCTGCGACTCCTGTACGAGGAATCGGATGCGTTGGCTAAGGCGAAGGCGGAAGCCAAGCACCCAGCGCGGGATTTCGCCCTGAGTGTGATCTCGGAACCGTTCAAGGACATACAGAAAGAGCTTTCCGACTACCCGATCCGTGTCGACCTTAAACAAGAGCAGCTGACAAGACCGAAGCAGCCGAAGCCTAGCGAAGGTCAAGGTGACGCTTCAAAACGACTCATCCGAGTAATGATCGCCGACCGTGGGACAGGCATCTCGCGTGACGACCTGCGCTTCATGCTCACGATTGGCAGCTCCAGCAAGAACCCGGCGCGCCGTGCTGCGATCCAACAGCTTCCCGAGCATTTTCGCCCAACCGGGAGCTTCGGCATCGGTTTGCAGAGCGTCTTCATGGTCACCGACGAGGTCATCATAAAGAGCACGCATGTACGAACCGGCGACCGCCTCCACATCCGCATCCGCCGTTCGCCACCCCCTAAGCCTAGAGACGTCCTCCTCGAGCCCCAGGTCGACCGTGCGGGCGTCTACATCCGCGAGCTGGACCCGAATGAGGAGCCGCTTCGACCCGGTACGGAAGTAAGCTTCGTGCTGCCCGACCGCCCGCTCGTTGAGGGCCTTACACCCGACGAGTGGCCCACCCATGTTGCGAACTCCCCAAGTCCAAACATCGTCAGCGGCCATCTGCTCACGGTGAGCGGTTCGAGCGAGATTGACGAATTGAGACAAAGAGTCGAATCGCTGGCCAGTAGCCACCTCGTTCCCATAAGGCTCGACGGAAACGAGGTGCGCGAAACGACGAAGCTTACGGACGATGAGATCAAGCTCTTCGACCCAGAAACGTCTTGCTATGTTCGGTTTCGACGCCCGAGCGATACCGACAATCTCATTGATGTGCATTATCGCGGGACCAGGGTTTCCGAACACAGCCTCTTAAAGGTCGGTCTGATCCGATTTGTTTTCGGTATCGAGCGAGGTGAGGCAAAGGAGTTCTTGACAGCAGATCGCCAGCGCTTCACCGAGGAGGGAAATGCACGTGCGCGCGCACTATGGCCGAAGGTCATTCGGAACGTGTTTCCAGCCTATCTTGCTCAGTTGGCGGCACGGCGCGACGCAAAGAAGAGTGATGAGCGCCGTAAGGAGACGGAGGCGCTCGAGCGAGCAAGCCTCTACGCCTACCTTTTCCTTTCGGACGGCAAAGCCTTGGTTGACAATTACGAAGAGTGGCGAGCGGTTCGGGTTGTTTCTGAGGAAACGCCCCCATCCGCAAAAGAGAAACGGACTGAGCTCAACATGGGCCAGCTGGTTGCCGCCGAGAAAGAGGAAATTCTGTACGAAGTGCTCGAAGGGGCGATGGGCGTCGAAGAAGTGGAGACCGCCTACAAGCCCAAGGGCATCTGGTACTCCTCGACATTCCGTTTGCCCACCACGTACGAGGGCGAGCCTCAAACCTACTTCTGGTTTAATCGGGCGCTGCGCCGACTCTTTGCTCGCTCCACCTACCTTGGAAGGACTGGCGCGGGCAGTCGGCGGTACCATTTGTGGAAAAGCAAGGACCGAGAGCCGTCTCCCGAAGAGCAAGATCATGAAGAGGCCGCGCTCAAGCAGGAGCTGCACTTGCTCGCGCGTAGTCCGTCATCAGAAGCGCGACCCACGCGAATCGTCCTTCCCAGTCCGTCTACATTGCCTCAGTTGGGGATCAACGCCGAGGAGGTGGGACTCGGTGTCCGAAGGGACTTCCACCCGGTGCACCGGCTCCTGATCAGCCCGCTGGAGTTCACGAGCATCGATGGAATCCTGGCAGTGTCCAGTCGCCAGCTTTCAACATACTTCGACTGGATGATCCAGCGGGCAGGTGCGAACAGATCTGAAGACCAACAGAGCGCTCGCGAGTTGCTTCTTGCTCAGATCGAGAAGTTCTGCGGGCTAGTGATCGAGGCTGTCGGTGAGAACTTATATGACGTACACACAGATAAACCCTTCGATCCGAAAGCGGCCATCGATATCGTCCGCCGTTCAGCCAAAGGCGGTTAAGCTTAAGCATCCCCTCATAATTTCAAATGGCTCTTCCTGTGTTTCGGGGGCTTAAGCGAGCAGCACGCCGAGCAAGGCGGGCAGGAGATGTTTGCCCCGAACACGGGCATTGTGCACGAATTCGAAAAAGCTCAGGTACAAGGGTAACTTCTCCTGGGAGATCCCCCGATGGGGCCGCAGCCAGGAGCGTAGCAGCGACCAGAAGCCCTCTATCGTATTGACGTGGACCTCACAAAAGCCATCGCCATCCTCATCACGGGCATACTCCCCTTGAGAGTGGTTGACGCTCTTGCGCGTGTAGCCCCAATCGGGAAGACGGCTGTAGATATCATACTCATCGGTATAGACGGTGGTGCCGAGCGCAATCGTCGAGCGGAGCAGCGGGGCGATCGTCGCCTGTTGAACGTTTGCGAGCATGCGGATCATGACCGCACCGCCGCGCTCGATCATGCCGAACACCGGCGGCTTGTCTTTCTCCAAGGTGCCGCGCCCCCGCTCGCCCTTGAGCCGTCGGCGCCGTCCCAAACGCCCCTGAGCTCGGACGGCTTCTGGATGGCCCTTGTGACCAGCCACGATATACACCTCATCACACTCGACCTCCCCCTGCAGCGGCTCGGGGCTTTTTTTTGTCGACTCCCTCGCGCAGCGCCGTGGTCATGCCTTGCACGTCGTCCTCGTTGAGGTCCAGCTCCAGTGCAATCTGGCGGTTGGAGAGGTTTAACCCCATGAAGTACAGACACACAATCCAGACCGGCAGGGGCTGATGGTGACCGGCGAGGACCGTCTCGCTCAGGTCATCGAAGCGTCTGTCGCAGCCTTTGCACTGATAACGCTGACAGCTTCGGTGCACTTCGTCATGGCCGCGGCGGTTGACCTTGAGTGAGCCGCAGAAGGGACAGTGTACCCCCTCCGGCCAGCGCAGCTGCCGCAGCGTCTCGTAGCAGTTCTCTTCACTGATCAGCTTACGGATGGTAATGGGCGTGTTCATCCGATTACCCTACACCCCCATGCCC
>JBAPTW010000267.1:0-3571 GCA_049282355.1 Gammaproteobacteria bacterium | reverse complement strand
GGCGATGATGCGGGCGATCAATTCGACCGCTCGCGGCGGCGCCAATAGGTCGGCGGCCTGTAGCAGCGCCTCGTTGTCATTCTTGCCGTAAACGCCCTCGGCGAGGATATCAGCCAGGAACGCGTCGATACGGGCCGTGTCCTGCAGCTGGATCAAGCTGGCGAGCAGCTTGGCCGCGTTGCTGTCAGGCGCATCGATCTGCCAGGAGTATTGGGGCTCACGCGGCCACCCGCGCAGCATGTGCCCGGCAAGCGCGTGCGCCTGCTGCCAGAGAGGCGATTGTTGATCGTCACCACTCTCGACCCAGCAGCTAACCAGCTCGGCTAGGTAAGGCAGGGTGACGGGTAGGCCAGCTTTATTGAGAACCGCGAGCCGTCGCTCGCGTGGCCAGAGCACCAAGGCTGCCCGGCTGTAGGTGCGCTCAAAAGAAGCGCCTTCGTTGCCGGTTGCCTCATGGAAGTACTGTTCGTCGGGCTCTAGCTCCTCCAGTGCATCGGGAGGACTGATTTCTTCGTCCTCGAAGGGAAACTCTCCCAGCTCAACCCGGCTGCCGTCGGGCCGGCACCAGTGGGAGAGGGTCGCGCTCCGATCGTAAACCTCCCCTATCTCATAGTCATCTTCGTCGTCGTCATCCGCATCCCAGCGCCCCCAACGGCGGCGCGGATAGTAGTCGGTGTGCTCGGCACTGCCGCTTTCCTCGATGCAGACCAGCACCAGGTAGAGATCACAGTCGGCCTGCTCCGCGGCGCCGACGACCACGCCGGCCGCGGCGGCATCGCGCCCCTTCAGCGTGTCGAAGGCGAGCTCGGCGGGAGTATAGGCATGTTCCAACGGGTAGATCAGCTTTTTGGAGGCCTCCTCGTCCGTCGCTGGCTTGCCAGCGCTCCACCGCCGCAGCAGTGCTGCTAAGCGAGCCTGCTCCGCAATGTAGCTGGGGGGTTCCGGCAGTCGGCCGCGCCCCTGGCGCACCAGGTTGTAGATAAGCGTCAGCCGGCAACCGGAGGTGATGGGAAGCACCTCGTGCACGCAGTCGGCATAGAAAGCCGCGAAGGCCGCATCCGCTGGCTCCGGGCAGCGCAGGTCGAGCTGCACTTGCCGGTCTTGGTGGCGCACCCGAAGCTCGCCTCCGGTGTAGAGGGAAGGCAGCACGATGACGAGGGTGGCGAACATGCCGGGCGCCTTCTCGGTATCGCGATGGCTCACGAAGAAGCTGCCCTGGTCGTAGACCAGGAGCTTATACAGCTCGGCCGTTACCGGCGCGGTCACACCAAGGCCTGCGGCGGCCTGCGCCACGATGGCCTGCAGCGTTTCTCCCCAGTGACGACCCTCGAGATGGACCCGAGCGGCGTCGATCTGCCAAGTTCGCCGAACGTTGGGGTCGACCACGGTTTCTTCGCCGCGGCCGTAAGGCGCCTGGTCGGCGACGGCGACGAGTTGCTTGGCTTGCACCGGCAGAAGCGGCAGGGCGACAGGACCCACCCCCTCCACTTCCAGGTGAGGCGCGAACATCGCCGTCATACCGGTCACATAAAAATCGCCGGGACGCTCGACAGTATTGAGAATTTCAGCAAATTCGCTGGCGATGGTGGACATGGATTGCCGTCGTTATGGTTGGATGGCTGCAGGCGATTTAATCCCAACATCCCTGTCATGGCAAGCCCGGGAAGAAGAACGGGGTCAGTTCTCACATTCCAACATTTTATGCTATTGTTTTACGGTATGGCGAGACCCTTGAGACTGGAATATGCCGGTGCGCTCTACCACGTCACCACCCGCGGGGACCGACGCGAAGCCATCTACCGCGGCGCCAACGACAGAAACGCCTGGCTGGAGGGGCTGGCGACGGTCTGCCAGCGTTTTCATTGGGTGGTGTTTGCTTACTGCCAGATGCACAACCACTACCATCTGCTGGTGGAAACCGTGGAGGGGCATCTCGCGCGCGGGATGCGCCAATTAAACGGCCACTACACGCAGCGCTTCAACCGCCACCATGGCTTGGTGGGGCACTTGTACCAAGGGCGTTACAAGGCCATTCTGGTGCAAAGGGACGCCTATTTGTTGGAACTGAGCCGCTATGTGGTATTAAATCCGGTGCGGGCCGGCCTGGTGCGCCGACCGGAAGACTGGCCCTGGAGCAGCTATCGCGCGCTGATTGGCACCGCCGCTGCGCCCCCGTGGCTCGATACCGACTGGCTGCTGGGCCTATTTGGCCGGCAACGGAGCAAAGCGGTGGGCGCGTATCGGCGCTTTGTCAGGGAGGGCCAAGGCATCCCCAGTCCCCTTACGCAAACGCGCCATCAATTGCTGCTTGGTGATGACGCCTTCGTGCAACGCTGCCAGCAAGCGAAAGCCCCCGAGATGCTGCGGGAGGTCGCCAAAACGCAGCGACGCTCGCTCGCCCTCTCGCTCGCAGACTACCAGCAGCGCTTCCCGAAGCGCGATGAGGCGATGGCCCGCGCCTACCTCTCAGGCGCTTACACCATGGCGGAAATCGGTCAACACTTTGACGTGCACTACATGACCGTGAGTCGGGCGGTGCGGGAATTCGAGGGAAATCGTCCAAAGCACTGATATGAGCAAGTCACCGATGTTGGAATGTGAGAACTGACCCCACGATTTTTCAATTCGCCTCACAGTGGAACTGGCGTCTAGTGGTGCTATTCGGTTCCGCTGCCCGTAGCAAGCCAGCCCGCGATCTGGACTTAGCGGTGCTACCGGGAGACGCCATGCCGCCGCTCCTGGAGCAGGGTCGCTGGCAAGCTGGGCTGGAGGGGCTGTTTGCGCCGCGGCCGGTGGACCTGCTAGTACTCAGTGCTGCAAGCTCTCCGGTCGTCCGCTTCGAGGTGTTCCGTCGCGGTCACTGTTTGTTCGAAGCGGAGCCTGGCTTGTTCAGCCGGGAGCAGGACCGTGCATTCTTTTTGTATGCAGACAGCGAGACATTCCGCCGCCAGACGCGTGAGGTGCTCTATGGACGACTCAAAGCGTGCGGTGATTGAGCGCAAGCTCGCTTTTCTCCGCCAGTTTCTCCAGGATCTTGCGGCTTATGCCCGGCTCGACGCCGCGGGTAGGCGACGCGAGCACTATGCCATCGAGCGCCCTCTTGCAGCTGTTGTGCGAATCGGCCGCGGACATCGCCCTGCAGCGCCTCAAGGGACTCGGCTGCGCCTTGCCTGTAAGCTACCGTGAGATCTTCATCGCGCTGGAACGCAGCGGGTATATGCCTGCTAACATGGCGAGCGATCTGGTCGCGGCTTGTGGTATGCGCAACGTGCGAACCCACCTCTACGATACAATCGATCTGGAGCGGGTCATTGCGGCCGTCGATCCCGCCCTTGGGCTCTATCGTAGGTTTCTCCAATGGGCGGCCGCGTGGATCAACGATCGCTCCTGAGCCAGCCCCTGATTTCCCATAACCATGAAAATGATGGGGTCAGGTCTCACATTGCAACATTCCGCCTTAGGCTTGCCCTCCCACCCTGCCTGCGGCGGAACTCCTGAAAGGTTGTGACGAAACCGTAACGAGCGGGCCGAGAGCTAGGCGAACAGCGCGCAGCGCAGCGACGTCTAGCAT
>JBAPTW010000266.1:0-2757 GCA_049282355.1 Gammaproteobacteria bacterium | reverse complement strand
CGACAAAGGCATACTCCTGTGCCAGATCTTTGCTGAAATCGCCGTCGTCGGTGCAGTAGTAAGGCCGTTCCTTCTCGACTTCATCGATTTGGTCCAGCCAGCGCGACAGCTCGGCGTCAAAAGTGATGACTTTGAGTTGCTGCGCGCGCCTCGCCAGACGCTGTCTCGGATAATCGATCCGCGCCTTCCAGTCGATGCAGTGGCTTGGTCCTTGCGCCAACACCTGTTGAAACAGCTCGTACCGTGCTCTGTTGTCGCGCACGGGCTGACTTTCCGGATACAGCCAGAAATAGCCGCCGATGAGGCTTACCACAAGCAGCGTCCCCAGCCATTTGGAAAGCGCGAAGGCGACGGCGACGATCGCGAAAAGTACCGCAGCACACACCCAGAACTGCCAGGTGCTGTAGGCTTGTTTGAAGACCGATTCGTAGGTGTAGCGAATCGTGACGATGAGAATCGCGAGGACAAACCAGATCACTTGCATGCCAGCGCCTTGGCTTAGTCGAACGGGAGGTCAGGGTGTAATCGCACGCGCAAGGACACCGATCCTAGCGTGACAGGCTATTGAGCTCTTCGATGAGCGTGGTGCGATAGGCACTGTCCTCGAGGGGCACGACGGTGTTTTCCTCAGTGATGGCCTGAAGCGCTTCGGTCGCATAGGTTTCCTTGTCGAGCGCACGTTCGAGCGTCTCGAGGGTTCGGCTGGCTTCCTCGAACACCGCGGTTGTCGTTGCCGTAAACTGGCCGCCATTTAGCTCGACCAACTTCTGTGTGTTCTCGAGCGCTTCCATCTTGGCGATGATGAGATCGCGCTTGGCCTTGAGCACATCGACCGCGTTGCGACCTTCCTGCCAGCCGCGGCGCGCACGTTTGTGCACCTCTTCGTAGACACTGACTGACTTTTCCAACGATTCTCGTTGCACATTCAGCGATTCCAAGGTCGACTTGAGCACCGTCGCGGCTTTCAGCAATTCGGATCGGTAGGCCGCCTTATCCTCTGCGGTGCAATCCGGTTTTCGCGACGGACAATTTGGCTCTCGTTGCAGCCACGCGGCATAACGGCGTGCCTTGTCCTGGGCATCCGCCTGTCGCTTCGAGATCTCCTCGATGCGGCTCTCGGCGATGCGGATTTCGGCTTTGGCGTTGGCCTCAACCTTCATCAGCCGGGCGATTTCTTGCTCGCTTTTCTCAATCAGGCCATCGACCTTGTGTCTTTGCACCTCGTAGCCGTCTAAGAGATCATGAAGACGCCCTCTCTGGGCATGCACCCAGGGCAGGAAATCGTCACCAAGGACAAAGAACAGTGCACCGACCCCGAGCACAGCAAGGAAGACAAGGTTCTTGAGCACAGACACTCCTCAACATTATTCAAGGGCAAACCTACGCGGGTTCTGTGAGCGTTTTCAACGGATATCCCCGCATCCGACTGAGATCGTTCACGATGGCCGCCTTGGTTTCGGCGATGTCTTTGGAGTAGATGCCGGCAACGCCTCGTCCTAAGAGGTGAACTTCCATCATGAGGTCTACTGCGACCTCCGAGGGCTTTGCAAAATGTTCCTCGAGGAGCTCTATCACCCAGTTCATCGGCGTGTAGTCATCGTTCAGCAGGACGACTTTGTACTCCGACGGTTCCTTGGTCTTTCGGTCCTCGTCTTTAACAGCGGCATGCCCGATTTTGCGCAGGATCTCAGTATCAAGGGTCAACGGCATCGTTACGCTCCTCTCAAGGAAATATCAGTGACAGGCACACGCCGACGCGGTGCCGGGAAAACGAAAACGCACGAGAATGCGTTGCGCGCCAGAGAATCTAGTGAGCGGTGGGCGGCAAGAATCGGCGGCTAGAGTATGCGAAGAAGGGGGATTCAGTTGTTGCCACTCGGGATCCTTTTATGCTGAGCCAAATGTGGGCGTAGCCCCTAACGGAGCCGAAATTCTATCGGCGTTCCGTCACTTCGTCTGCCGATTCCATCACAACACACAAAATTGCTGAAAAATGGCGCCCATGACCGGCGCTTTGTTGTGTGTCCTGCGCTCAGTGCCGTTACCGCCCCACTGTAGAATCCTGACTTTTACGCCGAAGCGTGCATGATCTCTACAAGACAGTCGTGCTGTGGTCGATACAACCTTCGCACACGGGATACGTGAGAATGTAGGGACGATAAGGAGATAACTGCCCTATGTCATGGCGGTTGCCGCGCGTGCAAAGCCGGCAAACCACATATGTAGAGAATGTCTAGCCGGGGCTGAGGAGAGCTTGGCCTGAGTCAAAGCAGCACTTCTTATACCATTTCGCGTTTAATCCGCTTCATTCCTCTACCCAAACAGACGTGCGGTAAGCGCTGGGGTGGTTGTAGTGGATTTTTAGCGAACTGGTATTAATGCTGCGCATTAGTAACGGAGACTCACCGAGACACTCTTCGGGCAAGCCATTTTCGACTGGTTGACGGAATGGAGGGAGCACGCAATGGATGACACATTGAATCTTTACGAAGCCTACTGGATGAGCCCCGAAGGTGAACTCATCGGGGTCGCTAAGCGACACATCGTGACGGTTGCCGAGGAGCCACACCGATTCGGGTTGACGGAGGGCTACCTCAGGGACGTTTATCATTGTTATGGCGAGATCGTGCCCAGAGAGGGCGATGCACGCGATGAAATCGTGCTTGGTTTGCTTCAGTCGGGGTGGATTAGGTTACGCTATTCATGGGCCGAGGCCACCTGGCTCTGTCAGCTCCACGACTTTGATGAACAGAAGAA
>JBAPTW010000265.1:0-14668 GCA_049282355.1 Gammaproteobacteria bacterium | reverse complement strand
CCACTGCGCTTTCATGACGTCACCTGCTGGGCTGAATCAGTTGGTAATGTGATTGTGTAAATTATAACCAACAGGTAACCACTTGGTTTCAATAACTAGGTACGGATTATCATTAGCGGGACTATACTCAAGTGATGGATTATTTGCCAAGTTCTTCTCTGGGCATCCCGACTTGAGTTTTCATCATGCGGGCGAGCTCACCAACTATACGGTCTTTGGCAGCGCCATTTCTAGTGAAACTGGGCCTCATATCGGACAGAAACATGATCTCGTGACGCCGCAAGGGCGTCCCAGCCTGGCAGCTTTTGTCGTTGAATCGGAGATATTGCCCGCAGAAGCATTGCTGCTTTTCGCACCGATTTCAACTCTTTACGATCAGTTCGGCGTACGTCACAGCATGGCGAGCTTGCACAGCTATGTCGAAGGGCTCTCAAACTCCGGCCTCTTGCTACAAACCTATATCAGCGCATTCACGGCCCATGGCGTGACAGGATACGATCCCGCTGACCAAAACCTCCTGGAGGCGTTGACCGAGGTTCTCAATGATGTTCTCAATCCAGAAAAAGAGCTGAGTCAAACGCAGACTGAGCAGCTCATCCAAGATCTGTCGAATCTGAAAGACAGCCCAGCATTTGCTGACGCCAGCGAACGGGATATCGCCGATCTGCGAAAGGCCCAGGATCTGCTTCGCATTGCAACTCAAGATATCACCGGCATTGCGCTAGACAACGACCACTGGACTGAACAGCCCGGGGCGGGAAATACCCTGACCGTTCGTATCGAGCTTGAGCATACGTTGGCCGAGACGCCACAATGGATTCGCATTGAACTGCCCCACACCGATCATCTGACTGGGGAGCCACGCGGTTACGTCATCGATACCCCGGGCCTGCAGTCGGTTACCGCAAACCAGGGCGCTATGGCGCCGCCGCTCATTACTCACTATCTGCTTCGCGTCGATGCCGGCAGCAATGTTGCTGAGCTTACCTTGCGTGCTCTGCCTGACAACGATCGCGAAGACAATCGACTCGACCTCGGCCAGCTCAAGATTTCGCTGCCGGGGCGCTCAGAAAGCCCGACGACGGTCGCCATCCTCGCCTTAGGCATTCATGAAGGAGTCATCAGTGCCATGCCTGAGCCGACAGTCGTCTCAGTGGTGGGCGACTTCGAGCCGGTTGATTTCGACCCAGCGCAGGAGGGTGTTCAGGAGCAGTATGATGGTTTGGGAAATATCATCGTCGATTTTAACAAACCTGCGGCGCGGGCAGACACGTTACTCGGAAGCAATAACCATGATCACATTTCAGCGGGAGCATCGGCGGATGCGGTGTTCGCCGCCGGCGGTGATGATCACATCGAGCTGGGAGAAGGCGATGACTATGCCGAGGGCGGTGCCGGCTTAGACCGCATTGAGGGAGGCACAGGAACCGATATTCTGATAGGTGGAGCAGGCGACGATCAGCTCTATGCAAGCAGCTCATCCGACTATGCCGTCGCACTCAACTCCGATGAGACGCTGTCCGGTAGTGATCGAGACTGGCTCGCGGGTGGCTCTCCGGCGATGACATGCTCGTGGGCAGCACGGGCGAGAATGGCCTCTCCGGAGGCGGCGGCTCTGACGTCATCATTGGTGGTGCCGGCAATGATAATATCTTTGGCGACCATGACTGGGTCGCCCAGAGCGCCGCTTGGAGTTACACCGATCAAGGCAACGGGATTCGCGTCTTTACCCCGACGGACGGCACCGACAACCCGCCGGACGCGGCGGCTGACATCATTTACGCCGGTGGCGGTGATGATCATGTCTGGGCCGGGGCAGGAGATGATGTCGTGTTCGGAAATGACGGCGCCGACCACGTGCTCGGTGAAGCCGGCGCTGATATGTTGAATGGGGGCCGGGGCGCGGATCGACTGTTGGGCGACGCCGCTTACCTGCCGGGATCCGAACATGGCAATGATCACCTCACCGGTGGCGAGGGCGATGATGAGCTCTTGGGCCAGGGGGGCGCCGACACATTGCTCGGGAATGACGGCAACGATCGTTTGTATGGCGACGATCCGGCGGTCGAACCGACCTATCACGGCGCTGATCAGCTCGATGGTGGCGGCGGAAATGACCTGTTGGTGGGCTACGGCGGTGATGATACGCTGCAAGGCGGGTCGGGTGATGACGAGCTTTACGGCGACGCGAGCGAGCTCGATCCCGCCTTCCATGGCAATGACCGATTGGACGGGGGGGATGGCGCGGATCGGCTGGACGGCGCCGGTGGGCATGATGTGCTCATCGGCGGCACTGGCGACGACACGCTCTACGGCGATTCGAACATCGATGAAGCTTACCACGGCGACGACCGCCTCCATGGTGGGGACGGTGCCGATGTGTTGATCGGATTCGGGGGCAGAGATTTTCTCGCCGGCGACGAGGGCGATGATCTCTTGCTCGGAGACGAAAAAGACGTAGCAGTTGAAGCTCAAGGCGATGACGTGCTCATCGGAGGGATCGGCAATGACACCCTCTACGGTTTTGCCGGTAACGATCTGCTGATCGGCGGGCAAGGCGACGACTACTTACAGGGCGATGCCCACGCAGCCGAACTCAGCGAGGCCCACCATGGCAATGACACCTTGGTGGGTGGTGCCGGCGACGACCGCCTCCATGGTGGGGACGGTGCCGATAAGCTCCTCGGCGGTGAAGGTGTTGACGTGCTGTATGGGGACAATGGGGAGATCAATCCGGCATACCACGGCAATGATCTCCTCGACGGCGGATCGGATGGGGACATGCTCGTCGGGGCGGAGGGCGACGACACACTGTTCGGCGGAGACGGGGACGACACATTGGATGGTGATGCGTTAAATGTGGATGCGGCCTACCATGGCAATGACGTTCTGGATGGTGGCGGCGGCAATGATCAGCTCGTCGGCTACGGCGGGAACGATGTCCTTCGGGGCGGTGGGGGTGATGACCAGCTGTTTGGGGACACGGACGCCCTCGCCATTGCGCAGCACGGCGATGACACGCTCGACGGCGGAGCTGGCAACGACCACCTTCACGGTGGTCTAGGAGACGACACCTTAGATGGTGGCGGTGGGGATGATGTCTTCATCTTCGAGCGTGGCGATGGGCAAGACACCCTAATCAACTTCGACCGGCGTACCGAGCGCCAAGATGTGATTCGGCTCGGAGAAGGCATCTCGCCTAACGATGTCGTGATGTCGCGCCGCGAGGACGATTTACACCTGACGCTGCGTGACCGCGAAGAAGGTCTCGTCGTCAGTCAGTATTTCAACAGCGACCACACCGTGCGCAGCATCGCGTTCGCCGGCGGGCCGGTGTGGCAATTGCCCAATATCCTCGCCATGACAGAGTCGGCCGAGGGCATTAAGCTGCGTGGCCACGACTGGGGCGAGAAACTGGAAGGCTCGCCGCGAGATGATCGCATTGATGGCGCTCTCGGGAACGATTTGCTCTATGGCGACAATGGTCACGACCACCAGCAAGGGGGCGATGATCACGATGCACTGTTTGGTGGACTGGGGCATGACGTCCTACTGGGGGGCGAAGGCGAGGACCTCTTGCTCGCCACCTCCGATTACCACAAAGACTACGAGGCACGGTTGAGTTCACCGAGCCGCAACCTCCTCGACGGCGGGCCAGGTAACGACAGGCTGAGTATTAACTCACCGAAGTCCCGATATCTTTGGGGTACCAATGACAGCCTGCGCGGCGGGATCGGTGACGTTACCTTGGAGGGCGGGTACGGCGACGATGTCTACGAATATGAGTTCGGCGACGGCAATGACTCCATCTTTGATGTGTCGGGCAATGACATCCTCGCCTTCGGCGAAGGCAATTCCGCCGATAGCTTGGCCATTATGCGGAACAACAATGATCTAACTGTCCAATTGGCCGATGGCAGCGAGATCAACGTCAGCTATTGGTTTTCGCCCCAAGCCGGAGGCACCTATAGCTATCGTATCGAGCGCTTCACGTTCAATGACGGAGGCTCTATCCTCATGGCATCTGATGTGGAGCAACTTGCGAATGGCAACCACAGCCCAGTGGTCGGCATATCACTCGAAAGCCAGCAGGTCCGACAACACAGCCTGTTCACCTATCAGCTTCCCGACGCCGCGTTTACCGATCCGGACGGCGATGTTCTGACCATCAGTGCCAAATTGGATAGCGGCGATCCCTTGCCAGCATGGCTCGGCTTCGACGCACAGGCACGCCGCTTCATGGGTATCCCAGAAAACCAAGACGTTGGCGAGCTGACGGTACGGGTCACCGCCACGGATCCTGACGGGCTGACAGCAACCCACACATTTCAATTAGCGATCGCCAATGTCAATGACGCTCCCGAGGTCGCGGTGCCGTTGACCGACTCCAGCGCTCAGGCAGGGCAGCCGTTTCGCTATGAGGTCTCGCAGGTTACCTTTCGCGATATCGACCCCGGCGACACGCTCAGCTTAGCGGCGACATTAACCGATGGCTCGGCGCTGCCCGGTTGGCTGCATTTCGACGCGCAAACCGGCCTCTTCGGCGGCACGCCAGCGCCCGCCGATGTCGGCACCTTGGATTTATCGGTGACTGCCACCGACAGCGCTGGGGCGAGCACGGCCACTCGATTTCGCGTCGCCGTCGAGCCGGCGCCAGGCGTTATCCTGACGGGCACAGGGGGCAATGACACGATTCTCGGCGGCTCAGGCAATGACACATTGAGTGGCGGGGCCGGCATCGACTGGATTCAAGGCGATGCCGGTGACGATACCCTGAACTATGCGATCGATGGGACCTGGAGCGGGCGCTTCGTGGCGAAGAACGTCGGCAGCCCCGGCCACGCCGGCAGCGGTGCGGTGGCTTCCATTATAGGCAAGGGTCGCTCCTTCGATTTGTTCGATGGCGGTGGCGGCATGGATCGCCTGATCGGCACAGCCCAGGACGATGCAGTGTTTCTCGATGACCGCTACAGCCCGACGCCACAGGCCGGTGCCCGGCTGGCAGGCATTGAATACTTCGACGCCGGCGCTGGCGACGACGTCATCGATCTTACCAGCAGCCAGTATGCCTACGGGGCCGCAACCCTGCGTGGCGGCGAAGGCAACGACGTGCTGTGGGCGAGCTCGGGCGATGACCGATTGGACGGCGGACCGGGCGACGACCACCTCGATGGCGGTGCCGGAGCCGATACCTATGTGTTCGGGAGAGGCTCAGGCCGAGATAGCGTCTCTGATCGAGAAAGCACGCCGACAGAAATCGATACCTTGGAGCTTGGCGCCGACCTCCGTCCCGAAGACCTCTGGTTTCGAAAACTGGGCAACGATCTCGAGCTTAGTGTCCTGGAAACGGGCGAGAGCATGACATTGTCTCGATGGTATGAGAACGAGGTACACCACATCGAGCAGTTTCAAACCGCCCAGGGTCAGGTGCTGCTCCACACGCAGGTGGAGAGCCTGGTGGCGGCGATGGCGGCCTTTGACCCGCCGAGCGCGGGGCAGAGCGCCTTGCCGCCCGAGATTCGGGATCAGCTCGAGCCGGTGCTGGCCGCAAGCTGGCAGCCAAGCCCACCATGACCCGGCGGCGTTGTTAAGGCTAACCAGCGGCGTTAACGGAACGGCAGCAAACCGCGACTGGATGACAAATGGAAAACCGAGCGGTCGCTTCAGGTTTCAGTCCACGGCGTCCCAGTAGGCATCGACCTGGACCTGCAGCTCGTTCAGCAACGCCTCGTTGCGCTGCGGGTAGAATAGATGAGCAAACCGTCCCTGCAATTTCAGATATTCCGCTACCGGCGGCCGGTCTCTGGGGACTTTGGTGTGGGTCACCTGCCCGCCCACGTATTCCTTTAGGGGCCAGATCCCGGTCTTGACGGCAAGCTTGCCGATCCGCACCGTTTCCTGTGGCTCGTAGTCCCACCCCGTGGGGCATGGTGAGAGGGCAATCATGAGCCGGGGGCCCCTGAGGGCTTTCGCCTTTTCGACCTTGCGTGCCAAGTCGAGCGGCTCGGCGCCGACGACGGTGGCCACATAGGCCGGCCGGTGTGCTGCCCAGATGGAAAACAAATCCTTTTTATAGCCGGCGAACCCCCGCGCTCCAGAGCTGGTGGCGGTGCGCGCACCATGGGGTGTTGCCCCCGAGTATTGCTGTCCGGTGTTGCCGTAGCCTTCGTTGTCGTAGCAGATATAAAGAAAATCCAGATCCCGCTCGATGGCGCCGGAAGTCGCAGACAACCCCATGCCGTAGGCAGCGCCATCGCCCGTCAGCACCACGACGTCTAGATTTTCGTCGGCGCCGATCATGCGCTTTTCGAGCAGTAAATCTAGGGCGTCGCGAACGCCCTGCGCACCGGCCGGGGCGGAGGCCATCGCGGTATAAAGCCAGGAACCCCGAAAAGGGGTGAAAGGATACACCGACAGCAGCGTCATGCAGCCCGCCGCATTGATGAACACCGTTCTCTCCCCCAGGATGTCGTAAATCTGATGCACCGCTTCCAACCCGCCGCAGCCCGAGCACATGGGCGTGCCCGTGCCGAGCAGGTGAGTGGACGGGAGATCCTTCATGCGTTTGATCAGTGTTTCATTCATAACTTGGCTCCAAGCTCCGCGCGCTCGGCATGGGCAACGGCTTGCAGCTTACGCATCTCCCGCAGCTCATCGCGCGTATACAGGAGCCTGGGCGGCGGCGTCTTGCCCTCGTTCGCTGCGCGGCGGATGGTGGCCGCCATCTGGTAGAATTCCTCCGCGCTGATGTCCCGGCCCCCAAGACCGCCGATAAAACTCACCAGCAGGGCGCTCGCCGCCGGTTGTCCATAGAGGGCCGCGGCCAATTCGCCATGCAACACGCCGCCCTTGCCGATGGAGAGATTTTGGTCAATGACCGCCACCGCGCGAATCCCGGCGAGCGCCCGTCGCAGCGGCTCGGCGGGAAAGGGCCGCAATAGGCGTGGCCGCAGGAGGCCGATGGCCCAACCGGCGTCGCGCAGCCGATCCACGGCCTCTTTAGCCTTGGTGGCGAACGAGCCTATCATGACAAAGGCAAGTTCAGCATCATCCAGCCGGTAGGCTTCCAGCGCGCCATGGGTGCGCCCGAACGCCTGTTCGAAAGCCGCCGCCGCCTGGTCGTAAACGGCCAGCGCGTTGAGGGCGGCCAGGTGACACTCGTAGCGAAAATACGAATAAGGGCCACCGCCGAGCACGGCGACCGCCTGGCTCACCGGGGCGCTGGCACGAAAGCGCGTCTTCTGGGCATCAAAGGGGGGCAGAAAACCCACAACAGTGTCGGTAGCGGGGATGTCCACTGGCTCTCGGGTGAAAGACAGATAGAAGCCGTCCATATTGACGATCACCGGCAGCCTCACCCGTTCGTCTTCCGCCAGCCGATAGGCAATCAGCACGCTGTCCAGCACCTCCTGACAGGTAGCACAATGGATCTGCAGGAATCCACAGTCGCGCGCCGCCAAGATGTCGTTGTGATCGGGTTCCAGGGTAATCGGTGCCGCGAGTGCTCGGGAGACATTAACCAGGACGAAAGGAGTTCGCCAGCCGGCTACGGTATAGAGCATTTCCATGCCGTAGAGCAAACCCTGACTGGATGTGGCACTGAACACCCGCACGCCCGTCGCGGCAGCGGCTCCGGCGGCGGTTAGCATGGCATGCTCGGACTCCAGCATCACCAGCCGACCATGCATCTGGCCGTCGTCCAGCCAACCGGCGAGGGTCTCGATGATCTCCGTCTGCGGCGTGATCGGAAAGGCAGGCACATAGTCTACATCGGCGAGCCGTGCACCCCAGGCCGCGGCTGCATTTCCCGTCAGCAAAGTGCGGTTCATGAGGGCGTCTCGGTGGGCGCGCGGACCTCATGCTCCGGCACCGCTTCGATGGCATGGGGCGGACATTGGGCAACGCAGACCAAACATCCCTTGCAGTGATCATAATCGATTCGGGGAGTCCCGTCCGCATCGACGGCGATGGCCCCATCCGGACAGAAGGTGCTGCATACCCACCAGCACCGGTTACAACGCGCATAGTCGATAACCGGGCGTACCGTGCGCCAGAGCCCCGTCGGAACCTTCTCGCTGGTCAGGGCAGCGTGAATCGCCGGGGCCGCGAGGCGTGCGTCCTCAAACGGCAGCTCAACCCAGTCGGGCTCGATATAGTCCGCTGCGTTCGGGACTTTTCCCGGTGCAACCGATGCTGAAAATGCCTCCATCTGTCGGTAGGCGTGAAGCGCATAGTGCACATTCGCTTCCACGAGCACCTCTGGGCTCGATGCGAGCTCCTCGCGCACCGCCGCTTCGAGCACCGCGCAGGAAATCACTCCCACCAGGCGTGCCGCGGCACCGCAGCAGCCGGCGCCGGCGTAGCCCACTTCCGCTGCCTCAGAAGGCTCTACCCTTGCCGGCAGGATCAGCACCGGACCACTCAGGTTCAATCGCTCGCGCCACCTGCGGCTATCCTCGATGCTGTTAATGAGTAGCACGGTGCGTTCATCGACCCCTACCAGCACCGCTGCCGCCGGCACCGCCACCAGTGTATCATCGGCGACCACGACGAGATCAGGGTTGCTGATGACGCCCCGCTCGTTGATCGGGGTGCGCGCGGCCCGCACGTAGGCGAACATGGGTGCGCCACGGCGCTCAGCGCCATAGCGGGGGGCATCTTGCACCTCAAATCCCGCGCGAAAGAAAGCCGTCCCCAAAATTCGGCTCGCGGTCTTCATACCCTGACCGCCACGGCCATGAAAGCGAATACGAAACATACCCACCGTCATTTCTGAGCGGGACTAGATAAAGCCGGGAGCCGCAGAAAACAACGACCACCGGCGAAAGCTCATCGCTTTCCTAATCCTTTCAGCAGCGAGCTCCATGGCGGCCGTGCGGGGCAGCATGCCATTGCGTGCCGCGCTATCGAGCACGAGCTCGGTATTGCGCCGCACCTTCTCCTCTATGCTCGCGAACACAGCCGGCTCATTTGCGCCATGGTACTCCATGGCCGCGCAGATCACGCCGCCAGAGTTGGCGATGAAGTCCGGGACGCACCAAACGCCGCGCTCATGCAGAATTCGCTCCGCGCCCAGGGTCAGCGGAATGTTCGCCCCCTGAACCACAACCTTGGCCTTGAGCCGATGCACGTTTTCTTCAGTGATCACATCCGGCCGGGCCGCCGGTATCCAGATATCGCAGTCCACATCGATGACGGCATCACGTCTTTGCCGGTTGCCGTCGGCATATTCGCTCACACCGCGACCGTCTCGCTTTAATCGCATCAGGGCATCGAGATCCAGACCGTGACGATCAGCAATGCTGCCCTGTGAGTCAGCCACCGCGACCAGCACCGCGCCTCTCTCGGTAAGAAAACGCGCCGCATGTCGACCCACCGCCCCAAATCCCTGCACCACCAGGCGGGCACCCTGGAGTTCAAAGTCGCAATACCGAAGGGCAACCTCAGTGGCATGAGTCAAACCCCATCCGGTGGCACCGACCTCGTCGAGCGCAATCCCGCCCAGCTCACGGGGCAGGCCGACAACCCGCCCGATCTCGTCCCTTACCCAAGCCATGCATTCTTCGTCCGTGCCCATGTCCGGCGCGAAAATATATTCCTCAATGCTGCGTAACGAAGAGGCCAGGGCGCGCATGAGCGCCTGCTTGTCTGCCTTAGGCAACCGAGGGTCGCCGTATAGCACCACTTTGCCGCCCCCGTGGGGCAATCCCGCCGCCGCGTTCTTGAACGTCATGGCGCGCGCCAGCCGAAAACATTCCTGGGTCGTGACATCTACTGCCATACGCACGCCACCAATTGCTGGCCCCATGGCGACGTTATCCACCACCAGCACCGCTTTCAGGCCGATGGAGGGCTCGTACACATGAATGATTTTTGCCGGCCCCAGTGCGTCGGCAAAAGCAAATGCATCGTCCATTCGTCAATCCCTAAATGATCATATCCGATTCGGTCAGTGTACGAGCCATGGTATCCGCAAGCGGCGGAATAGGCGACAACAGGAGCTTCTGTCGGCTCTCGCTGTTAGGCGATGGGGCATCGCCGAACCGGCGGCGTTGAGTCAGCAAACGCGCCAAGGAGCAAGGCATCGCCGAGCACGCCCGGCGGCAGGGAATCAACGTGTTTTTCGCAAATGGAAACTGGCGGCCGCCGCGTTTATGGGAGCGCCGCTGAGCGGTGCATCATCTTTGTCCCGCGCACCGGGACGCTCACATCTCCGGAGTGATGACTCCGTAATAGCGCCCAAACCAATAGGCAAAGAGATAGTCAGCACCGCCGTCGAGTAACGCTGACCCCGTGCTTTGGTAGTCGAAGGGGTTATTCTTCCACAGGAAATCGCTTACGTTGCGTTCGAAAAGAGGGTAAGCACGAAGCGAACGGAGCCCCCCCTGCTCTCCCCAGTCAAGTTTCCAGGGCAGCGCCGGGAAAGGGGAAAGCGAAAACGCCGGGTTGATGGACCAATCGACGTCATGGCTCACCTTGGGGGCGGGGAATTCGCGCATCACCCAGAGCGCCTCCTCCAACTCGGGTGGCGGCTGCTGGAAATCACCCAAGGTACCCGCGACGAGCTGATAGAGACCAAGACGATTATGGCGTAGCTGTTCCAGTCCCTTACGAAGTCCCTTGCGAAAATCCCCCTCACGACGATCGCCCAATGCCCGAGTAATGGCAAATCCGGAAAGCAGGCCTTGTAGATTTAAGTGATTTCCGGACCAATCGGAAATTCCAAATTCGTAGAGGCTGCCATTCCCGTTATCCACCAGAAAAGGCTTGACCACTTCAAAAAGGATCTGGTAGCGCCAGCGCTGCTCGGAGTCATCGGTCATCATCCATAGGAGCATACGAAGCAGCATCTCGTTGCTCAGGCCGTCGGCAGCAATCCCGTTGTCTCTGAGCAGATTGCCTACAATCTCGACCATCCGAGCTTGAAGTGCTGGATCGCCGCCGGCTTGCTCGAGCGTCAACCATCCCCACGTAAAGCCCACGAGATAGCCCTTGAGCATGTCGTTATTCGCGCCCGGCCGCCAATCCCAATCGGCATAGGCACCAATGCCCTGGACGTAGGCCGGATCGCCATCCGCCACGCGCGCGCGTACCCCGCGGGCAAAGTCACCCGGTGCCGGTGCAATATCAAAGCAGAGGATCAAGCCCTCGAGGGCACGGCGCATATTCTCGAAGGCTTCAGGAGATTGTGTCGCGAGATAGCGAAGCGCTTGGGAGGCAGCGTAGACGCCAGTCCAGAGCGTGCCGTCCGAGCTCGCTACGAATCGCTGATCCGCCGGTGCTAGGCTATCGTAGTGCGAGTAGATACCCGCCTCGTTGAGATGATACAACGGCGTGACTGTATCAAAATGGAGCGCTTTGTCAGCCAAAGACTTACCGTAGGCCCGACTTCGGATGCGTGCCTCTGCCAAACTGATGGGATCGACGATCTTTTGAATCACACGAACCACATCTGAATTGGCACGATAGAACTCGTAGTCCGTTGCATCGAATACAACGTAATGCATCCCCTCTTGAAAGTCACTGCGGTCAAGATAAGGCGATACCTCCTCGCGCTCATAGAAGCTATCGAACAAGTCGAACATGGAGGCTTTAATATCGGCGGGGATGGGGTCGTGAGATGGGATCTCGACCCGCTGGTTTTGCCAGATTGGCCGGTCAGCGCAGGGCGACGACCAAACCCATTCCTCGGAGAACGCGGCATACTCGGGACGGTCAAGCGGAACGAAAACGCCCTTGAGGGTGTCTCGGCCCATACGCCCAAAGGTTCCGAGGAACTCAATAGGCGTTGGATTGACGCCCTCGCGAGAGAGTCCCCGGTAACTGCGGATAAAGCCGACCGGCGAGAGTGTCACACGAAACGTATAGGGTTCGGTAACGGTGAGGACCTCCCCTTCCCAGGCAAGGGCGATTTTGTCTCCCTCCTCCGAACAGCTAAGCTCGATGCGATCACCTTCAAAACAAACCGATTCCCAGATCTGAGTATGGATGAGCCGATAGGTGCCGGTCTGCTCATTTATGCGAATCTCAACCTGGCCGGTATAGAGACCGAAGCGCGGGTCTTCACCGGAGAGCTGATAGATCCCCTCCAATGGGGTTGCGCTCTGCGCTTGAACAACCTGATAACTAGCCAACGTGAGACACGCTAGCAGCACCATGCCCCATCGAACTGTCGGATTCTGGTAAGTCATCAACTCCTCCTCGCCGATGTTACTCAGTACTGCTGCCCCGTCAGGCGTTGACGTCGACGACGACTCGCCCCTTGACGCGCCCCTTAAGAATGGCCCGCCCAAGCTCAGGAACGTCGGCCAGTGTGGCGGGCTGGATCATCGCCTCCAGCCGCTCCATCGGCAGATCGGTCGCGATTCGATCCCATGCCCGCACCCGGTCCTCATAGGGACGCATAACGGAGTCGATGCCGAGCAGGCTGATGCCGCGCAGCAGAAAAGGGATGACAGTGGCGGGCAGCTGAGTCCCACCCGCCAGGCCAACAGCCGCAACGGAGCAGCCATACTTCATCTGGCCGAGCACACGGGCGAGCATCGGCCCACCCACCGCATCCACACAACCAGCCCAGGTCTCGGCTTCCAGCGGTCGCTTGATGGTTTGATTGAGATCCTCGCGCGGCACGATACGGCTGGCGCCGAGCTCTCGCAAATACGCCTCCGCCTCGGGACGACCGGTAACGGCAGCGATCTGATAGCCCAGCTTGGCGAGGATCGCGATGGCAACCGAACCGACGCCACCGGCCGCTCCAGTGACCAGGACCTCGCCCCAATCTGGCTGCAGTCCATGGTCTTCGATGGCCATTATGGCCAGCATGGCGGTAAAGCCTGCCGTGCCCACTGCCATTGCCTGCCTCGTTGTGAGCCCCTCGGGCAGCGGTACCAGCCAATCCGCCTTGACCCGCGCTTTCTGCGCATAGCCGCCCCACCAGAGCTCCCCCACTCGCCAACCGGTCAGCAACACCTTGTCACCTGGGTTAAAGCGCTGATGCTGTGAAGCCTCCACCGCACCGGCAAAGTCGATTCCGGCTACATGCGGATAGTTGCCAACCAATCCGCCGCTGCCGGTCAGACACAGGCCATCCTTGTAGTTGACGGTCGAGTATTCGACGGCAACTGTTACGTCGCCCGCTGCCGGAAGTCGATCCTCACCGATTTCCTGGACCGACTGCGAAATCGTGCCATCCTCGCACTTTTCCAATAGCAGTGCCTTGAAGCTCATAACCTCTTTCCTCCTCTGCCTTCACCCCCCCGATGGGTTAGACTGACAAAGCGCGAGCGCCGAGAAATGAATGCTATTCTGTGTTGGTTGCTTTCCGGGATTCCTGTCGTTGCTCTGCTCAAGAAGCCGTTACTGCCCGGTAAAGGAACGGCAGGCTCTCGTTCATGCGGTAGTCGATGTCACTGTGGTTGTCGGCGAACTCCTGATACTCATGGGCAATCCCAAGGGCGTGCAGCTTTCGGTGCATGATGCGTGCGCCCCACAGTAGTCTAAACTGGTCCTTGGTACCGCAATCAATATAAATCCCCTTGAGCTTTCGAAGATTATCCGCGTAGCGATCCACAAGACGAACAGGATCATGAGCGAGCCATCGCTCCCATCGGTCCGCGAGGATCTCGCCGGTGTGCACATCCACCGGCAATCGGAATCCAAGGGGCGCTTGCGGATCGGGATCGTAGTGGGCGGCCATGCCGATCATCATGAGCGCCATACTTTCTGAGCCCTGCACTTTCTCCTTCCCCCATACCGCTTCCAAGAAACGCTGCACCGACTCACCATGCTTGGCCAGTTCTGTGAGCAGATCGGGCAGGTCGCTCAAGTAGGCAAACTCGAAATAGGCATCACCAGAATGACAGGCACAGGCTGCCCAAATATCGGGGCGCAGCAGGCCATGCATCAACGCGCCGTAACCGCCGGAAGATTTGCCAAACACGGCGCGATACTCGCGACCCGGGCGCACGCTGAATTGATTCTCGATGAGGGGAATCACCTCATCGATGAGGTAGTCCAGGTAGCGCCCCGTCGCCGAGGAATTGATGTACTGGTTGCCGCCGTAGGCCGTGAAGCAATCGGGCAGCGCCACCACCACCGGTCCCATCTTATCACCTGCAATCAAGTAATCCAGCCGCTGTGGCAGATTCATCCCGAACGGCTTCCAGTTGAGCGGGGACTGGCCCGAACCGGTGTAACCTGCCAGATCCATGAACAACGGATACTGCTCGGACTCGTCATAACCTGACGGGGTATACACCATGAGGAAGCGCGTTGCCGGATCGCCTGGCGCATTGCCTTCGAGGATTGAAGAATCGATGCGGAGCCGATGAACTTGGCCCGGGTTGGCAATGGGTTGAATGCGCATGACGGCACCCCGCAGCTGTGATTTCGAAGCAGTATACGACCATGTCGGAGATTGTGAACCACCCGGAGGCGCCTCCCGATAGCGGCGTTCGGTGGTGCTGCTCGGCGTTGCTCTTGGGGCCGCTTGGTTGGGTTTTTTGCCCCATGTCTCAGGGGGCGCATCGCCCTGGACAGGGGTATCAAGGAGCTGTTATGGTCTAAAAAGCCGTTGTAAAAACTACCGCTTTTGCCCTAGTGACGCAGCGCCATTTTGCAGCGGCTTTTACGCTATCAACCGGGGCTTCGCCGCCAGTGCAAATTTAAC
>JBAPTW010000264.1:0-8230 GCA_049282355.1 Gammaproteobacteria bacterium | reverse complement strand
GCAAACGATCTCTATGACTTACGCGGTGAGCTCTTCAGCCTCTATGCTCATCATGCCATTGGCATCGCGATGGGCGCGCAGCACATCACGCGCACGGTGCCGGAGCGACCCTGCGCCTCCGGTCTTGCGCATAGCCAGGCGGCGGCTGGATTGGATCATCTGGCAACGGCACGTCATGAGACCATCCGAGTTGACGCGTTCACTCGTCGCTTGGTTAGCTATCTGGACGGCGCCCAGATTAAAGACGAGCTGATTGCCCGACTCGCCTCGGATATCATCAGCGGCCACCTCGAGGTGGACAGTGCAAGCGATCAAAGCGAAGAAAAACTCAAGGCGCGTATTGCCGGGAGCTGTGAACGGCTATTGAGCGTGTTTGCACGCCACGGCTTACTGACTCAGCCATCAAGAGACGTGCACCCATCGGTGTGAAAGTACCTGGGGTCACCCATTAGCTGGGCCCCGCCCCGTTGGTCATGATGGCGAGGCGGTCGCCATGCAACGGACGGGCGCGCGCCCGTGTTTCGGCTTCGCTGGCCAAGTAGTCGAGTACATCCCCGAAATCCACGTCGGCGCTGGCGTGCAGATGATGGCCCGATCGGGGCCTTGCGCAAGGCTTGCGATATCCGGATAAGCCATTACCCCGGCCACCGCTTCATGGCGGGGGCTTACCGGCATGATGGGATCGCCCTCTTGTGAGCAAATTGTGCATGAGTGTTGCACCCACCGTCTGGGGCTCGCGAGAGGTAGCAATGACGGCGGTGGACTGAGCGCTGGAAGAGTCGGTCTCGGTTACGTATGGTCATGGCCTCGCCTCGTTCAGTGGCAGTTATGCGCCCGGCGGTATGACCAGACGTGTCGGGGGTGACGCGCGACGTTAGCCTACCTATTTCTATTTTCACATCGTGTTTCCAAGCATTTGTCGGCAAATGTTTTGTCTTGATCCGGCCGCTGCGAGACTTTGAACAGGAGGGACCCGCATGAAAGAAGAGACCGTTGTCAAGCTTCAGGACTGGACCGGCGCCTTGACGGACTCGGTGGCGCGGGTGGCGCAGACGCTGCTGGCCTACTTACCCGCGTTGCTCGGCGCCATCGCCCTTCTGCTCCTCGGCTGGCTGGCGGCTCGGCTGCTAAGAGGACTAGCTATGCAGATCGCCACGCGTGCCATGGGCCACCTTGCTGGGACCAAGCCGATCGAGCCGGAGGTGAAGCGCTCGCAGACCTACCGATCGGTACCGAATCTGACAGCGCGCGTGGTTTACTGGACGGTATTTTTGTTCTTTGTGGCCGCGGCTCTAGAGCAACTGGGGCTGCACGCAGTATCGAACATGTTGGCGTTGGTCACCGCCTATCTGCCGCGGATCCTCTTTGGCATCCTCATCGTATTTGTCGGTATCTGGAGCGGCGCCTACGTGCGCGGCTTGATCGTGCGGGCAGCCCGGCGTGCTGGAGTCGCGCAAGGGGCATTGGTTGGCCGCATCGCACAGCTGCTAGTCGCCCTCATGGTCGGTGTTGTCGCCATCGAAGAGGTGGGCATTCAAAGCGCCGCCCTCGTGACCAGTCTGGCGGCCGCGCTGGCGGCTACCCTCGGCGCGGTTGGGCTCGCGTTTGGTCTAGGAGCGCGCACGGCGGTGAGCAACCTCATTGCGGCGCATTATCTGCACGATCTGTATCGCGTCGGCGATCTGATTCGGGTCGGAGAGCTGGAGGGCCGCATCGTCGAGATCGGCAGAGTGGCCGTGCTCATCGAAAGCGAGCAGGGCAGGGTGAGCGTCCCGGCCCAGCGGTTTAGCGAGGACGTGTCGGTGTTACTGCGCCAGGAGCGGTCATGAATGCGACGCAGCGATTAAGCGAGGCATTCCTTGCGCGTCGCCCGCAGGAGGCGGCTCGTTTTCTTGAGCAAATCCCTCTCGAAGCACTGAGCGCCTTTCTTGCGGCTCATGATCCATCCGCGTCAGCGCCGGTATTACAATTTATGGCACCGGGGATGGCGGCGGCTTGTCTTGCGGCCATGGACAGCGGGTGCGCACAAACAATGCTCGCGGAGTTATCGTTTGATGTCCAAGTGATGGTGCTTCGGGTGATGGAAACAGCGGCCCGCGATCGGCTACTCGAGGGATTGGAGCGGGAAGTGCACGAATCTGCGCATCGACGCCTGAGGTATCCCGAGGGGACAGCGGGTGCGCTGATGGACCCGTTACAGGTGACAGTGCCCCATGACATGACGGCAAAGGCGGCTCTCGAGTGGGTGAGGACTGCCCGGGGGCCGTCGGGGCATTACACTTATGTGATCGATCGCGGCTACCGGCTGGTGGGGGTGGTCACGTTGAGCGAGCTGCTGCGGGCTGACGCGCAAACGCCCGTGCAGAGCGTTATGCGCGGTGGAGTCTTTCGCATTCCGGCGACGATGTCCCAGGAGGATGTGATTCGCAGCCCCTATTGGCGCGAGTTTCGGGCGTTGCCGGTAGTGGATGGGCAGGACCGATTCCTCGGTGCGATCCGCTACCAGACCGCACAGGCGCTTCGCGATGAGCTTTTCCGGACACGCAATGGCCATGGCCTGCTGGGCACCGTGCTTTCCCTCGGTGAGCTTTATTGGGTGGGGCTCTCCGGCCTGTTCGCCACCGCTGAGAACACCAGCGGGGGGAAACGGTAAAACGGTATGGTCAGTGACGACCCTGCCACGCCGCAGCTGTTGGCGGATGTTTATCTCGACCTGTATCCCGATGAGGCGGCATCGGTTCTCGAGGATGCGGGAGTCGACGAGGTAGTCGCGCTCCTGGAGCAGCAATCGACAGTGCGAGCCAGTGGCGTTCTCCAGAGGCTCGCACCATCTATGGCGATGCAATGTCTGTTGCAGTTAAGCGATGAACGAGCGGGCAAGCTGCTGACGATGATAGAAAGCACTTACAGTGCGCTGCTACTCGGTCAGCTCGACGCGATGGTGCGGGAGCGCTACTTCGGTCTACTACCGGACGCGCTGGCTAAGGATCTGCGAGAGCTCCTGAGCTATCCCGAGGATGTTGCTGGCCACCTCATGGATAGGCGCATTATTTCTTTCACCCCGCAGACGCCGGTGGGTGAGGCGCTTGCGCGGCTGCGCAAGGCGCGGCGTTGGTTACGCGCAGTGCGCCGCGAGGGGCCGCAGTATCTTCTGATCGTCGATGGCGAGCGCAAGCTGCTCGGCATGGTGCCACTCGTTGATGCGGCGCTGGCCGAGGCCGACGATGTTCTCGAAAATCTCATGAGACCGGCGCCGTTTGCCATTAACGCGCTGGCGCCGCGCGATGAGGTCATCGAAACCCTGGCGCACTCCCGGGTGTCATCGATCCCGGTGGTGGATCTAGACGGTCGGTTGCTGGGCGTGATTCGCCACGATGCCTTGGTGCAGGCGGTTCAGGAGGAGGCCACCGTGGGAATGCAAACCCTCGTGGGGGTCAGCAAGGACGAACGCGCGCTGTCGTCGCCGTGGCTGGCGATTCGCAAACGCCTTCCCTGGCTCAACGTGAATTTGCTGACGGCGTTTCTCGCCGCGGCCGTGGTCGGGCTGTTCGAAGGCACCATCGCCCAGTTTACGGCACTCGCGGTGCTGATGCCGGTCGTTGCCGGACAGTCGGGCAATACCGGTGCTCAAGCATTGGCGGTGACCATGCGCGGGCTGGCGCTGCGTGAGATCCGCCTGCGTCACGGTCGCCAAGTGCTTCTCAAAGAAGGCATCGTTGGCGTGCTCAATGGTGTTGTTATCGCCACGGTCACGGCGATAGGTGTTTTCCTGTGGAGTCGCTCTCCAGGCCTTGCGGGTGTGGTGGCACTGGCGATGGTGCTTTCCATGCTGATCGCCGGGATTGCCGGTGCCGCTATCCCGTTGCTGCTGGAGGCGACTGGCCAGGATCCCGCGCAGTCGGGCTCGATTATCCTCACCACCGTGACGGACATCGCTGGATTTTTCAGCTTCCTTGGTTTGGCGACAGTGCTTTCCGGGTTGTTGTGAACGAGGGGTTATCTGTCGATGTTTCGGCCTTTCACTTTTGTTCCGGCGGCGTAAACAGAGCTCATTTAAGGTTTTGCCAGCACACGGGAAAGCAGAAGTTGCGATGTTTTTAAGGTTACTTCATTGGTTGCGGTATTCAGTCCCGGTATTGGCCTGCTTACTCAGCACCTCGGCGTTCGCCGCAGCGAACAAGGACACGAACGCACGCCTGCCGGAGGCCCTCGGTACGCTGGAATGGCAGGAGGATCGCCAACTCACTCCGCAAGAGCAGAGCGCCCTCATCGACCGCAGCCGAGCAGAGATCCAGGGGCTGTCCAAGAGCTTGCCGCGGCGCATTGCCGAGCTCAAACGCAGTGCTGTGACCCCGGGGATGGTGGAGCAGGCGCGTATCGATGCCGAGGCAGCCGCTTTGCACCAGGAGAGCCTAGAGCTTGATTTGGTGGACGCAAAGCGGCGCATCAAGCGCCTGGAAAAGTCAGTACGCGAGCTCGAAGCACGCGCACAATGGTTAGAAAATCCGGCTCGAGGACAAACCGAGGCCGCCATGCGTGCCCTCGAGCTGGCACAAACGCGCCATGACTTGGCCGAGCAGCGGCGGGCACTGGATGCTGAATACCAGCGTCAGAATAATCTGAGGGAGCGTCTTGAATTAGCGAAATTACGTCGCTCGCTGGCGCAAGCCTGGCGTGCTGCGGTCGAAGATACCTACTATGGCCAACTCGAGCAGCAACAGCTGGCTACGCGCGAGGAGCGAGAGCGGGCCTTGCAGAAAGAGCAGCAGACCTACCTCGGCCGCGCCGCCAAACTGCGGGAGCGACTTGCAGGAGAAAGCGAGCGGCTCACCGAGGAAGAGCGTCTACTGTTGGCGATGTCGATCAAGATCGCCGAGGCACGGGCGAGGCTCGTTCATCACGATATCCGCTTGGCCGGCATCGAGCTGGACTTGGAGCGACTGGATTTACTCGCGCGGCGCAGCGATCCGAAACCGCAGCTCCTGCAAGGGGCACGGCGAGAGCTCGAGAGCCTGCTGGCGGAGCTTCAAGCCACCGAGCAGCTGTTCATCCAAGCAAAGCCACTGGCGGAACGTCAAAAGAAGCTCATCGGCCGAGACGGCAAGGAAGCCGCCGAAGCCAGTCGCGCCATCGAGTCGCTGTTGAAAGCGGCAACGCGGCGTCAACAGCGGGTTGGCGAGCAGCTAGCGTTGGCGACTCGCCTCCAAGCGCGTCTCGAGGCCCGCTATGAAGCCACCCTTCGGCAAAATTTACTCGCTTGCAGCGCGCTGCCCGGTACCCCAGAGGAATGGCGGGAATTGCTCGGCAACCTTGCAGATACCCCTAAGGCCATTTTGTATCAGGTGCAACTGAGTGTGGTGGCCGCCGCCCGGGCGTTAGTGGAGGCACCGCCGTGGCGATGGGCCGGGCTCGTGATGGTGCTTGGCCTCGTGGTTGGGCTCATGGGGTGGCTAAGGCACGCGTCGCAGCGTGGGATCCAGGTGGCATCGACGGGAAGAGTCAAGACCTTCGTGGGGACGGTTTCTCTAGCGCTGCTTCGTATGATTCAGCGCAATTTGCTGTGGCTTGGTCTTACCCTGGCGCTGCTGAGCGTCGTGTGGATAATTGAAGTGCCCCAACCCGGCAAGGGCATTATCGCGACCCTGGTGCTGGTGGGTGTGATCATCAAGGCGGTCTTTACCTTTGTGGGGCAGGTGCTAGCTGCCGCCGATGTACGAACTGAGCGTATTCCTCCACGGCTGTTTACCGGCCTGCGCTGGAGCGTACTGATCGGTGGAACCCTCGGCGCCGTGGTGCTGCTGATCCATCTGAGCGGATTGCCGGAGGCCACCAGCGAAGTCATGGACCGCGCATTCATGCTCTATTTGCTGCTGGTATTTCCCCTGCTGTTGCAACTGCGTGAATTTGCGCTGGAACTGCTCGTGCCGCGTTACGCTGAGCGCCTATGGTTTCAAACGTTGCGTTTTGTCAGTCTTTTTCTGCTGCTTTCCTTTGTTGGCACAGGGCTTATCGGGGTTGTCGGCTATCTCAACTTAGCCTGGATGGTGGCCTGGTATCTGGGGATTTTTCTGTTAGTTTTTGTCTGTTGGCAGGCGGCGCGCGGTCTGCTTAGCGACGGCATCATTGTGCTGAAGAATTTTGCGGTGACGCATTCGAGCTACGGGTTGCTGTGGACCCAAGACGTCATTGCGCCGATGCATCGAATCCTTGAGGTAGCGCTTTTCATCGGCGCCCTGTTGGTGCTCTCTGAGGTGTACGGGATCCAGGGCGGGACGGCGCTCGCGAGCACGGTTTCACAAGCACTCGACGAGCCGCTGTTTTCGCTGGGGGGTGTCGATATCAGCGCATACCGTATCATGGTAACGCTCTTTTGGGCACTGCTCATCATCGCGCTCGGGCGCTGGCTACGGGGCGTCACCTATCGTTGGGCGTTCTACCGCATCCATGATCTCGGGGTGCGTCATAGCCTGTCGGTGTTCATCCAATATGTGGTCGTGCTCATTGGGTTGCTCGTCGTGCTTCGCGGCACGGGAGTGAGCCTCACCACGATGGCGGTGTTCGCCGGTGCGGTTGGCGTCGCCATCGGCTTAGGCATGCAAGCGATCGCCAGTAACTTTCTGGGCGGCTTGTTGTTGCTGATTGAGCGACCCTTGAGGGCCGGTGATATTGTCACCGTCGGGGCGAACGAAGGAGAGGTGACGCGCGTCGGTATGCGCTCGGTGAGCTTGAGGACCTGGGACAATCAGGAAGTGATTATTCCCAATGCCGATATGGTCACCAATGCCTTTACCAATTGGACCCATAGCGACAGTATTGTTCGCACCGTGCTGTGGATCGGGGTCAGTTACGATGCCGATCCCGATGTGGCGCGAGAAACCTTGGAGCGGGTCGTCACCAGCCACCCCGGTGTCCTGGCAGAGCCAGCCCCAATGGTTCTCTTATGGCAGTTTATCGATTCATCCATTCAGTTCCGGGTGCAATACTACATCGACGTCAGTAAAGAGAGCCTGCTGGGTATGCGATCCGCGATCAATCGTGGTATGTGGTATGCCCTAAAAGAAGTCAATATTCTCATTCCTTTTCCGCAGCAGGATCTGCATATTAAGGAGTGGCCGGCCAGCAGTCGCCCGCAATTCGACCAGACGAGGTTACCAATCAAGCAAGGAGTGGGAGAGTCCAGCGGCACCCGGCCATCGATGAGCTAAAACGGCTTTTGGGGGATTGAGCGAGGCTGGAAATTACACCGCCTGGCGGAGCGCCATGAGATCAGCCAAGACACCTGCGATAGTGAGTAACGCCCATGGTCCCAAGTCAATTCAGCAAGCAGAGCATTGCTGCTTTATTATTGGTGTTGGCCGTTGTGGTGGGTAGCTGCAACCTCAACGGTGAAACTGCCGGTCATCGCGAGGCCGATTTGCAGGGGCAGCGTCAACAGATGGTGGCAACTCAAATCGCCGCCCGGGGTATTGAGGATCCGCGGGTACTTGCGGCCCTTGGCAAGGTTCCTCGCCACGAGTTTGTGCCGGCCGATTCACGGGCGTTGGCTTATGTGGATTCGCCTCTTCTCATCGGGCACGGACAAACCATCTCGCAGCCGTTCATCGTTGCCTTTATGACTGAGGCGGCCCGAATTGAGCCCGGTGATCGGGTGTTGGAAATCGGCACCGGCAGCGGCTATCAGGCCGCGGTTCTGGCAGAAGTCGCCAAGGAAGTTTATTCCATCGAGATTGTGAAAGCCCTAGGAGAAACCGCCGCCACGAGGCTGCACCGTTTGGGTTACGAGAACGTCACCGTCAAAGTCGGCGACGGCTACCAGGGCTGGCCTGGAAAAGCACCTTTTGACGCTATTCTGGTGACGGCGGCACCTGCGGCCATCCCGCCACCGTTATTGGAACAGCTTAAAATCGGCGGCCATTTGGTCATGCCTGTGGGTGGCTTCAATCAACAACTCATTCGCATTACCAAAACGGCCCAGGGAATAACCCGCGAGACGCTTTTGCCGGTGCGCTTTGTGCCCATGACCGGTGAAGCCCAAGAGGATTGAAAATTCGGCCATGGTCATCGTTTCGGCACTTTTTGTCCTTTCGGCCGGTGGCAGCAGCCGGGGCTGAACAAATTGCAGGGTGGTTACTTTACACTTCACTCGCTGTGGTAATGGCCTCAGAAGCCGCAGATATGTGGTGTCTATGTTTCTTGCCGCTCTTCCAAAGTGTAAGGCAGGTTTGACCAG
>JBAPTW010000263.1:0-2737 GCA_049282355.1 Gammaproteobacteria bacterium | reverse complement strand
GGTCATAGCGCCCGGGGTTGGCTTCCGGCTCGACCTGAAGCCGAAGGGCCGGTGGCGGGCAAATGGGCGCCGGGGGGGTCGCCTCCAGCAAGCGATGCAACACGTTGAGCACATGGGGTTTAGAAGGTGCGCCGGCCTCCAAGGCCAATTCCACCGCCATCATCACCGCTTGCTCATCGTGGCGCAGGACCAAGGCTAAGATCTCGACCATCTCCCGGTCACCGCCGGGGCGTTGGAGCAAAATCCGCTGTAACTGTTTGAAGGCTTCAGGCAGCTCGGTGAAGGGCGCGCCGTTTCGCAAGGCCCCCGGTTTCTGCTCCACGACCGGCAAATAGTGGCGCCAATCGTAAACGGTGCGTCCCATGAGGGGGCACGCGTGATCCGCCGCTCATGCTCGGCAATGACCCGGTTGTCGGACACCATCACCAGCCGATGGGCATACACCCGCAGGCTGATCCGGCGATTGGCATAAGGGGCAGGGACGCTATATCGGTGGCGTTCGAACGACACCAGACATGTTGGCGAGACCCGCTTGGCTTCCTCCACAAACCCGTCGAAGGGGCGCCGGCTGGCCAACAACTGAGGGCGCTCCTCGGCCCAGACCTCGGCAATCCGGCGCGCCGGCTGTTCCGGGTGAGGGATCGTCGACCACAGCGCGATACAGCGTTCCTCCAACCACTGGTTCAGCGCCTCCAGCGACGCGAAGCCCGGCGCGTCATGCCAGAGGCGATGGCCCCTCACGCGTACGTTCTTCTCGATCTGGCCCTTCTCCCAGCCCGCGGCCGGGTTACAGAACTCGGCCTCAAACAGATAGTGGCCGAGAAGCGCCGAAAACCGTGCGTTGATATCACGCTGCTTGCCCCGTCTGACCCGGTCGACCGCCGTCTTCATGTTGTCATAGAGACCACGACGCGCAACCCCACCGAGCACCCGAAAGGCGTGGTTGTGCGCGTCAAACAACATTTCATGGGTTTGCAAGAGGTAAGCGCGCAGAATGAAAGCACGGCTGTGGCAGAGCTTGAACTGGGCGACCTGCAGCCGAGTCCGTGTGTCCGCAATCAGCGCCCACTCTTCGCTCCAGTCAAATTGGAACGCCTCGCCCGGTGCAAACACTAATGGGACAAACGTCCCTCGTGCCGCTCGCTTTAGCCGCTCGCGCTCGTATTGCCGCCACGCTCGGGCAAAGGCACAGACCCGATCGTAGGAACCACCAAAACCCAGTTGCACCAAGTCTCGATGCAAGTGCTTCAAACTGCGTCGTTGCTTGCGTCCTTTATTTTGCTCCGCCTCAAGCCAAGTTGTTAGCCGTTCTGCGAACGCATCTAACTTGCTCGGGCTCATACGCCGCGGGTACTTCAGCTCGAGCATCCCCTCCACGAGGTACTTCTTCACCGTATTGCGCGACAGCCCCGTTCGTCGCGCGATCGCTCTGATCCCAATGCCTTCTCGAAAATGCCACCGTCGCATCACACTCAATAACGCCACGTCAATCACTCCTTCACTCCTGCTCAAAAAGTAAGCAGGCTAGGGTTTATACGTGGGTCAAATTTCGATGCAAATCACCCCTGAAAGTGGATCACTTTTCGACGCAAATAAACAGCGCACGAGACCGACGGTGCGCATGCCCTCGGCGGGCTCGCTGCCAGCTTCGCGATGATCTTCGTGGCAGAGCTCGGGGACAAGATCCAGCTGGCAATGATCGCCCGGGTGGCGGGTACCGGCGCGACCTGGTCCGTATTCGTCGGTGGCACCCTGGCCCTTTGGGCCGTCTCATCGGTCGGTATCCTGTTCGGCGCTACCCTGTTGAGGAAGATTTCGAGGCACTGGGTCCACCGGACCGCGGCCATGGTGTTCACGACGTTCGGGGTCTTGGCGCTGGGTCAGATGATTCTGACTGGAGACGGACTCAATTCGGCCTGGAGTGCCTTCGAATAGCAGACCTACCCGCGGTCGACTCCGAGGGGTCGCGAGCAGAGACCTGGCGACCCCGCGTCAGGTCGCGCTGTCCTTCGAGCAGGAGGAGATGCCGAAGGGAACGTAGGCGGGGCACCAGCCGACAAGGGCAGTCAGCAAGGGCACGACGCCAATCCAGCCCCAAGGGGTTTGAGGGCCGATGAACGCCAGGCTGATCAGGCCGATTCCGACGATGACCCGCAGGATCCTGTCGATGGTTCCGATGTTCGTTTTCATACAGATGCCTCCTTTAAGGCGTGGTCGTGGAAAAACGATGCTGCCGATCAAGCCAATGGTCGGCGGCATGGTTAGCTCGCATTAGGATCCATCATACATGGCCTTGGCGAATCCCAACATGCCGTCGCGGTCAAGCCCGCCCGCACGAGCATCAGAGAAGAGGTATAACTGAAAGTTGTGGATTGGAGGTATGCAAAAGGGCGGTGTGGGTGTCTGCATCGGCGGAGAATCTGCGTCAGGCTACACACTCTCGGGCTTGGCGAATTATCGCTGCCAAGCTCATTTCCACATCCTCCTGGGTGGTCGCCCACGACGATACGCATAGCCAGCTTACCCTGCCAGACCGTGCCACCGCACCAGCACCTGGTTGAGTACCACCTCGTTGAGGATCGGGTAGCCGGCCGCTGAGAGACCTTTAGCGAACGTCTAGCGTGTCTGCAGCAGTGTTCTATAGTCCTTAAGAAAAAGGTATTGGTTTAGCGCTCAACAGGTTACGCGAGTTTGTTGTATTGGACGAAGAGGGTGAGCACCTCTTTGGGCGCGTTGC
>JBAPTW010000262.1:0-2409 GCA_049282355.1 Gammaproteobacteria bacterium | reverse complement strand
AATCGCCGCCGAGAATCTCGGTTATTTCGGTGTCCTGGACGGTAATCAGCACTACAGCGTAAGGTGCGTCCGCCGCTTTAGCACGCCGCAGTGCCACGAGGGCCGATTTACTCCCTTCAACCGCCTCGGGCAGAGCCCCCCATGCTTGCAGGTACTGGCAGAGAAATTCTCGCGTGCTAAGGTGGTCATCCACCACCAGCACCTTGGCGGTTTGAAGATCGCTCGTGACGGCAGATTGATTCCTATCGCTTGGGCTTTGGTTGTCGAACGGCAGGGTTACCCAGAACCGGCTGCATTGCCCGGGGGTGCTGTCCACACCGATGTTGCCGCCCATCAGTTTTATCAGCCGGCGGCTGATGGCAAGGCCAAGGCCGGTACCGCCGAACCGTCGCGTCGTCGATGCATCCGCCTGTACAAACGGCTCGAAAAGCTTCTCCCGGACCTCCGGGCGAATGCCGATGCCCGTATCCTGAACCTCGAAGCAGAGCGCCGGACGGTCAACTTCGGACGCTGTCCCTTGCACGCGCAGTACAATCTCGCCTTGCTCGGCAAACTTGATGGCGTTGCCCACAAGGTTGGTCAGGATCTGTCGTATCCGCGTGGGGTCCCCGGCCATGCTTGTGGGGGTGTTGGGTGCCACGAAGCAGGCAAGCTCCAAGCCCTTGCGCGTCGCGGCGGCGGCAAAAAGGCTCGTCACCTCCTCGACAAGGTGGCCCGGATCGAATATCTGCTTCTCGAGTGCCAGCTTTCCGGCCTCAATTCTGGTCAAGTCCAAGATATCGTCGATGATGGTCAACAGTGCATCTGCGGAATGGTGTGCTGTACGCAGCAAGTCTCGCTGATCGCTGTCAAGCGTTGACTCACTCAACAGCTCCAGAGTACCCAGCATGCCGTTCATTGGGGTACGAATCTCGTGGCTCATATTGGCCAGGAACTCGCTCTTGATGCGATTGGCAGACTCCGCCGCGGTCATCGTGCGCTGGAGGGACTGCTCGGCCTCCCGGCGGTCTGCGATCTCCGCCTCGAGCGCTCGATTGGCGCCGGTCAGCCCTGCTATCAAATGTTGGTTTTCGAAGCGCCGTTGCAGCGCCTGCTGCACGCTTGCCCCATAGGTGCGAGCGCTCAAGAACAGAAAGCCGGAGTAGAGCAGAACGCCAGCTCCCATGCCCGCATACATTCCCGTGCCAGTCATCATCAGCATGACCGCCAGCGGCAGTATGGCCGGGAGCAGGAAGGCGACAAAAGCAGCGAGCCAGACGGCGTTGGCGGGGAGAGCAGCGGTGGTGACACCGGCGAGGAGGAGCACTAGGAATACTTGCGCCGAGGCGCTCCAGGCGGGGCTCCACAGCCACGCCGAGGCTCCCCACGCAAGGCCGCCGAGAAAGGCACCGACGGTATAGCGCCGTGCCCAATGTGGCCCGGGAGAAGCGGGCTTAAGTTGCAGGAAATGGGCGACGAGCAGTAATCGGATGCCGGTGACAGTGATGAGGCCCGTAGCCCAGAGCGCAACGCCAACGCCGTCGACGGTGACCCACAGCAGCACAGCGGCAAAGCAGGCAGCGATGAGGCTTGTGACCAAGGTGGTGCTGGCTTGGCGGTAAAGCAAGCGCACCTGCTCCGCGCGGACGGCCGTGCCCGTTGCGGCTTGAGTGTCTGCTTGTTGCCGCCTCTCGGCAGGAGAAAATCTCGCTTTCGAGCGAGGCATGTTTTCGGCGGTGTGAATAGGGATCTCCTGAAATTCTGCAAGCGTGAAAGCACGCGGCGGCAGTTTGCCCTTTCCAGGCGTCGACGAAAAGCGTTAGCTAGAACCTAGTCGTCGGCTGACGTCATCGACGCTTTAGAATGGGCACTCTGGAGTGCGAAGTGTCCCCGGATCGCCGTAGCACAGAAGACGAACGAGAGAATGCTGTATGTTGGCGAAGGCCGAAATAAATTCCTCTCAGAGGGCGGAAGCGGGAAAGAACTGATCTCAACCTTCAAGTTGGGAGGCGAGCAGTGATGGATGCCGAACGCCATGTGCGGCTCAAACCCACTATCCTTTTGCCCGGGCGCGGTGTCCAGCTGCTCGGTGCACTGCTGCTATTGCTGAGCTTGGTGCTCCCCTGGTGGCTCGTCAGGGAGCGTACCCAGGAGTACGCTCAATTGCTGACAGAAAAATCGAAGCAGCAAAGCGGTGCGCTGCGTCCCGAGATGGTGCTGTTGCCAACGCCGGGGTCGGTATTCCCAAGCGCAGCGGAGAAAACACGGTTTCAGCACCTACCAAGACAGCCCTTCGCCATAGCGATCACCGAGGTGACCCAAGGCCAGTACCAGCGGGTTGCGGGTGATTTGCCGAGGGCGAGTCAGGATCTGGTGTCGGGCGATGGAAGCGGCTGTGCGCGCCTCGCCAAGGAGGCTAGTCTCCCCGTG
>JBAPTW010000261.1:0-1884 GCA_049282355.1 Gammaproteobacteria bacterium | reverse complement strand
GCCATTGGGCAGGTTCAGAAACCCGCGCAGCCAGTTTTCCTTTTCTTCGGCAAACGCTTCCATCCCCACCCAGTCCTCCACCCCGCTTGAGCACGGCGCACAGGACAATCATCAGAATGTCATGCAGTTCATGCAGTTTGTTCCGAGTCTCGCGGCGAGGATCGGGCAGCTCGGCGAAGTAAGGACGCGGGTCGGGCAACAGTGGACGCATCATTCATCTCCATAACATCAATTCATCCCTGCTACCTCATCACTCAGCCAATTGTCAACCCCTTACATAGCGCGATTGCCCTGGACCCTGTATGGAGACGGTCGAATTCCCAAAAGACTTCAGGCTAAGAACTGCACGCCGAGCATTGCACAGACCTTGCCGGTAACCCTCCAGTAAATGGTGCGCAAAGACGGAGAACCGCTATGAGATGTGCACACAAGGCTCTGTCGGTGCTTGCAATTCCGCTCCTAGTTCTACCCTATTTACTATCGGGCTCTGTGCATGCATCAGACGAAAGAACTCTTGTTGAAGACAATTCTGCATTTGCCTTTGAGCTGTATCAGAAGCTCCGCATCGCTGCGGACAACGTCTTTTTCTCCCCCTACAGCATATCAACTGCCCTTGCCATGACATATGCCGGCGCGCGAGGCAAGACAGCGAGTCAGATGAGGGAAGGGATGCACCTTTCCCTTCAACAGGACAAAATCCATCCGGCTTTTTCGAATCTTCAGACCAAACTGAAGAACGTTCAGCAAAAAGGCAACGTAGAGCTTCTTATCGCGAACTCCCTGTGGCCGAGTAACCGATATCCCATAAGGCAAGAATTTCTGAGCCTTATAAAAACAGTGTATGAGGCAGACATCACTGCCCTTGACTACCTGCGGCAGACTGAAAAGGCTCGTCAAACAATCAATGAATGGGTTGAGGATAAGACCAGAGATAAGATTAAGGAGGCCATCGGTCCTGGCCTTCTTGATAAGGAGACACGATTAGCCCTGGTTAATGCGATTTACTTTAAAGGGAACTGGGAAGGTCAGTTCGATGAAGAGGATACGCAAGACGACTCGTTTAAGACATCCCGAAAAAAGACAGTCACGATCCCAATGATGCATCAGGAAGGAGATTTCGGTTACTGGGCAGACGAGAATTTGCAAATACTGGAGATGCCCTATGCCGGCGAGGATTTGTCTATGCTCGTTTTGCTACCAAAAGACGGCGATGGACTTCCAGAACTCGAGAGTAACCTAACCTCTAAGAATCTTAGGGAATGGACGAGCGAGCTGCGTGAACAAGAAGTCGACGTGTGGTTCCCAAAGTTTAAGCTGGAATATGCCTTCGGTTTAGAAGAGGCCCTCAAGGCAATGGGGATGATTGACGCCTTCAGTGATGATGCGGACTTCTCCGGGATGGAGGAAACACGCGAATTGTATATTTCGGCTGCCCTGCACAAGGCGTTTATCGAAGTCAATGAGGAAGGAACCGAGGCCGCTGGCATTACTGGTATAGTTATGGAGCGAACCAGTATCGTTATTAATCCCCAGTTCAGGGCAGATCATCCATTTGTCTTTCTGATTCAGGAAAAACAGACCGGAAGCATAGTTTTTATGGGTCGCATGAATGATCCGAGCTAGATCGAACACGCCTAGCCTACCGTGTTCTTACGCAATCCGAGTAGAATGTGATCGAGAAATAAATTTCTTGCATTTCTACACCCAATGCCATATGAGTAAGCGCCCCAGCACGCTATTTCTGACGCGTCCACCTGGTTAGTCCCTTACCTCCGAAATCTTGAACAAAAAGACTAGAAGTTCAAAGCGCATTTCTCACCAGCGTAGGCTGAACAAAGTACTCGCGGATGACCAGCGCGGTGACAAGGACACGACGACCGAACT
>JBAPTW010000260.1:0-11703 GCA_049282355.1 Gammaproteobacteria bacterium | reverse complement strand
CCCTCGCTCAGTGGCCGCGGCTGCGGCGCACCCCCTGCGCCAGGATCAAACTGCGCATCGGCGCGCGGCTGTTCACCCTCGGTACCCGAACCACCCGATCCGTCTGCCGATGGCGGCTCGTGTTGGTCTGCGGTGTCAGGCTCAGCGCCGCTGCCCCCGCTCTCCTCAGCATCATAAAGATGCCGGTCCATCGGCTCCTCGGCATTGTTCTCGTCGATATAAGGATAAATTTCCTCTGCCGTCATCCCATCGAAGCTTTGGTCCCACAGCGTCCCCGGGGGTTGCTCGAAGCCTTCTTTGATCAACAGCGGATTGACCGCATAGTCGCAAGCAACGTCCCAGCGATACTTGACGCGGTGTTGACGTCGAGCGAAGTGCGAAAGAGCGCAGTGAAGCGCTTCGTGGGCCAACACGAATTCGGTCTGAGCGAGACTGAGTGCCTCGAGGTACTGCGGATTGTAATAGAAGCAACGGGCGTCGGTGGCAGTCGTTGGACACCACTTCGGATCCGCCGCCTTGGTTGGCAGACGCAACACCAGCGCCCCCAGGAAGGGTTTATCGAGGATCAGCCGGGTACGCGCCGCGGACAGTTTAACTGCGAGATCGTCGGCGTGGTCGTCGGTCATCATTGCATCGCTCGGCGTCCGGATGCTAATCCCCGTACAGCATGACGTCGGCAACAGCATTTGCCCACTGGGCAAATTCGGACAGACTGAATAGCTCCTGCCCCACTGCCTGGTGCATGTCGGACACCAGCATCACGCCCATCTCGCGTGGCCGTAAGCGTTTCGCGAAATTCAAAATGTTACCGTGGACGATCGGCGCGTCTAGGCTGTCCTTGGCGCGAATGGCGCGCCCCACCAGCGCACTCGCGATAGCGTATTGCAGATCAATCTCCCCCGGAATCGGCACATCCTCACCGCGAACGACGGCATCCAGATCGGGCATGCGGTCCAAATTGCTGATAAACGCATTGAGCTCGATACCGGCCGCCGGGCCTACACAGGCCTGCAACGTTCCGAGGAGCACTTCGCTATGATCGGCGAATTTTTGTAGCGCCCGGTGGGCAAACTCCCAGGAGCGAGGCGACGGAAAAGCCACAGGATTGTGGGCCGGATCAAATTCGAACAGTAGCTCAGGGCGAAAACGTAAGAAGGCAATGATGCGCTCGTCGATGCCGTTGGCATAAGCCCAGGCAACCCAATCGTCGAGATTGACTTCAAACTCAAAATGAGCGAAGCGATTGGCGAGCGGAGCCGGCATCGTATAAGTCACTCCGCGGTCACCTTGGCGATTTCCGGCCGCAAACATAGCCCATCTATCGGGAATCTCATAGGCGCCAAGGCGCCGATCCAAGATCAGCTGATAAGCCGCAGCGGAAACCGTGGGAGGCGCCGAAGTAATCTCGTCCAAGAATAACAGACCGGTTGGACCGTGGCGTCTTCCGTCAGGCAGCATCGAGGGCACCGCCCATTCCACATGCTCGCCGACACGAAACGGAATGCCCCGCAGATCGCTCGGCTCAAGCTGCGACAACCGTATATCGATGATGGGTACCCCGTGACGAGCCGCCACCTGGGCAATGACCTGCGATTTACCAACACCGGGCGGCCCCCAAATCATGACTGGGGTATGGTGCCCCGCGTCAGTGCTCAAGAATTCCTGATCCAATACAGTACGCAGATGATAGGGGCGCATAACTCACTCGCTTGGCAGAACCACTCCTAACCCTGATCTTGACCTCATTGCGCGCCCGTGCCGCCGCCGTCCATTTATATTATGGTACATTATTACTTGCTGATAGACTAATGGGTATGGATAATAAACAAACCCTTATAAACCGGTGGGGCGGACCTGCCTTTTGAGGTGGCAGAAATGGACATGAAGGCATATTACGAGGCCATCGACAAGATGGAAAAAAGCGGCGTGGACCAGGAATACATCCAAGGCTGGATTGGGGGTTACCTGCAAAATCCAAAACGCGAAGAGCAACGGATTACGGATGCCTATGAGGCGGGCTATGAGGCGGGCGAAAGTCGCGACAGCGCCAGTTTCGAGGAGTGGGTGAGAAAGTGATGGCGCTATCGGGTTTGCCTTATCCGCAGCCTTGAAGACGTCGGTCCAGCGCTTGAACGGTTCCCCTTAAAGTTATTTTTAAAAAACGTCACGAGCGCCGACCACCCAGCTCGGACAACGAATAATCGATCACCATCAACCGATCAATAACTGATAATGCGCCTCTGCACCGGGCGTAATGAGTCAGCGGGGACCCGACGCGCGGGAGAAAATACCGCTGTAGCAGGCGCAAGACCGTGATTATCGATGATTGTGATGCGGGGACACCAAGCCATTCAAAGCTGGATAAACAGCAACGGTTAGACCCGCTGCCCGGATTGCCATCAGGGTCAGCAGCCCGTGCTTGATTCGTGGTTGTTGAACAATGAAGACAGCGCATTTATTGAAACCAACACCGTAAGTTCGACCTCTGGCGAGCATTATGGGCTGGTTGAGCAGAGGGAGTTCGTGATGAGTCTTTTGGAGCAAGCAGTCGAAGTGGTCAAGCAATGGGGACCGCCGCGCAGCGACGAGCGCAAGCAGTGCCTTGCGCTGCTGCAGCAACTCAGCGAGAACATGGGTGCAGCAATTAAGATTTGGGAGGAACTGCAACACGAGGCGCCGGTAAGCGACAATAAGTTTACCGTGCTGCTGTCGATTGGCGCAGAGCGATCAAAGGCCTTGTACCGAATCTACCAAGACCAGAAGGATGCGGGCGGTCAGCTCAGCTCGCTAACGGGAATTTCGTTACGCGACACGTTGGACCTTAGTGATGAAATCGACGTAGTACAGGCGTACGGTCAACTAAAAGCCGACGAAACCATTGCGCAGAAGGCGCAAACGGCGATCGCAACGATGAAGGAGCGCCAACAGCACATCGACAAGGCAATCGCAAGCCTCACTGGATAGGCGCTTCTCACGCGGCTCCGAGTACAATAGGTTGAGCTTGGGTGTTACTAACACCTTCGTTAGTAAAGTCACTGTTGAGGCGAGTGGTCCCGGATAGGCTTGTGGGGACACGCTGTGAATACGTCCCTGTAAGCTCGGGCGCCGCCCTCCTGGTGGCACACGGTCCCCACAAGCCTATTCCGGACCCTGTGGCATTACTTACGATGTTCTTAGTAAGTCGCGCCGGCACAGCGATTGCGCCGTGGAGTAACTGGTAACGGTCGGCTCGCTTGCATAATGCAAGAAGCACATGCGACTGCCGTCGGAGCAGAACGACTCGATAAGTGGCTATGGGCCGCACGCTTCTTTAAGACCCGAAGTCTTGCTGCCGAGGCCATTACTGGTGGGAAAGTGCAAGTAGCGAACCAGCGGGTGAAGCCTGCCAGGCTGATTCGAACTGGGGACCGAATTACTATTCGGAAAGGGGAAATGCTGTGGGAGGTCACCGTGCAAGGCCTCTCCAGAGTGCGTCGGCCTGCACCAGAGGCCGTGCTACTTTATGAGGAAACGCTAGAAAGCAAGGCTCATCGAGCCCAAGAGGGGGAGCAACGCCGGCAATTGGCGCTGCAACGCACCCCAGGCACAGGCAGACCGACTAAGCGGGACCGCCGTAAGCTCACAGAGCTGAAAGGGCGATAGCGGCCGATACGTAACCACGCCCGACAGGTCCAGGTGAGTGGCCGAGGACGTGAGCGGCGCCTTGATGAGAGGACGGTGCACTCAACGCATAAGCTTACGGCCTTTTCTTCCGAGACAAGCATGGCGGCTCTCGACGGCAGATGCTCTCATGAACGAAGACGAATACAAAAGCGCCTATCGAGCCATTAACGAGCGCGCCTGCCCCTTTGAAAAGGCCATCCTCAGCCGCCAGTGTGGCTGTCAGTATGCGCAACGCCTGCAAATCGCAGATCGCGAGGCGGCGGGCTGCCGCTCCGTAACGGCGCCGCCGGCATGTCACGAGTTACTGAGGCTGCTGCGGGTCAATGCCCAATTCGCCCTCGGAATGGCAGCTTCCCCGGGAGCCTTACCCCACGGGAAAGAAATGAAGGTCCAAGTGGGCGGGCTGCTTGGTCTTCAACAATTATTAGCTGAGGCGGCTGACATGCGAGCCGTTGAAAATGTCTACGGGCTCGTTCGAGCCGCAAAAAAAATCCATGGGGAGCTGGAATCTCTCCCCTTTTTCCAAATTGTGCGCTCGATCGCAAGCTATCGAGGGCGGCGCCGAACACGCTCTCGAAAGCACTGATATTGGTCCCACAGCCGCAAAGGGCCAGCGCGGCGCCTTCCTTCGCGGCTGCTGCAAGGATTCGGATCGACGCGGCCGACGGCTCGCCTCTCGGGCCGCTCGCAATGGCTTCTTCACCACCTCTCAATAGCGTTTGTGATCGCGTCTTCGCGTTCCCGCACGCTGCACCACAACGCCTTTAATGGCGGCGATACCGGAAGTCAGCTCAATGACGGGGTAGCGATCGTTGAGGGGCGCAAGATGATAGCCCTCAGGCACTTTTTTTAACTGCCGAAAAATATGGCCATCGCCATGCTCGGCAAGCACATAGACGTCATGCTTAACCACTCCGGTCGGATCAACGATGATGATGCACCCGGCCTTGAATTCCGGTTCCATGCTGTCATCGGTCACTCTCAAAGCGAAAGGCTCGGCGTCTACACAAGTTGTCGGCTCGGTTATCGTTGCCACTCGCTCACTCCCACAATTTGACTGGCGTATCCTGGCTGAGGTCCTGTTGACAAGCCCGATCGTACCAAACACCCTCTGATCTGTCGCCCCTACTCCCTTTGGGCGAAAAGCGCGGCGGCCTCGTCAGCAGCGCAGCGGTGCCCGCGGCGTTCCCGCGCTTGCTGCTGCAAGGCCCACATCTGTGCATAGGTGCCGCTTGCCGTCAGCAAGGCGCCGTGGGATCCTCGCTCGACGATACGTCCCGCATCCATCACCAAAATCTCGTCGGCATCGATGATGGTGGAGAGCCGGTGCGCGATAACCAATGTGGGATGGTGGGCGGCCACCTCCGCTAGCGCCGCCAAGATGGCCTGTTCGGCTTTTGAATCAAGCGCCGAGGTCGCCTCGTCAAAAACCAAAACCGCCGGATTTTTCAAAATAACGCGAGCGATTGCGATGCGTTGCTTTTCACCTCCGGAAAGCTTCAATCCGCGTTCGCCGACAACGGTGTCGTAACCCTCCGGCAAGGTTTCAATGAAGTGGTGAACATGCGCAAGCCGGGCCGCGCGTATCACCCCCTCAAGCCCCGCCTCGGGACAGGCGTAGGCAATGTTGTAGTAAATCGATGCATTAAACAGCACCGTGTCCTGGGGTACGATACCGATGGCGGCACGCAGGCTGGACTGAGTGAGATCGCGGATATCCTGCCCATTGATCAAGATCCTGCCTTCGGTTACGTCGTAGAAGCGAAACAGCAACCGCGCCAGGGTGGATTTGCCGGCGCCGCTGGCACCCACGACAGCGACCTTTTGCCCTGGCGAGACAGTGAAGCTCACCCGGTGCAAAATGGGGCGCTTGCGATGGTAAGCAAAACTCACGTTCTCGAACGTCACCTCACCGCGCCCGGCGTCTAACTCCAGCGCGTCATCGCCGTCCTGGACTTCAGCGCGCTTCTCCAACAGCCTCAACATCAGGTCCATGTCGGCAAGAGAGTATTTGACCTGACGGTAGACGATGCCAAGGAAATTGAGGGGTATAAAGAGTTGCAGCAGAAAAGCGTTGACCATCACCAAGTCACCGATGGTCAACCGACCTTGCACCACGCCCTGGCTGGCAAATACCATTAGCAGGGTAACGCCAACGGCGATAATCGCACCCTGACCGAAATTGAGCGCGGACATCGAGGTTTGACTCTTGACGGCCGACTGCTCCCAGCGCGCCAAGGTCTGGTCATAGCGCTCGGCTTCGAAGCGCTCGTTGTTGAAATATTTAACGGTCTCATAGTTGACGAGGCTATCGATGGCCTGGGTGTTGGCTTGCGAATCCAGCGCGTTCATGGTGTGTCGAAAATGCATCCGCCATTCCGTCAGCGCAAAGGTAAATGCCACGTATATCGCCACCGTACCAAAGATGACGACGGTGAACGCCGGTTCATAATTCAACAACAAAATGCTGGCCACGAGCGCAAATTCCGCCGCCGTTGGCAGGATGTTGAAGACCAGGTAGTTCAGAATGGAGCTGACACTGCGGGTACCGCGCTCAAGGTCTCGAGAAATCGCTCCCGTCTTGCGCTCCAGATGGAAGCGCAGGCTAAGGTTATGCAGATGACCCAAGATTTTAGTGGAGAGCCGCCGCATGGCGCGGTAACGAACTTTGGCAAAAATCGCATCCCGCAGCTCGTTAAATAAAGCATTGGCAAGCCGCAGCAACCCGTAGCCCAGGAGCAAAATGATCGGCAGCATGATCTCGCGCCCCGGGCCCGCATTCAAGCTGTCGACAATCTGCTTAAGCAGCAGCGGCAATCCGACGTTGGCCACTTTCGCCAGCACCAGGCAGGACAGCGCCAGCGCCACTCGACCTCGAAACTCCCACACGTACGGTAGGATGGCTCGCAGGTTTTTCAGATCGCGTCGTTTGCCGTGAGGTTTGGCGGTACGGGGATAATTTGAGCGCATCGAAGGCGTAACCGGTTGCACTGGCGGGCTCCATTATAGCCGCCAATCTGCGCAGCACCCGGGACCAGCTTCTGGCTGTTATTGACAAATGGCAATCAGGCTTATATAGGTACAAAAAAGCTTTATTCATGGATACCTTTTACTAGACAATGGGGATTACTTATGTCGGCTAAAGCGCCCAAAGCGCTCGCTCCTGCGCAAGCCTGGGAGATACTCCAGGAGAACCCCCGCACCGTGCTAATCGATATACGATCGACGATGGAGTATCTCTTCGTCGGCCATCCACAGGGTGCAGTGCATGTGCCCTGGATCGATGAGCCCGAGTGGGTAGTCAACCCGCATTTCGTGACCGACATCCGTAAGCTCATGCTTGGCGGTGTCACCTGCCATGACGGCCTCGGTTGTGCGCCGATCATCCTCATCTGCCGCAGCGGCAAGCGCTCACTGGAGGCAGGGGCGAGGCTATTAGGCGCGGGTTTTCAGGAAGTCTACCACGTCGACGAGGGCTTCGAAGGTGATCTGGACGAACATCACCACCGCGGTACGCGCGGCGGTTGGCGCTTTCGCGGGCTGCCCTGGGAGCAGTGTTAGCAGACCCTTAGTCTATGGCTGCGCGACGCGCGTTCTGTGCCATACTGTGAGCAAGCATCGCGTGGCGTAGGATTCAAGGCTCACCCCGAGATTCGACACCTCCTTTGTTGTCGGCTGGAGATCGAACTGGAGCGCCGGGGCTTGCCTAGCTCAAGCCCATTAGGTGACGGATAACCATTTGCTCGAAATAATAAGGCCATTCTTCGAAATCTGCCTGCTCCGGCTGCGGCCGCAGGATCTGCCGGAATCGACGCCGCTTCTTGGACTGGTACTGATCGGCCACACATTCAGCGCCGTACTGCTATCAACTGTCGCTCTGCCTTTCTGGGAAGCACTGCTGGCTGGGCTGCTGGATACCCTTTTGCTTGCCGCCATGACGCTATCGGTTCTGCATCTACAGCGGTTGCAAAATCGCCTGAAGCAGACCTTGACCGCCCTAGCGGGTACCGGCACGCTCATCGGGATGGTGGCTATCCCCCTGTCAAATTGGCTGCACATGGCTAACGAGACGAACAGTGAAGCCGTGACGCCGGCGCTGCTGTTGTTGCTGCTCATCGGTTGGAGCCTGACGGTCACTGGGCACATTCTGCGCCATGCGCTCTCCACCGCATTCATCATGGGACTGGTGCTCGCCATGGTTTTTTACTGGATTACCATCAATATCCTCAACGCCATCTTTCCGGTAACTATCTAGTCGGGTGACAGGTTCACACCTCACTTAAGCCTAAAATTTCATTGGATTTCGTTACATGCACATCCATATCCTCGGTATTTGCGGCACGTTCATGGCCGGTATCGCCGGGCTTGCCCGAGAGCTCGGCCACGAGGTTTGCGGATCGGACTTCGCCGTCTATCCGCCCATGAGCGAGCAACTCGCCGCTCAGGGGATCGTCGTGCACAACGGCTACGCTGCGCGCCACCTGGTGCCGGCTCCGGACTGCGTCATCGTCGGTAACGCGCTGTCACGGGGTAATCCCACCGTCGAATACCTTCTGGATCGGGGCCTGAAGTACACTTCCGGTCCGCATTGGCTAGCCGAGAACGTATTGCAGCAACGTTTCGTGATCGCCGTTGCTGGCACCCACGGTAAGACCACGACCAGCAGCATGATCGCCTGGATTTTAGAGTGTGCGGGACTCTGCCCAGGGTTTCTCATCGGCGGTGTCCCGGAGAACTTCGGCCTTTCCGCACGCCTCGGGGACTCGACGTTGTTTGTGGTGGAAGCCGATGAATACGACACCGCGTTTTTCGATAAGCGCTCGAAATTCGTCCATTATCCCGCACGAACGCTGGTGCTCAACAACTTGGAATATGACCACGCCGACATTTTTCCCGACTTGGCCGCTATCGAGCAGCAGTTTCATCATTTGCTGCGGATTATTCCGGCGAGCGGGCGGATCATCGCCTCGGGTTGCGATCAGAACGTGTCTTCCGTGCTGGCCCGGGGTTGTTGGACGCCGCTAGAGCATTTTGCGGGCCCCGCCGACGGCTGGACGGCACAACTCATCAAACCCGACGGCAGCCACTTCGAGGTCCGCCATGCCGGGATTTCAGTGGGGACCGTTCAGTGGGATCTGTTCGGCCAGCATAATGTGCACAACGCGCTGGCTGCCATCGCCGCGGCCCGGCATGCGGGCGTCACTCCAGCGCTGGCATGCGCGGCATTGGCGAGCTTTCGTAACGTCAAGCGACGTCTCGAGGTAAGGGCGCGTATCGATGGCATCACCATTTACGATGACTTCGCCCACCACCCCACAGCCATTGCCACTACGCTCAGCGGGCTGCGCACGCGTATTGGTAAACAACGCCTGGTGGCCATCATCGAGCCCCGCTCCAACACCATGCGTCTCGGTGTTCACCGTGACACTCTGGCTCCGGCCTTGCGGGAGGCCGATCTCGTTTGGGTGTATCGTCCCGAAGATATTCCCTGGGACTTGCCGTCTGCCGTGGCGGCGCTAGGCGAGCGAGTCCATGTATGCCATCGGGTCGAGACGGTGGTCGATGAGGTGGCGGCGACAGCGCGCTCTGGCGACCATCTCGTGGTCATGAGTAACGGTAGCTTTGGCGGAATCCATGAGCGCCTGATCGCAACGCTCGAGGCGACCCATGTCTAACGGCGCCATAGCACTCGCTATGACCGGCGCATCGGGGGCGCTCTACGGACTGCGTTTGCTGCAGTTACTGTTGCAGGCGGGACGACTGGTTTATTTCATGATCTCCACGCCGGGCCGGGTGGTACTGGAGATGGAAGCTGGCCTGAAACTGCCGACACGACCGCGCGAAATGGCGCTTCGATTGAGCGAGCAATACCGCGTACCGCCCGACCGCATCCGCGTGTTTGGCAAAGAGCAATGGACCGCCCCGGTTGCCAGCGGATCCAACGCCCCGGAGGCGATGGTGGTGTGCCCGTGCACGAGTGGAACGCTCGCCTCGCTGGCCGCCGGCCACAGCCGAAACCTCATCGAACGGGCCGCGGATGTCGCCCTAAAAGAGCAGCGAAAGCTGATTCTGGTGCTGCGAGAAACACCGCTATCGATCATTCAATTGGAAAATATGCTGCGCCTCGCTCGCGCCGGCGCTGTCATCCTGCCGGCCAATCCCGGCTTTTACCATCAGCCGAAAACCATCGATGATCTGGTTGATTTCGTTGTGGCGCGAATTCTCGATCACCTCAATATTCGCCACGATGTGATGCCTGCGTGGGGAGATTGACATCATGCGCTCCCAGTGGGCTCACCCTGTACGGTCACCGTGAGCCGGCGCTGACTCGCTTCGAAGCGATGTTCCCAGACGTAGATCCCCTGCCAAGTTCCGAGGGCACAGCGCCCCTGCGCAACAGGGATTTGCAATCCGGTCTGAGTCAACACGGTACGAATATGCGCCGGCATATCGTCCGGCCCTTCGAGGGTATGCTGAAATTCAGGATCGCCATCGGGCACGAGGCGCGACATAAACGTTTCGAGATCTCGGCGCACCGTCGGGTCGGCGTTCTCGCACAGCATCAGCGACGCACTCGTGTGATGAATAAAAACATGGCATAACCCGGCACGGACACCGGAATTCGCGACCACCGCCTGAATCTGCCCCGTGACATCGTACGTCCCACGCCCCCGTGTGGCCACGGAAACGCTCTTCTGAACTAACATTGAATATTCCTCCTTTGGCCGCGCTCGCCAGCAGTTACTAACACCTTCATTTGTAGAATCACCTTGAGGGGCGTGGGTCCAGGGATAGGCTTGGCGGGACCGTGTGCCGCCAGGACGGCGGCGCACGAGCCTACACGGACGTATTCACGGCGTGTCCCGATAAGCCCATCCCGGACCACGCCTCATGACCTAGGTGTTTAGTCCCACGGTGTTCTTAGGACATCGAACGGCTAGCCTTAAACGGTGGGTACCACAGGTACAAGGCCAGCTCCCCCAAGTTGCAGCCTCAAATACACCCGAGAATCGCTGAGCGGTTCACTGGGTGTCATAATGCGCCAGCAGCGCACCATAGCCCTCGCGGAACGTCGGGTACTTAAAGCGATAACCGGATGCTTGCAACCGGGCATTACGACAGCGTTTGTTGCCACGTTGCGCCGAAACTTCAGCCGTCATCGCCGGCACCCGTTGCGGGAGCGCCACTCCCAGCTTGTGCGCAAGCCATGTCATCACTTGACATTCCTCCACGGGCTCACAGTCCACTCCCAGATACAGCGATTCCGGGGCCTTGAGGCTCATCAAGTGTCGCAGCGCCCCGGCACAGTCATCACGATGAATGCGGTTAGTATACTGCGGCGGATCATCGATGCAGGGCTTAGCGCTTCGCACCCGCTCGATGAGGCGGTGGCGCCCCGGCCCGTAGATGCCCCCAAAGCGAACCACGGTGGCGGAGAAAGGGCCGCTGGCGAGGGTACGCTCGCCTTCCAGCAGCCGGCGCCCTGAAAATCCATCTGGTTCGGCAGGCGCGGTTTCGTCCACCCACGCCCCATCCCACTGGCCATAGACGGACGTGCTGGAAGCGAAGAAGAACCGCTGTACACCGCCGGACTGTCCTAAGGCGACCACGGCATTTTTGACCCCCTCGACATAGGCCTCCCGGTAGGCGGCGTCGGAATAGCCCGTGGCCGCCACCAGATAGAAAGCATAATCGACGGACGGTAACCCTTCGAGGCTACCGGGCTTGGTAACATCTCCCGCCAAGGGGATCAGCGGTGCGGTGATGGTGCTCGCCTCGCGGCGCAGCCCATAGACGCGGTGGCCATCGGCGGCGAGCAAGTGCCCGAGGGTGATGCCCACATCACCACAGCCAAAAATCAGAATTCTAGCCATTGGCGCCAGTAGAGTATTTACCTTAAGTTGCGTTCGCGGGCCCTGCTCATCGTTCCGTCGGCATCCCCATTAAAAGAATAGGACCGTGCCCAGCGCTTTTAGGCAGCCAAGCCCCTTGCCTCAAGGGTGTGTCCGGCAGGGATGCCGGACTCAAGCCTATAAGGAC
>JBAPTW010000259.1:0-3971 GCA_049282355.1 Gammaproteobacteria bacterium | reverse complement strand
CGACGAAAGAGGACTGGCTCGTGCATCTGCAACAACTTGGCATCCTCGGCCAGCGTCACGGGGTCATCGCCACAGAAGGCGCCTTGATGGGGAGTTTGCTCGCCCATGGCTTCCCGACGGGGATGGCGATTGTCAGTGATGATGCCGGGCAGTTCAATGTCTTTGAACACGCGCTGTGTTGGATTCATGCCGAGCGAGGAATTAATCGACTGATTCCACTCAATGAGGGCCATCGCAAGGCCGTGGCATGGGCGCGTGAGCAGATTTGGGACCTGTATGCGGACTTGAAGGCCTACAAGGGCACCCCCAAGGAGGCGCTGAAAACGGAGATCAGTCTGCGCTTTGATGAGATCTGTGCCGTCAGAACCGACTTTGAGACCCTTAATCAAGCGCTGCGACGCCTTGAGCGTAACAAAGCCGAATTGCTCTTGGTCCTTGAGAAACCGTGGTTGCCGCTTCACAACAACTTAAGCGAGAGAGATATCCGGGAGTATGTGAAGAAACGCAAGATCAGCGGCAGCACCCGCAGTGCTCCAGGCCAACGCTGTCGAGACACCTTTGCCAGTCTAAAGAAGACCTGCCGCAAGCACCGAATCTCGTTTTGGGATTACCTTAAAGACCGAGTGTCTCAGACAAACGCCATCTTGCCATTACCCGAAATGATTCGCCGCGCGGCACAGGCTCGAACGTGACTACCTGGAGTTAGTGAGAAGTTACACGAACGGTAGCCAAAGGATTGGTTTAACCGGCAATAGGAGAAGCGACGACGAAGAGCTGAACCAGCAGATCTGGCGGAAGTACCCGGGATTCTGAGATGGAGTGATCTGGCATGAGCGGAAATCGATGGGATCAGGCGGGCGTCCCCACAAAGGATGGCACTGCGTGGGCGTCGTCGACCTGCGGGCCGACGGCGAGCCGGCAGACGAAACCGACTACGCGACCTGCCAGATGTGCGGCAACGAGAAGATCCGCTACGTCCACATCATGGAGCACCCGGATCTGGACAAGAACTTCGATGTCGGGTGCGTCTGCGCCGAGAAGATGAGCGGCGACTACGATAGTCCGAAGCGGTGTGAGGCAAAGCTGCGCAACCGTGCCGTCCGACGCACCCGTTGGCTGCAGCGCAAGTGGCGGGTCTCCGCCAAGGGCAACAGCTTCTTGAATGTCGATGGCCACAACCTCGGCGTGCACATGAACAAGTTCAAGCGTTGGGGCTACCGGATCGGCAGCCGCTTCAGCCCCAAGACCTACGCTACCAAGGACGAAGCCAAGCTCGCACTGTTCGATGATTTTTGGGCGGCGACCCAGGATGACGAGCGGCTGTGGGCTTCGGTCTGAGATGCGGACGCGGGTTCAATTCCGTAAATGGGAATCGAACTGGCGGCCGATCTGAGGCACTTAGCTGATGCCAACAGCGGGTGGAAACTGATAAGATTCACAACAGCAGGGGCTGGGGCCCACGCCTTTCTGCAGGAGTTCGCAGCGGTTCTAAGGCGCTGAGTTATCTAGGTTTCGCGCAGGGTTCCGCCCCACCGACTCCCCGCAGGAGTTCGAACCATTCTGTAAGAGCCTGTAGGAACCCGCACCAGTCCACACGCTACGACAGCAATTCGTTGATTTAGAACAACCTGATCGATCCGTCCGCACCTGCGGACTTTCTCTGTGACCACGGGCGTGGTCATGTTCCATAAGCTCGGCACTTGCAGCTATCTGCCGACGAAACAGAACACCATTCAGTCGACGCTGGTTTGAGCGCCGATCGACCTGGTGGATGTAACCAGGCACGACTCCTCGTAAGCCTCGATGTCGACCTGACGGTAAAGGACACGACCGCACAGCTTCAGGAATCTCGGGCCGATTCCCTCGCTGAGCCAGCGTTCGAGTGTCGCCTCGCTGATGTGTCACCGGGTGGCCAGCTGCTTCTGGTTGAGGTGAAAAACATCGATCTTGGTCTCCTTCCGCATGAGTTGGCAGGGCTCCGATGAAGGCGCTGTTCGGCCCGCGAGCCAAGGCGGAGCGCGGGCTTGCGACCAACTGGGCGCAAACAGATGTCGATTTGGGTGTATGGTCCACCAGCCCCTGCGCGGCCGTTTCGGATATTGCGATTTTCGTTTATTTCGTTTAAACTGCTTGTCATGACGCTGATTGAAGCTCCCAGGAGGCTGCCATGACGACGCTTGCACCCACCCGGCCACTGCCCACAGCAGAGGAGGTCGCGCTCGCCCGCGAGAGCGGCCGAACCCTGTCCGCATACCTGCAGACCCGCGCCGAGACGCAGCAGATCGAGATCGTGGACGACAAGGGTACCGCCCACCCGGTTCGCGTCCCGGTGTCGGCGCTGCGGCTGCTCGTGGATGTCCTGACCGAGATCGGCGAGGGCAATGCGGTCAGCATCATCCCGATCCATGCTGAGCTCACTACGCAGGAGGCCGCCGACGTGCTCAACGTCTCACGACCGTTCCTGGTGCAGTTGCTGGAGCGCAGCGAGATCCCGTTCCACAAGATCGGCACCCATCGCCGTGTTCGCTACCAGGATGTGGTCGCCTACAAGGAGCGCATCGACGCCGAGCGCAGCAAGGCTCTCGACGCCCTGGCGGAGCAGGCCCAGGCGCTCAAGATGGGGTATGAATGAGCTCGCACTTCACCGTCGTCTACGACGCGTGCGTGCTCTACCCGGCGCCGCTGCGCGACTTCCTGATGCACCTGGCCCTGACCGATCTGTTCCGGGCGCGCTGGACCGACCTGATCCACGATGAGTGGATACGTAACGTCCTCGCGCAGCGGCCGGACCTCAAGCCGGAAGACTTGGAGCGCACCCGCATGCTGATGAACGCCCATGTGCGGGGCTGCCTCGTCACCGGCTTCGAGCATCTGATCCCGTCCCTCGAACTGCCGGACCCAGACGACCGTCATGTGGTGGCCGCCGCCATTCACAGCGGCGCGAGTCTGATCGTGACCTTCAACCTCAAGGACTTCCTGCCCGAGCCGCTCAAACGCTACAACCTGGCCGCCCAGCACCCCGATGACTTCATCTTCGACCTGCTCGATCTGCACCCGGCCCGGGTGTGCGAGGCTGCCGCCAATCACCGCCGCTCGCTGAAAAACCCGCCGAAAACGGCAGACGAGTACCTGGACACGCTGCTGAAGCAGGGACTGACGCAGACCGTGGGGCTTCTGCGGGAATGGAAGGTGGCGATCTGACGGGCATGGGTTCAATTCCCGAATCCGGGATCGAACTGGACCGGAGAGACATACGAGTTTGGGCGGTCATATCGGTGACCGAACCAAGGAAAAAAACCGTTTGACGGTCCGCAACGAGAAAACCACCAGCGGCGATGTCCTCTTGACCCCGCAGGCGTTCGCATCAGCCCGCACCACCCCTCAAGAGCCCTATCAACGGGGTTGGATGCCGGTTGCCACCCCACCACCAATACCAGAAGGCCAACCGTTCTCGGTTGGCCTTTTTCATTGCGGGATGGCGCGGGTTCGCGGGGGCTCATGCGGGTTCTTGCGGACTTCGGGGATTAGCCTAGCGCGCCATTTCAACCCAACTTTCGCTCTCTCCAGGCCATTCTTCTCTCCTGCCTTGCCAGTCCCGAAAGGGCGAAGTCCGCAAGCGGCTAAATTTCTACCGTTGCAATTCAGATAGTTACGCGCAGACGATTCAAGCGGTTGGATGCGATCATTGCTTGCCCGAAGGAAACTACCAACCTGCCGGAGCATCGTGGGCGGAACCGTTGTCGCTACTGATTGGTGAGAGCGGGTACGGGAAAGCTTGGCCGGACGTGACGTCATCAGGCTTCGATGAGGGAGCACTCGCCGCACAAGTTGATGGTAACTTTTGTTAAGGGTTGTTGGATGCCTGCCGGTTGGTGGGACAGATTGCTTAGATGATGTGGTCAGGAGGCAGGCGTCCGACAAGCCTCGAGGGAGGAAACCGCGGGAGCCGCGCGCGGCAGTGAGTGGCGGCG
>JBAPTW010000258.1:0-6283 GCA_049282355.1 Gammaproteobacteria bacterium | reverse complement strand
ATCATTGACTTTACCCACAACCGAGCAGTGCATGTGGCGAGTGGCTGCATACCGGTTTGCGGTGAGGATCTCGCCGGAAAACTGCGAGTGATCTATGAGGCCATCATTGCCCTTGTCGAGCGCCATCAGCCCATTGAGATGGTCGTGGAGCAGGTGTTCGTGCATCGAAATGCCGAATCGGCCTTGAAGCTTGGCCAAGCGCGGGGGGCGGCTGTGCTGGCGGGGGCTATGCGGACATTGCCCGTCTACGAGTATGCGCCTCGAGCGATCAAACAAGCGATCACGGGTACAGGTAGTGCGACCAAGGGACAGGTGCAGCACATGATCAAAGTCTTGTTGGGGCTTTCGCAATCACCCCCTACGGATGCGGCTGATGCATTGGGAGTGGCACTTTGCCACGCCCACGTTGGAGAGACACTGCGCCGGCGCGGCTTGACCCATCGCTAATTCGTGGGTCACTCATCACAGTTAGTTTTCGGTACGTTCGCGGTCAGGCTTTTATGATTGGATGGCTACGCGGTGTCCTCCGAGAGAAGCAGCCGCCTTATCTCATCCTGGAAGTCAACGGTGTTGGCTATGAGCTTGAGGCACCGATGACGACCTTTTCCTTGTTACCAAGATTGGGTGAGGAGCTTACGGTATTTACCCACCAGCTGGTGCGCGAGGATAGCCAGAGCCTGTATGCCTTCACGCACCGGGATGAACGCAATGTGTTTCGGCTGCTGCTGCGTGTTAGCGGCGTGGGCGCTAAGCTGGCGTTGGCGATTCTCTCCGGCATGAATGGGGACGAGTTGTCTCGCTGTGTGTACGAGCGTGACATTTCTCGGCTGGCGCAGTTACCGGGAATTGGAAAGAAAACAGCTGAACGGCTTGTCATCGAGTTACGCGACCGCCTTCAGGCCCTGCCAGAGCTCCCCCACGATGAGCTTTTGGCAAGCGCCGAGGCGAAGCTCAATCATGCCAATGCCGAGGCGCAAGCTGTCAGCGCCTTGGTTGCCCTCGGCTTTAAGCCGCAGGATGCGATCGGGCGCGTGCGGTTGGTGCGGGCCGATGGCCTTGCCTGCGAGGATTTAGTGCGCCGTGCGCTGAAGTCATTGGCAAAATAGTTGCTATCTATGAAATGATGGGTCGCGGCGACTGTACATGAGCGATTTCAAATTGCCGAGCACGCAATGCATGTTCCTGCGAAACAAAATTAGACAAGCGATGCTATGGAACGCTTGGTAACATCGGGCGCGATCTCTCAGGAAGCGTCTTTGGAGGGCACCCTTCGCCCCCAGCGTTTAGCGGAATACGTTGGGCAGCAGTCGGTGCGCGAGCAACTCGGGATCTTTGTGCAGGCCGCTAAGCAGCGCCAGGAAGCATTGGACCATGTGCTTATTTTTGGCCCGCCAGGCCTCGGGAAGACTACCCTTGCGAACATACTCAGCAATGAGCTGGGAGTGGGCCTGCGGCAAACTTCAGGACCGATCATTGAGCGGGCAGCGGACCTGGCTGCGTTGCTCACGAATCTTGAACCTCGGGATATTCTGTTCATCGATGAGATCCATCGCCTGAGTCCCCTGGTGGAGGAAATACTCTATCCCGCCATGGAAGAATGTCAGCTGGATATCATGATCGGTGAGGGGCCAGCGGCGCGTTCTATCAAGCTCGATCTGGCACCCTTTACGCTCGTCGGGGCGACGACCCGCGCCGGGCTGTTGACCTCGCCGTTGCGGGACCGCTTTGGAATAGTGCAGCGCTTGGAATTCTATAGTCCTGAGGAGCTGACCATCATTGTGCGCCGCTCGGCACGTATTCTGGGTATTCATATCACGGAAAACGGTGCTCGCGAGCTGGCATGCCGCTCCCGCGGCACGCCCCGGATTGCTAACCGTTTGCTGCGTCGAACGCGAGACTATGCCGAAGTAAAGATGGACGGGCGGATCTCGTGCACGGTGGCACAGCAGGCGCTTAAGCTGCTGGCGGTCGATGGAGCTGGGTTCGATGTCATGGATCGCAAGCTGCTACGCGCCGTGCTGGAAAAATTTGATGGCGGTCCGGTCGGTCTGGATAACCTGGCTGCGGCCATCGGCGAGGAACGCGGTACCATCGAAGATGTCCTTGAGCCCTACCTCATTCAGCAGGGCTTCCTCAAGCGCACGCCGCGAGGACGCATGGCGACTCGCAGTGCCTGGCTGCATTTCGGCTTGACGGTGCCCGGTACAAGGGAGCTTTGGCGAGAGTCTGACCTGTTTGATTAAAGTACAGGCTCAGGCTAACAAAGTCGTGCGCAGTAATTTCTTGCCCCCCCCGATTGATGCGTTTGTTTGGCCGGTTCGGGTCTACTATGAAGACACCGACAGCGGAGGCGTTGTCTACTATGCGAACTACCTCAAATTTATGGAGCGAGCCCGCACTGAATGGTTGCGCGCCCTCGGATTTGAGACGGCGGCATTGGTGCGAGAACATCGCCTCGTGTTTGCGGTGACGCGAATCGCGGTGGCGTACCGAAAGCCGGCGCGTCTGGGGGATTTGCTCGCGGTTGGCGTCAGACCGCTGACGCTTCGTCGAGCGAGCCTCGAATTGATCCAAGATGTGGCTCGTGGTTCTTTCGAGGATGAGCTCGTGTGTCACGGCCAAGTGAAAATCGCCTGTCTGGATGCGGCGACCCTTCGGCCCCGCTCCTTTCCTTCGTGCATCGCATCGGAGTTGACTCGTGAACACTAGCCTTTCGCTGGTCGAGCTGGTTCTCAACGCGAGCTTGTTGGTTCAGCTCGTGATGTTGCTGCTGCTCGGCGCTTCACTCGTGTCCTGGACCATGATTTTCCGCAAGCGTTTGGATATGAGCCGTGCGCAGCGAGCCGCAGATGACTTTGAGGATCAATTTTGGTCCGGAAAAGATTTGGTGTCGATGTACAACCGGATCAATGCCTCTCAATTTAGCTTGTCTGCAATGGAACGCATCTTTCAATCGGGATTCAAAGAATTCGCGAGGCTGCGCAATCAGGGAGGGCTTGATGCTAAGACAGTATTAGAAGGTTCGCAGCGGGCAATGCGGGTCGCGCTGCGCCGGGAAGCCGATGCACTGGAAATTTATCTTCCTTTCCTGGCCACCGTTGGCTCTACCAGCCCCTATATTGGGCTGTTTGGTACTGTATGGGGCATCATGAACTCATTCCGGGCGCTGGGCAACGTCGATCAGGCCACTTTATCGATGGTGGCGCCGGGCATCGCCGAGGCATTGATCGCAACCGCAATGGGTCTATTTGCAGCCATCCCGGCCGTTATTGGCTACAACCGTTATACCAGTGCCGTTGAGCGGCTCACGGGTCGGTACGATACCTTTGTCGAGGAGTTCTCCACAATACTTCAGCGTCAAGCTCACGTCTGAGGGGAAGGCTGGCAGTTGCTTTTTGCCGAACTAAGATCTCTGGGTAGTCAAAGGTTCCACTGAACAAGCCATGCAGGGTTCACGTAAGAGGCCGATCTCGGAGATCAACGTCGTCCCGTATATCGACGTGATGTTGGTGCTGCTGGTGATTTTCATGATTACGGCGCCGCTCCTCTCCCAGGGCGTGAAAGTGGATCTGCCGCGGGTTCCCGCCGACGTGCTGCCGCCGACTGACCAGGAGCCTCTTATCGTGACGGTAGATGCCGCGGGACAAGCCTACTTGAATATTGGCGATCATCCTGAGCGACCAGTGGAGCACAGCACGCTCATACAGCGCGTTAATGCACTTCTGCGCTACCGACCGAAGACATCCGTGTTGGTGAAGGGCGATCAAGCAGCGAAATACGGTGCGGTGGTTGTGGTGATGCGCGTGCTCAAGGAGGCGGGGGCGCAGAGCGTCGGCTTGATGACACAGCCCCCGGAGTCGCGTGAGTAATGTCGTCCCGGTTTCGCGTAGCCTTCGACAAGGGACGTGCTACTGTGTACGCCGTCTTGGTGCATGCGTTGTTTGTTGCTGTCTTGCTCACGACGCTGGATTGGTCGCCCGATTCCCCGCCTGCAGCAGCGAAGGTGGAATCGGTGCAGGCAGTGGTTGTGGATGAGGGCCAAGTTGCGGCGGAGGTGAAGCGGCTCCGGGAACAGGAGCGGCTGAAGCAAGAGCAGGAGGAGGCTAAGCAGCGCCGGCTTCAGGAGCAGGCAAGTCAAGCCGAAGCAAAGCGCCAGCAAGAAGAGCAGCGGCTAGCCGACTTACAGAAGCGGTTAGTAGAGGAGCGCCAGCGTCATGCCGAGGTGCTTCGCCAACAGGAAGAGAAGGAAGCAGAAAAAATAGCTAATTTGCAACACCAGCGAGAGCAAGAGGCGGCGAGCCTCGCAGAGCTGAAGCGGCAACAGACTAGAGTTGCTGAGCAGCAAAAAGAAGAAGCGCAGCGGGCGGCCGAGCGCGAGCAGACGCAGGCGCGAGAGGCCAAGATAGCGCACGCCCAGGCGTTGCTCGCTGCTGAGCAACGACGGGCAGCGGCTGAACGTCAGGAGGCGGAAGCCGAGCGGCTGCGCGCCGAAGAGGAAAAGCGTCTAGCCGAGGATGCTAAACGCAAGGCCGAGGAGGCACAGCGCAAGCAGCAGGCAGAGCAGGCACTGAGGGAGCAGCTTGCCCAAGAGCAAATGACGCTTGACCAGGAACGGCAACGCCTTCGAGAGCGTTATCTTGCTCAGTATGCGGCGCAGATTCAGGGCGTCGTGCAGCGCAACTGGATACGTCCCGCAGGCACACCCAAGGGACTTAAGTGCAGTGTTCGAGTCGAGCAAATCCCGGGTGGGGAAGTGGTGAGCGCGGTGGTGACCAGCAGCTGCGGCAGCGTCGCACTCGATCGCTCGGTGATCGAGGCGGTCTATCGGTCATCACCGTTGCCAAAACCTCAGGATCCTTCGCTGTTTGATCGAGAACTCAATTTTGTGTTTGAGCCAGAGGACTGAACTTTGACGTATTGGTTTCTGCGGCGTTGCTGCGCCGTAATCATTGCGGTGTTGTTAACACCTAGCACCGAGGCGGCCTTGGATATCAAGATCACGCAGGGGGTGGAAGGCGCACTGCCGATTGCTGTGGTGCCCTTTGGTTGGACTGGTTCCCAAACCAGTCCACCAACGGATATCGCCGGGGTCATTGCCGCCGATCTCGAGCGAAGCGGCCGGTTTGCACCGGTACCGCGCGCCGATTTGCCGGCCGAGCCCCATGACAAAGACGCTGTGCAGTTTAACGATTGGCGCCTTCGGGGGACGGGAAACCTAGTGATTGGTAGTCTGGCTTCAGAGCCGAACGGTACTTACACAGTGGCGTTTCGTCTCTTCGACGTATTTCGTGGTGTTCAGCTTACTGGCCTGCGATTTTCCGTGACTGAGCACGAGCTGCGAAGTACAGCGCATCGAATTGCTGACCTCATCTATGAGGAGCTCACGGGGGAGCCTGGCGCCTTTGCGACTCGTATCGCCTACATTACGGAGTATGACGGTGAGACGGATGCAGAAAAGAGCTATGCGCTGCAGGTCGCTGACAGCGACGGCGAGAACGCCCGCACGGTCGTGGAGGCTACGCAGCCTCTCCTGTCTCCGGCCTGGTCGCCCGATGGTCGCCGGCTCGCCTATGTCTCCTTTGAAACGAACCAACCCCGCGTTTATGTTCAGGAGCTGGCGAGCGGTGCTCGCCAGCAGGTCACTGCTTTCCCGGGTCTCAATAGCGCGCCCGCCTGGTCGCCAGATGGTTTGCGCCTGGCGCTGACTTTGTCCAAAGACGGCAATCCGGAGATTTATATTCTCGACCTTCGGACGCGCCAGGTACAACGCTTGACGCGCAGCGCAGCCATTGATACCGAGCCCGCTTGGGCTCCCGATGGACGATCGCTGGTGTTCACTTCCGACCGCGGCGGCAGCCCTCAGATCTACCGTATTCCGGTAGCCGGGGGTCGAGCGGAGCGGCTGACCTTTGACGGGAGCTATAATGCGCGCGCCACCTTCGCTCCAGACGGCAGCAAGCTCGCGCTTATTCACGGCGATGGTAACGCTTACCGGGTGGCGTTGCTGACACTCGACGATAAGGCGTTACAGGTGCTCAGCGACACCCTGCTTGACGAATCGCCAAGCTTCGCGCCAAACGGCCGGATAATACTTTATGCTACCACCGACGCTGAGGGGGCGACCCTTGCTGCCGTATCGATCGATGGTCGAGTACGGCATCGGCTTGGTGTGCAGCTGGGGAAGGTCAGGGAACCGGCATGGTCGCCATTTGCGCCCAAGGAATGACTTACTTCCTAACACCTTATTATTACATAGAGTTACCTTGAAGGGTGTGAATCCGGA
>JBAPTW010000257.1:0-2978 GCA_049282355.1 Gammaproteobacteria bacterium | reverse complement strand
GGTTATCTCGAAGATGCGAGACATCGCAGCGCTTTTGCTTGTTGCGTTCACACTCGTAGTAGGGTGGTCCGCTGTGTGTGCGCAGGACATCGAGCCGCGCGCGTACTCCAACGCCCCGGTGGGGGTGAACTTCCTGCTCGCGGGCTACGCCTATACGCAGGGCGGGCTGGCGTCTGACCCCGCCCTGCCGGTGGAAAATCCTCAGCTCAAGACGTCCAGCGCGATCCTCGCGTACGCCCGGGTCGTCAATCTATGGGGCAAGTCCGGTAAGCTCAGCGCGATCGCGCCCTACACGTGGCTGTCGGGATCGGCGGACTTCGCCGGCGAAACGATTCAGCGCGAGGTCGACGGTCTCGCCGATGCCAGGTTCCGCCTGTCGGTCAACCTGTACGGAGCGCCCGCACTTGCGTTAAAGGAGTTCGTTGATTACAAGCAAGACCTGATCATCGGCGCGAGCCTTGAGATGTCGGCACCCACGGGCCAGTATGACGATAGCCGGTTGGTCAACATTGGCACCCACCGGTGGTCATTTAAGCCGGAGGTGGGCGTTTCCAAGGCTTTGGGCCCGTGGACGCTGGAGGTCGCCGCGGCGGCGACTTTGTACACTGACAATCCCGATTTCTTCGGCGGCAACCAACGCTCGCAGGCGCCGCTCTATTCGGTGCAGGGGCATGTGATTTACGGCCTTCGCTCGGGTATCTGGGCTTCGATCGACGCCACGTACTTCACCGGCGGGCGAACGACCCTCAGCGGCACGCGCAACGACGATCGGCAGGAGAACTGGCGCATGGGCGGTACGCTGGCGTTTCCGGTGGATCGCCGCAACTCCATTAAGCTCTATGGGAGCAGCGGGGTGTCGGCACGCACCGGAAACAATTACGATCTGATCGGGATTGCCTGGCAATACCGCTGGGGCGCGGGGCTCTGACCCAGGATGCGACGCTGGGGTCGTTTCAGCGAGGCGAGCACATGATGCTCATTGATGTGGTTTCGGCCCGTAGCACGAAGATCCGATTTCGCATCACAGGGCAACCGCTTACACTTGGGCTCGTGCAGAAGATAGAGAAGAGAAGAATAGAGAGAGGGGCGACCAATGAAACGATATCTGCTGTTGATGCTGGCGGGCCTGAGCACGGTGCTCGGTATGGGGGTAGCTCATGGCAAGGAATGTGAAGGTGTTTCCTTCCCTGAGCAGGTCCAGGCGGAGGGCACGACGCTCAAGCTCAACGGCCTTGGCCTGCGGCAGGCGACGTTTATGAAGGTCAACGTCTACGTCGCCGCGCTCTATGTCGCACAACCATCCGGCGATGCGAACGCCATCCTCGAGTCGACGGCTCCCAAGGAGATCATGCTCCACTTCGTGCGCGACGTGAGTCGCAGCGATCTCAACAAGGGTTGGGACGAGGGTTTTGAGAAAAACGCCAAGGACGAGCTCCCGGTGCTCAAGGAGCGTATCGAGGCGTTCAAGGGGTTGATGGCGGACATGAAGACCGACCAGCAACTGAGCTTCCTCCACCAGCCAGGCGAGGGCGTTCAGGTGGCGGTTGACGGCACGGTCAAGGGGACCATTGAAGGCGATGACTTTGCGCGCGCGCTGTTCTCCGTCTGGCTGGGTTCGTTGCCGCCGAATCCGGAATTAAAGGCCGGGCTGCTCGGAGGTGAGTGCGGCTAGGCCCGCCCTCGTGTCGACAAACCCCGTAAGGTACTGACCCTCGGTGGTTGGCTCAGGAGGTGAATGATGCGCGTTGATCGTGTGATGGCCTTTTTTCTCGCAGCCCTGGTGCTTGCAGGCTGCGCCGGACCGGTGCGAAAGGATGCTGTCCCGGCAGATCTCACCACGCAGGCTGTGGTGCCGGGCCTCGGCGACGTGCGCTACCGCGCCGGTATCGACCGGGAGACACTCTTGAAGGAGGGTATGGCCTCCTTCCGGCGCGAGCAGGCCTATCTGCAGTCCCAAGGACACACGGGGCCACTGCCGCCCGCCATCTTCCTGGCCGTCTCCGGTGGCGGTGATAACGGCGCCTTCGGGGCGGGGCTTCTCAACGGCTGGACCGCCGGCGGCGATCGGCCGGAGTTCAAGCTGGTGACCGGCATCAGCACCGGCGCGCTCATCGCCCCGTTTGCCTTCTTGGGGCCGGCGTACGACGCGACGCTCAAGGATTTCTACACCACCGTGACCCCGGACGACATCCTGAAGATGCGCTCGCTGCTTGCGGTCATCACCAGCGACGCCGTGGCCGACAATTCACCGCTCTGGAAACTGGTGGAAAAGCAGGTGGACCAAGCCGTGCTCGATGCCGTCGCTGCCGAGTACCAGAAGGGCCGGTTGCTGCTCGTCGCCACCGTGGATCTGGACGCCCGCCAAGCCGTGCTTTGGAACATGACCAAGATCGCCGCCAGCCGCGATCCGAAGGCGCTCGACCTGTTCCGCTCGGTCATGATCGCCTCCGCCGCGATTCCGGGCACGTTCCCCCCGGTGATGATCGACGTCGAGGCCAAGGGTGAGCCCTATCAGGAGATGCACGTGGACGGCGGCACCATGGCGCAGGTCTTTGTCTATCCCCCCTCGCTCCACCTAAAGGAGACAGAGGAGAAAGCTCACGTAACCCGGGAGCGTAAAGTCTACATCATCCGCAATGCGCGCCTGGACCCCGAGTGGGCGCAGGTGGAGCGCAGGACCATGAGCATCGCCGGGCGGGCCATCTCCTCGCTCATCCACACCCAGGGCATCGGTAACCTCTACATGATCTACTCGACCAGCCAGCGCGATGGCGTGGACTACAACCTGGCCTACATCCCTGCAAGCTTCAAGGCCCCGCACAAAGAGGACTTCGACACCGACTACATGCGCGCGCTGTTCCAGACTGGCTTTGATCTGGCGGCGCAGGGCTATCCGTGGCAAAAGACGCCACCGGGCTATTGAGGTTGAGGGAGACCTCGCCCTCGGTGCGTAGGGAAGGGGCGGCGCGCGATGATGG
>JBAPTW010000256.1:0-11810 GCA_049282355.1 Gammaproteobacteria bacterium | reverse complement strand
GTAAACCCCGCCTGGTCAGCAGCATTGCAGGTATTTCGTATCCATGTATTGGTGCCTCTACTCGGTGAAGGCGACGCCTTGACCGAGGATCAGTGGATCGATATCAAGCGCCGCTTTGCCACCCATGCCGCCTGGCAGGCCCGGCGTCGCGGTGAGGCGGTGAGTCCGCTCGGAATTGCTCGGGTGAAAACGCTTGCTACGGAGGACATCAAGCAGCGAATCACGGCCCTGATTGCCAGGGACAGGGAGCTCGAGGGTACCGCCAACGCCATTGAATCCGTGGACCGCCTAGTGCACTACTATCAGCACTTGAGTGTTCTGCTCAACAACTTCGTTTCGTTGGATGACTTTTATACCCCGGGAAAGCAGGCGATGTTTCAAGTCGGCACGCTGTACCTTGATGGGCGCAGTTGCGATCTCTGCGTGCGCGTCGACGACATTGACGCCCATAGCGCGCTAGCTGGCTGGAGTCGCACCTATCTCGCCTATTGCCGCTGTCAACGCCGCGGCGGCGAAGATACCATGACCATTGCGGCGGCCTTCACCGCCGGTGATGCCGACAATCTCATGGAAGGACGAAACGGGCTGTTCTATGACCGCAAAGGCGATGATTGGGACGCCACCATTGTGAGAATCATCGACAATCCCATCAGCGTTTCTCAGGCGTTTTGGGGACCCTACAAGCGTGTGGCCCGTCTGATCTCGCAGCAGATCGAGAAGTTTTCTGGAGCCCGCGAGAAGGCCATCGAAGAAGGGGTTGTAGGGTCGACGGTACAGGTGGCGGCGACGGCGCAGGAGGGCAAGGCAGTGGTTGCTCCGTTTGACATCGGCAAGTTCGCAGGCATTTTTGCGGCCATTGGCCTGGCGGTCGGTGCCATTGGAACCGCCTTGGCCTCGGTGCTGACAGGATTTATGGGCTTGAGCTGGTGGCAGGTCCCCATTGCGATGGGGGGGCTCATTTTGGTGATTTCCGGTCCTTCGATGATCATAGCTTGGCTGAAGCTACGGCAACGAAACCTCGGTCCGATCCTCGACGCCAATGGCTGGGCCGTAAATGCCCTGGCCAAGATCAATATTCCTTTCGGCGCGACGTTAACGAGCACCGCCGCGCTGCCTCGCGGATCCGAGCGTTCGCTGCGAGATCCTTTCGCCGAGAAGAGGCGGGCGTGGCAGTTTTATCTGTTTCTGTTGGTCCTGCTCACGGCGTTAGGCGCGCTGTGGCAGAAGGGGTATCTGGTTCAATGGTGGGAGAGCATTAGCGTGCCGCTCGAGCCGGGACCGAATACCGATGCCTCGGTTCCCAGCACGCCCGTATCACCGACCTCGAGTCCAGAGTAGCAGGCGCTGACGGAACGAGAGTGATAACGACCGAAGGGGGTTCGATGAACACCACAAGCACACCGATGCAGTATCTGGATAAGGCCATGGGCACCATTCGAGATCTTGGCCTGATGCCAGAGAAACCCGGCAGCGAAGATGAGCCCATCGTCGCCTTGCTGAACCAAATCACCGATCTGGATGAAGCCAAGGTGATCGCCATCACCCGGACTTTGACCCAGGCATCGCTGTTCAATGACGTGGTGCGCGAGCAGGTCCGCGCCATGGATATTAGCAATCGCTATGAGGATATCACCAATGCCTTCAACAGCATCCGTGACGATGCGAAAACCATGGTGGATCAGATTGAAGACGGCAAGCTCGACACCTTCGAGCGTATTTCCAATGTGTGGATGAAAGTGACCCGGGGGGATATCGCGGGTCGTTTCGATACCATCAAGGAAAACTATCTCGATGTCACCGCTTCCACCCAAGACCAGATCCAACGCGAACAACGCATTCTGGAAGCTTATCAGGACTTTCGCGGCGCCTTGAAACAGTCGGAGATTTTGGCGTTGGAGGTGTTGAAGAAGGCTGAGATCGAGCTCAATGCCGCCAAGGCAGCAGTCGACGAGGCGATGCGCTCAGTGGAGGGTTTCGAGGGGCAAGACGCCGCCGAACGGGCGCGGTTGGAAATGGCCCGGGATGAGAAAGTGCGTGCCCTTCAGGATACGGAGAAGCGCTACCAAATCGCCAAGGATCTCTCGGACAATCTGACGGTGAGCTACAACACCTCCGAAGTCGTCATGGCTCGGCTGTTGCAAACCACCAACGCCAAGGAGCGAGTGTATGCCCAGGCGGTAAGCTTTTTCAGCACCAATGAGACCGTCTTGACCGCGTTGACGGCATCGTTTACCGGGATGTTCGGCTTGCACGAAAGCACCCAGACGGTGGAAGCCATGAAGGAAGGGGTGAGCCAATCTTTGGAAGTGTTGGCTGACATGGGCGGCAAGGTTCAGGAGGCGGCGGTCAGGGCTGGATACGGACCGACCATCCGTGCCGACGCCGTGAAGAAGCTGGTGGAATCGGTGGTGAGTTTCCAAACTCGGTCGCGGGAAATTATCGATGAGATGCGCGTGCGGAGCACGGCCAATGCCGAAGAGATCCGCGAAGCCGTGGAGAGCGGTAAGCAGCGCCTCGCGCGCTTGGCCGAGGAGGGTAAAGCTTTAGCGCCGCCCGCATGAGTCTGCCGGCTAGCGCTTCGAGTAAGGCGCCGCTCGATGAGGTGATGTTGGCCATGGATGTGGTGGACACGCTACGCCATCGCGGGCAGTTGGTGGAGCAGGAGCTCGATACGCAGAATCGGGATCAGCGATTGAAGGAACGTCTACGCACCATCTACGCGGCGCAGGGCATCGAGGTGTCTGACCGCGTTCTCGATGAGGGAGTGGCGGCGCTCAAGGAAGAGCGGTTCGTCTACAAGCCACCGCCCGAGAGCTTTGCCATCAAATTGGCTCGCCTTTATGTGAGTCGCCGTCAGTGGGGCAAATGGCTAGCGGGCGCATTGGCGGTGCTCGTCGCGGTGTGGGCTGTGTATTACTTTGCGGTGTTGGCGCCGCGCGCCGCTTTGCCGGAGGAGCTCCAGACGGCGCACCACGCTGTCCTGCAGGTGGCAGAGGTGGATACGGCGAAGGCGCTTGCCGATCGCGATTACGCCAAAGGCCAAGCGGCTTTGCGGGACGGCGACGAGGAAAGCGCCGAGGCAGCGTTGCAATCGTTGACGAGCTTGCGCGCTACCTTGGAGCGCGAGTATACGCTGCGCATTGTCAACCAGCCGGGAGAACGCACCGGTGTGTGGCGGGTACCGGATCTGAACCCTTCAGCACGTAACTACTATATCGTCGTCGAGGCCATCGGTGTTGATGACCGCCCCGTGCAGGTACCGGTGACCAGCGAGGAAAGCGGCCAGACCGAACGTGTTTCTCAGTGGGCGCTGCGGGTCAGCGAGAACGTGTTTCGCCGCATCGCGGCGGACAAGCAGGACGATGGCATTGTCCAGAACAACCGGTTCGGTGTTAAACGCCGTGGCTATTTGAAACCCGAGTACCTGTTTCCGACCACAGGTGCGGCCATTACTCACTGGTAAATAACTTGCCATGATCTCCGGACGGCAAACCCTCGCATCCATCGAGCGCTCGTTTCACGATGAGCAGATGAAGCTTGAGGCAGTACAGAGCCGTATCAGCGACGTGAGTGATCAGCTCGTGGAACTGCAGAAGAGCGAGGCTGGGCACTATCGTGAGCTCGCTCGCCTCAGGGTGGACTCCATTGCCTCCGGTGCTGTGATAGCCAGTATCGACGCCACTGAGCGTCAAGTGGCGGCACTGCTGCGCGCCCGAGAATCGGCCGCCAAGGAGCTGGTGCAGACGATCCGTCTGGCAGAGGATCACCGCCAGCAGCTCGTGCAAGAACGAGCGGCACAGGCGGATGTGCTCGAACAAGCGGCCGAAAAGGCGGACGCTGCAGAAGCAAAAACCCAGGCACGCCTGGACGCCGATTCTGTTTACCGAGCTCAACGGGAGCGCGCTCGGGAGGCCGAGCGCACGGCCTTGCATGCCGCCGACAAAGCAACCCGCAGCGAGCAGGAACAGGATGAGAAAAGCCTATCCTATCGCAACGATCGCTTGTTCATGTACCTGTGGCAGCGGCGCTATGGAACTCCTGGCTACCGGGCCAATCCCGTTACCCGGTGGTTGGACGGTAAGGTGGCAAAGCGCATTGGCTACACCGACACCAGTGTCAATTATGCGCGACTGCAGGCGATCCCGGAACGCCTGCGCGAGCATGCGAATCGGGTGAAACAGCAGGCGGAGACGGAGTTCGAGTTACTGCGCCAGCGGGAGCTCGAGGCCCGGGAGGTGGATGGCATTCCCGCACTCGAGGCGGTGCAGGCGCAGGAGCAGGACAAGCTCGACGCCATTGATACGCGCCTAGAAGCGCTCGCGGCCGACTACCAGGGGCTGTTGCAGCGCCGTGAGCGCCTTGCCGCCGGGGAGGATGAACATTATCAACAGGCAGTGACCTATCTGGCCTCCGAGTTTGGCCGTGAGGATTTGCAGGAGCTGCGCCGCGCGGCGCTCGCCACACCGTTTCCCGAGGATGATGTCATCATCAGCCGGTTAGTCGATGCCGAACAGAAACGCCAGGGATTGGAAGCGGCGTTATCGGAGGTAAAGCTGCTGGCGCAGCAGCATCAAGAGCGGCTTCGGGAACTGGAATCTTTGCGCATGGAATTCAAGCGCCGGCACTACGATCGGCCGGATTCGCATTTCTCCGATGGCGCCATGGTGGGCATGATATTAGGCAATTTCCTCAACGGCATGGCGAACCGCGATTCGCTGTGGCGGGTGCTCGAGCAGCAGCAACGTGACCGTCCCCGCCGTTCCAACCCGCACTTTGGCTCCGGGGGCTTTGGTCGCGGCAGCCCATGGCGTGGCGGCGGACGAGGTGGGGGCGGCGGAGGATTTGGTGGAGGCGGTTTTAGCACTGGAGGCGGATTCTGAGAAGTTGTTTTCAAGTCTATTGCGCTAGTCTGGCGGCGTTACACGGTGGCTCGCCACCGCGTCTGTGTCTCAACCCGTCGAAGAGTTGGTAAACTATCGTTCGATAGCCGCTGGAGGGGTGTGTGGAATATAAAGACTATTACCAAATTATGGGCCTCTCGCGCGGTGCCACCCAGGATGAGATCAAGCGCGCTTACCGCAAGCTGGCGCGAAAATACCACCCCGACGTCAGCAAGGAAGCCGACGCGGAGCAACGCTTCAAGGAAGTTGGGGAAGCCTACGAGGTCTTGAAGGACCCCGAGAAACGTGCGGCCTATGATCGGCTGGGCGCGGATTGGCGTGCGGGCCAGGAATTTCGGCCGCCACCCGACTGGGACCAGGGCTTCTCATTCGCCGGCGGTGGGTTTACCCATGGGGATGCGTCTCAGTTCAGCGACTTCTTCGAATCGCTTTTTGGCCGAGGTTTTGCCTGGGCGCCGCAGAGCGAATACCATGCTCGAGGAGAGGACACCTACGCCAAGGTGCTCATCGATCTCGAGGATGCCTATCATGGAGCCACTCGGACCTTGGCCCTGCGCCACACAGAGCTTGACCCCGAAGGTAAGCCTATCGTGGGAGAACGCGCGTTAAACGTGCGTATCCCTAAGGGAGTGCGGCAGGGGCAGCATATCCGCCTCGCTGGCCAAGGTGGGCCTGGGAGCGGCAAGGGGCAGGCGGGCGACATGTACCTCGAGATCGAGTTTCGGCCGCATCCCATTTACCGTGTGCAAGGGCGAGATGTGTTTTTAGCGCTGCCGGTGGCACCGTGGGAAGCCGCGTTGGGGGCATCGGTGAAGGCACCCACGCCGACGGGGCCTGTCGATTTAAAGATTCCGCCTGGCTCGGCGGCCGGTCGCAAGCTGCGGCTAAAGGATCGAGGAATTCCGAGTAAGCCGCCGGGGGATCTGTACGTGGTGCTGCAGATCGCACTGCCGCCTGCCGAGACCGAGGCGGCGAAGGCGGTGTACCGGAACATGGCACAGGAGCTTAGCTTCAATCCACGCCGCCAGCTGGGGGTTTAGTCCTTAATTATGAAAGGTGACCTACTACCATTGTTATCAGGCGAAGTGCTCGAGGACGAGGTCGAGCTGACGCTTGCCGATCTCTGCCGCTCGTGCCAGCTGCGTGCCGAACAGCTCTTTGAGCTCGTGGACGAGGGGATCATCGAGCCCGTCGGACACGAACCCGGCCGCTGGCGTTTCGGCGGCGCAAGTCTGCGCCGGGTCCGGGTGGCAGTGACACTGCAGCGTGATTTGGGTGTCAATTGCGCTGGAGCAGCGCTGGTGCTCGATCTGCTCGAAGAATTGGAAGCGCTTCGCGCTCGGTTGCACGCTGTGGGCGAACAGCATTTGTCGATGCCTAGACGGCGCGATTGACAGTGATCAGTCTCTATCACGGCGCAGACCTTGTTTTCCAGGGTGTCGTCCTCATATACTGCGAAAATCTTCCCGCGTGTTTGTTGCCCTCGGAGGCAGATAATAGGGATAGATCAGGGATCAGGAAGATCTGACGGGGCGTGCGCGTGATGTCAGCAAATAGCAGAGAACTTGGCACTGCTGCCCGCAAGGCTTTGCGTCACCTTCTCTCGCGCCCTCCATCCTGAGGCGGTTCAATCTGGCATTCATTCTTCGTTGTTAGGATTGCAGTCCACCTAGCGCCTGACATGGACTGAGGTTTGTTTAAACACCCCCGGCACAAGACAATCCAAACATCTTTCGCGTTCAGAGCTGCCGGGGTCATTGTGAGTGTAGTGCAGGACGGTTTTACACGGAATTACACAGATAGGAACGAGAGGTAGTCCATGATCGAGTTGGAGCACCTGACGCGCCGCTACGGCGATTTTGCTGCCGTGGATGACGTCAGCTTTCGCATCAGCCGCGGTGAGGTGGTGGGGCTGCTCGGCCATAATGGGGCCGGCAAGACTACCCTGATGAAAATGCTCACCGGTTTTTTAGAACCCACCGATGGTGTCATTCGCGTCGGCGATCTCGAACTGGGCCGTGATACGCGGGCCATTCAGGCGCGCATCGGTTACCTGCCCGAGAATTGTCCGTTGTGGCCGGAAATGACGGTGATTGATTTCCTGGAGTACCAGGCTGCCCTGCACGATGTGCCGGCAGGTCGGCGTGATCAGGCTATCGCCGCGGCCATTCGCCGTACCGCCCTAAAAGAGAAAGCCACGGAGTCCATCGAGACGCTTTCCCGGGGCTACCGCCAGCGCGTGGGGGTGGCCCAGGCGATCTTGCATGATCCGGACATCGTTATCCTCGACGAGCCCACCAACGGCCTGGATCCGACACAGATTCTGCACATGCGTGATCTGATTCGGGAGTTGGCCACCAGCGCCACGATCATTATCTCTACCCACATCCTGCAGGAAGTGCAGGCGGTTTGTGAACGTGTGGTGGTGCTGCGCGCTGGCCGTAAGGTATTGGATGCCCGCCTCGATGAGCTGCAACGCGGCGCACGCTTACTGGTCACGCTGGACCAAGGGGAGGCCATCGCGAGGCCGGTATTAGAAGGCATCGAGGGCGTTACTGCGGTGAGCCTGGAGCAGGCCGTCGATGGCCGTTACCGCTATGCCCTGCAGGCTGTCGAGGGAACGGCGCCGAAGGTGAGCGCCGCGGTGCAGCAGGCGGGTCTGTCGCTGTATGGGCTCTGGCCTGAGCGCCGCGATCTGGAGACGGTTTATGCCGAGGTCAGCGAGGTGGACCGATTCGAGGCCCCGGAGGTGAAAGATGCTGCGTGATGTCTTGCCCGTTGCTCGCAAGGAGCTGGTTGGCTTCTTCGCCTCCCCGGCGGCCTTCCTGTTTTTGGGCGCCTTCTTGGGCGTCACCTTGTTTGTGTTTTTCTGGGTCGAGACCTTTTTCGCCCGTAATATCGCCGACGTGCGTCCGCTGTTTCAGTGGATGCCCGTGCTGCTGATCTTTCTGGTCGCGGCGCTGACCATGCGCTCCTGGGCGGAGGAGCGCCGTGCCGGTACCTTGGAGCTATTGCTCACTGCGCCGGCTTCTCCCACTGACCAGGTTCTCGGCAAGTTTCTCGGCGCCATGAGCCTGGTCGCTATTGCGCTGGCGTTGACGTTGCCGCTGCCGATAACCGTGTCCTTCCTCGGGCCGCTGGACTGGGGTCCGGTAGTGGGCGGCTACCTGGCCGCCCTTACGTTGGCGGCGGCCTATGTGGCCATCGGCCTATGGGTTTCCTCGCGAACCGACAACCAAATCGTCAGCCTGATCCTCACGGTGGTGATCGCCGGGGTTTTCTACCTGGTGGGCTCGGCGGCGTTGACTTCGCTGTTTGGGCACCGCGCCGGCGAGCTGCTACGCGGGGTGGGGGCGGGTTCACGCTTCGAGTCCATTACCCGCGGCGTGCTCGACCTGCGGGATCTGTACTACTACCTCTCCATTACCGCCGCTTTCCTGGTGCTCAATCGTTTGTCGTTGGAAAGGCTGCGATGGGCCAACAACCGCCGCCAGCGTGCGCACCGCACGTGGCATTGGGTGGCAGGGTTGCTGGTGGCCAATGTGCTCGGTGCCAACCTATGGTTGAACCAAGTAGCCTGGGCGCGGGCCGATCTGACCGCCGGCAACATTTACACCCTTTCCGACGCCACCCGTGGCTACTTAGCGCAGCTGCAAGAGCCACTGCTGATCCGCGGCTATTTCAGTGCCTCCACTCATCCGCTGCTGGCCCCACTGGTGCCCCAGCTGCGCGACCTGCTCGAGGAGTATGCTGCGGCAGGCGGCGATAAGGTGCGAGTCGAGTTTGTCGATCCCCATGACAATCCGGAGCTGGAAGAAGAGGCCGGCAGCAAGTACGGCATTCAACCGGTGCCGTTCCAGACCGCGAGCAAGTACCAGGCCTCGGTGGTCAACTCCTACTTCGATATCCTGGTCGCCTACGGCGATCAATACGAGGTGCTCAACTACCGCGATCTCATCGACGTCAAGGTCCGCTCTGAGTCCGATCTCGACGTGGAGCTGAAAAACCCCGAGTACGATATTACCCGCGCCATACGCAAAGTGCTGACCAGCTACCAAGGTGGCGGTAGCCCCTTTGAAGCTTTGAACCGTCCGCTGACCTTCACCGGTTACCTCTCCGGTGAGAATACTTTGCCGGCGGAGTTAAAGGATGTGCGCAAAGCGCTTGAGACGGCGCTGGAGAAGCTGCGCCGGGAAGCGGGCGATGACGCTGATCAATTCAAAGTGGTATTCGCCGATCCGGGCGCCGATCAGGCTCTGGCCAACAAGCTGGCCGACGACTACGGTTTCCGCCCCATGGTCACGGGGCTGTTGGATCCTCAGCCCTTCTGGTTTTATCTGACCTTAAGCGATGGTCGCGAAACCGTGCAGGTGCCGTTGCCTCAGGATCTAAACGAGGCCGGATTCCAGCGGGCGTTGGAATCTGCGGTCAAACGCTTCTCACCAGGTTTCTTGAAGACCGTGGCCGTGCTGGCACCGCCAGCAACACCCAACATCCCGGGCCTCGGGGGCTCGAGTGACAGCAGACAATTCTCGGTACTGCGTGAGGCCCTCAGCGAGTCGGTGCGGTGGCTTGACACTGACCTCGAGGAGGGCCGGGTACCGGCCGAGGCCGACCTGCTGATGCTACTGGCTCCGCAGGATCTAAAGGCGAAGCAGCTGTTCGCCATCGATCAATTTCTCATGCAAGGGGGCACGGTGCTGCTATCCACGGCGCCATTCGATGTCGACGTGGGTCAAAGCATCGATGCTCGCAAGGTCAAGAGCGGGTTTGAGGATTGGTTGGCGAAGCAGGGTTTGACGCTTGGCGAGGAACTGGTGCTCGACCCTCAAAGCGGCGCACTGCCGATCCCGGTGGAGCGGCGTATCGGTGGCTTTAGCGTGCGCGAGATCCGGCTTATTGATTACCCCTACATCGTCGATGTGCGGGGCAACGGGCTGAACTCCGACAGTGCCGTTACCTCCGGGCTCGGCCAGATCTATGTGCCCTGGGCTGCCCCCATCGAGGTGGATGCGGACAAAAACCAAGGCCACAAAGTGACCGAGTTGCTGCGCTCCTCGGCCCGAAGCTGGGTTTCTGATAGCCAGGACCTGGTACCGGACTACCGCTCGCACCCGCGGCTCGGCTTTGCCGAAGGCGAGGAGCGTGCCCCCCGGTTGCTAACAGTGATGGTGGAGGGTCGTTTCGACTCAGCATTCAAGGGCAAGCCGTCACCTTTGCTGGAATCCGCAGCAAACACAGCAGAAGAGAACGCAGACCCAGGCAAAGCGGATGAGGACACAGCCGCCGCGAATGGCGGTGAGCCAAAGGATAAGAACGCGAAGCAGCAGGCCGAGGAAGCTGCCATCACGAGCGTCATCGACCACTCTCCCGACTCTGCACGCCTGATCTTGGTGAGCTCAAGCACCTTCTTTGCTGACCAAACGGAAAGTTTGATAAGCCAGTCGTTGGGCACGCACTATGTCAAACCTACCGAATTTGCACAGAATGTGATCGATTGGTCACTGGAGGATCAAGGGCTGCTCGGTATTCGCAGCCGCGGCCACTTTGCTCGCACTCTCGTGCCGCTGGAGCGTGATACCCAGGCATTCTGGGAATATTTGAACTACGGCCTTGCGGTTGGCGGTCTCGCCCTGGTGTGGTTTCTCAATCGGCGCCGCCGGCGCACTGCCGAGGCTCGTTACGCACAGATTTTGCGGGAGGTGTGATCGATGCAACGCTGGATACCTATACTCGCCGTCGTGCTCGGTCTGCAGCTGGCGCTGGCGGTGGCGCTGGGTGTGAGCGGTGAGCGGCTCACGGCGCAGAAGCCTGACACGCCGCTCGTGCAGACCGACCTCAAGGCCGCTGATCGGCTGTTAATTGAAAGCCCGACTGCCGCTGACCAACCAACCGACAAGGCTGCAGAGAAAACCGCGCCCGCGCCCGTGGAGCTCAGCAAGCAGGACGGAAAATGGATTCTGCCAACCTATTATGATGCTCCGGCAGACGCCTCCAGGGTGCAGGGTGTGCTGGACAAGCTGGCCGACATTAAACGCGGTTATGCTGTGGCGACGACGGCGGGTGCACTGAAGCGGTTCAAAGTGGCGAAGGACACCTTTGAGCGTCGCGTCGTGGTCAGCCACGGGGACGAAACCCTTGCGACAATTTATCTCGGCAGCTCACCGGGGTTGCGCAAAACGCACGCTCGCACCGCCGCCGACGAGGCGGTGTATGCGGTGGAGCTGACCGCTTACGAGCTGCCAAGCCAGGCGGGTGAGTGGTTGGACAAGGGCCTGCTCAAGGCGGACGCTGATGCCCTCGCGGCCATCGAGGTGAGGCAGGGAGACCAAAGCGGCCTTAAGCTGATTCGCGACGACGAGGGCGCCGATGATCAAGGAAAGGGTGGCTGGCGTGCCGAAGGGCTGCCCGAGGGCGAGCAGCTAAATGCCGAGCAGGCGCAGGCGCTCGCGCGGGCCATCACTGAGCTGCGCGTGGATGGTGTGCTGGGCACCGAAGCCAAGCCCGAGTGGCGGCAGGACCAACCGCTCCTGACTCTGGGCCTCGAGAAGCGCAATGGTGAGATGGTGCTTTGGACGTTATCCAAGCCTGAGAAGGGCGATCTACACGTGCTTAAGGCTTCCAACCGCCCCTGGTACCTGGAGCTCGAGGAATGGAATGCCAAACCGTTAGTGGAAGCTGCTGCCCGCGACAAGCTCATTGTCGCTGACAGACCCGCGGAGGCGGAAAAGCCCGCCGGCGAAGCGGCCGTTAAACAACCCGAGACCGAGCCGGGCAGCGATGCCTCCGGCACGGCCACGGAGATACCGGATTCGCCTGGCACTTCCGCTGTGTCGCAAGGCGCTGATTAATATCAATGGTATTATCAATGGGGTCAGACTCGATTGATTTCAATCGAGTCTGACCCCA
>JBAPTW010000255.1:0-42440 GCA_049282355.1 Gammaproteobacteria bacterium | reverse complement strand
ATCTGCCCTACGGGGAAGGGCTGCGAGGCTCTTTATGAAGCCATCGATGGTATCCACATTTATCGCTACAACCTACCGACCGAGGCGGTGGGCGCAAGAAGTTACATCGTGGAGTATTCGGCGGCTTTGTGGCACACCTTTCGATTGGCTTGGAAGGTACGTCGGCTGCACGGATTCGACGTAGTGCATGCCTGCAATCCACCGGATCTTTTATTCTTGGTCGGTGGTTTTTTTAAGTTGTTTTGTAATGCGAAGTTCCTGTTCGATCATCATGACATCAATCCGGAACTGTACGAGGCTAAGTTTGGTCGGCGAGGTTTCTGGTGGAAGGTTATGGTCTGGCTGGAACGGATGACGTTTCGCACCGCTGACATCTCCATTGCTACCAATGAATCATATAAACGGATTGCCATCGAGCGTGGCGGCATGGCACCTGAAAAAGTGTTCTTGGTACGCAGTGGACCGAAGCTCGACCGCCTGAAGATCTTGCCCCCAAAGCCGGAATTGAGGCGGGGGCGGAGGTTCCTAGTAGGTTACGTGGGAGTGATGGGCAAGCAGGAGGGCATCGACTACCTGTTGAAAGCTGTGCGGCATATCGTGCACCGGCTGGGACGCACGGACGTGCACTTCACACTGGGGGGCAGTGGCACCTCTCTGGAGGAGATGAAACAGATGGCCGTGGACCTTGGTGTTGCCGACTTCGTTACCTTCACTGGTCGCGTGCCGGACCTGGAGATTCTGGAGATCCTGAACACGGCCGATGTCTGCGTGAACCCGGATGTGGCCAATGAGATGAACGACAAGTCAACCATGAACAAGATCATGGAGTATATGGCCCTCGGTAAGCCCATCGTTCAGTTTGACCTGACAGAAGGCCGGTTCTCGGCGCAACAAGCTTCGCTGTACGCCCGCAAGAACGATGAAGTGGATTTCGCCGAGAAGATCTTGGAGCTCCTCGCGAATCCCGATGCCCGGGCCCGCATGGGGAAATACGGGCGCGAGCGAGTGGAAAAGGAACTCGCCTGGGAGTACGAGGCACCGAAGCTCCTGGCCGCCTACGAAGCAGTGTTCGCTCAGTCGGCGGGAAGCCGGCTGCAACAAAAACTGTCTGTCGATCATCGTGAAGACCGAGACTAACGGTCGCGCCTGACGGTTATGGGACCGGGTAGGTATAGGCTTTGCCCGGTCTGATTTTGGCGGCGCGCCCTTAAGGAGTGAAGGGAATGAAGACACTGGTTACTGGCGCGGCGGGATCCATCGGTGCGGCCCTGTGTAAGGCACTGCTGGATCAGCCGGCCTCACCCAACGCGGCGTGGTCAGGCGAGGCCCCGGATTCGGCCACCAGCCGTGCTCCCTACCGGCTGTATAACATCGGTAACAATCAAGCGATCGAGTTGATGCGTTATATCGAAGTTCTGGAGGATTGTTTGGGCAAAAAAGCCATTAAGAATTTGCTGTTCTTACAACGGGGGGACGTGCCCGATACCTTTGCCGACGTGGATGAGTTGGTGCAAGACTTTGACTATCGTCTGAACACCCCGGTGGAAACGGGGATAAATCACTTCGTGGCTTGGTACAAGCAATTTTATGGAAACGCGTGATGAGAAGAGTGTATCGGCTGAAGGGGGGGTAATTTCGGCTCACTTATCGCCGAGATCGATAAGCCGGTTGGCGGCTGCGTTTCTCATCCTTTTCTTCGTCTGGAGGTTGCCGGATAGCTTCATTCAGTTGCTCCGTTGAAACTAGTGTCGCCGCAGAGCTCGGCAGGCATAGGGATCGTGCACATTTAATGCGAATTAAGCCCACTTGGGCTCGCTCAAGAGCCACATAGCGGCAACCAAGCGACCGAAGACATGCACCAATAGGCCGCGGTAAGAACGCACTTTCGAGGCACCTTGAATGCTGGTCTTCTCGTTGAGCCAAGAAATTAAGGATTCGATGGGTTGGCGCACCCGGCAGACCGCGGTGGATAACCACTGCTCGGCGGCATCGAGGTAAGCTTGACCCTTGGCTTTCTTGACCGGCGTCAGGAGCATCAGCGCTTGCTCGTCTTGGCTGGTCTGGCGCAGTACCTCATCGGCATAGGCTTTGTACAGATACACCTCACCGCCGTGCAACTGCTGAGCAATCTGACGAAACACCGGCAGGTCGTGATCGCTGGCCGGCGTGAGCCCGATGCAGTCGGGCAAGGGCAATGTCCCCGGCCGACGCCACCCCAAAATAGGGACCTTCACACCGTAGTAGTACTCGCCCTTGGAGGCACAGTACCCTTTATTGGCCAACTCCGCCGCCACCCGGGCACGACCGCTTCGTTTAGCGTGGGTTATCCGAATCGGCTGCAGGGAGTCCAGTAGCCGCACCTCGTGCAGCACCCCGCTCTCGGGACACGTGATCTGCACCGCTTCCAGTAACGGCACGAACACCTCCGCGAGATGATTTTTAAGGCATGGAAAGTAGCTTGGGGCCTTCATTGCGGGGATTGTTGACGGCAAGCCCAATGGGAGAGGCGACCACGCTGTCGGCGGGATAGGGGCGAAGCAACGGGCTTAGCGTGCTAGGATCTTGCAGTTGGGGGTTCAGCCAAGTGTCGTAGTCCGCTTTGGAAAGGATCACCGGCATGCGATCGTGAATCGCGGCAACCAGGCTGTTCGCTTGCGTGACGATGATGGTGCAAGATTCGATGATCTCGCTCTCACGTTGCCAGTGCTCCCACAATCCAGCGAAGGCAAAGGGTTCGCCGTCGCGCAAGCGGATGTAAAAGGGTTGCTTGCGACCGTCGGTGCGCTGCCATTCGTAGAAGCCGTCGGCAGCGATCAGGCAACGCCGCTGGCGGAACGGCTGGCGAAACGCGGGCTTGCTGGCCACTGTTTCGGCACGGGCATTGATGGTGCTGTAGCCGGTTTTCGGATCCTTGGCCCAGAAGGGAATGAGCCCCCATTGTAGGGCGACCATCTCACGCGTGCCGTCCGGCCGGTTGCGGGCGGCCAGTACCGGCTGGCTCGGCGCGATGTTATAGCGAGGGGCAAGCGCGACCGTCGCCTCGGCATCGAACAAGCGAGCGTAGATGTCGGCAGGAGTGAATCGAGCGTACCGGCCACACACGGGAATAGTCTATCATTTTCTTTCGGTGCCGGATGGGGCACGTTAGCGGCCACAGCCGTACCGCAGGCTTTGAGTCGCTCGTTTTACCAGGACGAGTAACGTGACGATGGGAAAGGAGACGGTGGTGCTGGTGCCCGGCCTGTTCATGGGTGGGATATCCATGGCAGTGCTGCAGCGTCGGCTTTGCGAGTGTGGCTTCGATGCGCGGCGTTTCTCCTATTACTCTGCGCGCCTTTCGCCAGCCCAGAATGCGGTGCGGCTCAATGATTTCCTGTGGACTGTCCAGTCGCCGGTGGCTCATTTCGTCTGTCACAGCCTCGGCGGTTTGGTGGTACGGCATCTGTTTTCTCGCTTCCCCGATCAGCGCAGTGGTCGGGTGGTGACCCTGGGCACGCCCCACCGTGGTAGTTACGTCGCCGCGCGGCTTGCACGCATTCTGCCTTTTCGTTTATTGCTGGGGGCGAGCCTCAAGGAGGGGTTACTCGGGGAGGTACCGCCGTGGCAGGACAACCGTGCCTTGGCGGTCATTGCCGGAACGCGATCGCTGGGCGCCGGTGAGCTGATCTCGGATCTCCCCAAACCTAACGACGGTACTGTGGCGGTGATAGAAACCGAGCTGCCGGGGATGCATGCCCATGTACAGCTGCCGGTGACGCACACTGGCCTGTTGGTCTCGCCCATCGTGGCTCGGTACGTGTGCGAATACCTTAAGACGGGAGCCTTTCCCGATAATCCGAAGGAGGGAGAGGGCGATGACGCCATCGGAGGAACGGGTGCAATTCGCTTCGCAGGGACTGGCCATCGAGGGGCTGCTGGGGCGTCGGCCGGGGACCCGCAGCATGATCGTGACCCATCCGCACCCGCTCTACGGCGGTGACATGTACAACAATGTCGTCGCGGCAGTGACCGATACTTATGCGAAGGCAGGATATACAACCCTGCGGTTCAACTTTCGTGGCGTCGGGGGTAGTCAAGGGCAGTACGATCACGGGATCGGGGAGCAGCATGACATTCGGGCGGCGCTCTCTTGGCTGGCGCGACTCGGCACGGTTTCAATCGACGTGGTGGGGTATTCCTTCGGCGCCTGGGTGACCGCGCTCGGAGCACAGGGTTTGGATACGGCGCAACAATTGATTCTCATCGCACCACCCGTAGCTTTTCTCGATTTCGCCAAGGTCCACGCTCTACCGCAATTGGCCCTGGTGATCGTTGGCGGCGAGGACAGCATCGCCGGGGTGGAGGATATCAGGACCGCCATGGCGACTTGGAATTCACAGGCGCGGTTGCGCATCATTGAGGGCGCCGATCATTTTTTTTCGGGTAAGACCGACCTCCTCTGCCGGGAAATCAAGGCGATCTTGTCATGATTCCAGCGGCATTGACGCCACTTTTTTCGCGACTGTACGCCATGAGCCGCGTCAGTTCGTCGGGATTTCGAGGGCAGCGCACGGCCTGCCATGTGCCCGGCTGCAAAACGCCCAGTTGCCAAGGCCCCACGGCGTGCCGAATCAATCGCAAGGTCGGGTGACCGATTGCCGCCGTCATCCGGCGCACCTGTCGATTTCGTCCTTCGGTCAGGGTTAATGACAGCCAGGCGGTGGGAATGGTCTTGCGTTCCCGAATCGGGCGCATGCGGGGCCACAACGCCGGCGGCTCGATGCGGCGCACCTCGGCCGGCCGCGTACGGCCGTCCTTTAGCCAAACGCCTTGGGCGAGCCGACGCAGTGCCTGCGCGTCGGGGACAGCTTCCACCTGGACCCAATAGGTTTTCGGTAGCTTGTTGCGGGGATGGCTGATGGCGTGCTGGAGAAAGCCGGCATTGGTTAGCACCAGCAGTCCTTCGCTCTCGTAATCGAGGCGCCCCGCAGGATAGATATCCGCAATCGAGATGAAATCCGCCAAGGTGGTGCGGCCGCCTGAATCGGTGAATTGACAAAGCACACCATAGGGTTTGTAAAACAGCATCAAGCGGTTCATTGGCGCTAACAGCGGCTGAGTCAGGCCACGATAGGAGCCGAAATTCGGACCGCCATCGCCCGGCGGATGTCGCCACCGGCCGAGAAGGCCTTGCCAGTACCGGTGATCACGACCCCGTGAACCGCGGCATCGGTCGCCAGTGGCAATAACGTGGCGGAGAGCTCGCGCGCCGTTGGCAGATCGAGGGCGTTGTAGGCGTCAGGGCGATTCAGTGTAGGCTGTGCGATACGGTCTACCGTGGTCCGGCGTACAAGCTCGCCCATGATGTGCTCCTTCTTGAGTAGACGGCCTGCGCAGCAGTGCTTTCAATATTTAGCTCGCCTGCGGAAGCCCGGAGGTTATCGAACCCACTGTCAATGGATCAGTCTGTCAGGCGCTGTCTTTGTCTTCAGGGTCGCACTTGCCTGCTCGCGCGGCTAATTTTTTCAATAGCCGCTGTTCGCGATGCCGGTGTGGGCCGGCGCTTGGCGCGATGGCCGCGAGCGCTCGCGTGAAACGCAAGGCCAGCGGCAGATCGGTCGCCCGATGCTCATAGTATTTCGCCAACTGCTCGATGGCGGCTGGGTGCTGGCGCGCAGCGAGCTGCTCCCAGATGCTGACCGCCAGCGGCCAGTGGTTTTGTCGCCGCGCGAGCCGGGCTAGCTCGAGCAGTGCTTCTCCGTCAAGTCGTGCCCGGTTGGCCAGCAAATAGCGGTAGCTATGGCCTTCGTCACGCCGCTGACGCAGTGTCGACAGGGCGCTGGCATCGTTGGCCACGGGATCGTCGTAACAACGCTGCAACGCCGACGCCAGTGCTATTAGCGAGAGCAGATCCCAACGGTTGTGCTGTAGCACCCGAGGGAGCTGCTCGCTGGCGCCTTCACGCATCCAGTCGAACCAAGCTTGCGGCACCCAGGCGCTTGGCAGATCGTTGCTGCGCAGAAAGCCGAGGAGCCTGCGCTCGACGGTCTGCAGCCGACAGTCAGGCCAGCGGTTAGCGAAGGCCCGGCGCGTGGGGTGGAGCAGATCCACATGGGTGAGGGAGGACAACGGATCGGCCAGTCGCGCCAGGCGGTAACGGCTCGCCAACAGCGGGCGGTCGAAGGTCTTGCCATTGTAGGTGACCAATGTTTGTGCGCCGGCGAGCACCCGGCTCACCTCAGCGAGTAGCGCCGCTTCGGCTTGGAAGCGTGTCAGCAGGAACTGGCGAACCCGTAGCCCTGGCGGCGCAATTTGCACCAATCCCAGCAGGAATGCCAGCGTACCGCTACCGCCGCAGAGCCCGGTGGTCTCACAATCCAAGAACACCGCGTCCTCGGCGCCGCTCGGCTCAGCCCCGAACAGCGGCAGCGCCGCTACCGCGCTTTGCTGTAAGCGGCTTTGGCCGTGCGCCATCCCCAGGGGCAGACAACGCTCGACGGCGATCAAGCCCGGCATGAGACAGCGTCCGTGCAAGCGCCGGGCGAGAGCCTCCTCGTCGACTCTCGAGGAGGCTCGCCTTTGCTTGCGTCGCATCAGCGAAAGCCTTTCCAGCTGCGGGCGCACATTGCTGCCAAGGGGCTTGGTGTCGGTCAACGTTGCCGGTTCCGCTGATGAAGCCATTCCCGTCTGCTGCTGAAGCTTCGTCAGGCGAGCTTTCAGTGTCATCAATGGGGTTTTTCCGTTGCCGATAACAGGGCGAGGATGGCGAGCGCCGCTTGCTTGGAGGAATGGCTGCTGCCGTGTGCGCTAGAGTTCAAAATCGGGCCGATACAGGCGGGGCAGCCGTGTTGGCAAGGGCAGTCGGCGACCAACTCGGCGGCCTTGTCGATCACTTGGTTGCGCAATTCAAACAACGGTGCGGTGAGCCCGATGCCACCGGGGTAGTTGTCGTAAATAAAGATGCTCGGATTGAATCGTGGTCCTAGCCCGTCAAGGTCCGTCGGTTCTTCCAGGCCACCGCGTATTAGCCGCTGATCATCCTTCACCCCTGCCGACCAGCTGCCGTCACCGTTGCCCACGGCGCGGCCGAGGTCTCGGGGTTCCGACATGGTCAGGAGCGCCGCGACAAAATGCAGCGCGTGCGCCGCGCCCAGCAGACCGTCCAGCGCTTGCCAGCGGGATGGAAAACGCTCATCGAGCACATCCGCGGCGATCTGCCACCAGAGGGCGGTGGTGTGCATTTCTTGGTCCGGTAAGTTGACGTGACCGTAGCCGACATTCTCGTGGGTGTAATAGCGAATCTTTTTGTAGCCTGCCACGCGCCGTACTAGGTGGACCTCGCCTTCGACGCAGCGCCCGTGCTGACGCGGCGCCTCCTCGAAGCACTCGAGAATTTTCAAGCGCGTGTAGTCGATGGCGGTGGTGTAGTAATCGGCCGCCGTCTCGCGCACAAAGGCCTTGCGCCCGATCCAGTCGAGTTGCTCCACCTGCCAAGGACGCGCCTGTACCATGTAGATGGCCCCTTCGTAGAGGGTCAATGCGGCGCTGCTGTAGTCCACCTCGGCGATGACGTCTTTCTTGCCCCGGGTGATGTCGATGACCAAAAAATTTCCCTCGGCGATGGAGCGCAAGCCGACACTGTTGGCGGGGTAGTTGTCCGTCATCCAATGCCAGGTGTTGCCCTCGTGGTGGAGCACCTGCTCGTCTTGAAGGTAATCCAGGAGCTCTCGGAGATGGGCACCTCCAAACTGCTCACCATCCTTGAAGGGAAGCTCGAATGCGGCACAGCGAACGTGATCGAGGAGGATGAGCAGCTGATCGGGATCGATGCGGGCATGCTCCGGCGAGGCGCCGAGGAAGAAATCGGCATGGGAAACGAGGTATTGATCGAGGGGTGAGCTGGTTGCCACCAACACGCCAAGGCTTTCGTGGCGCCGCCTGCCGGCGCGACCGAGGCGTTGCCAGGTGCCCGCAATGGTTCCGGGATAACCGTTCAGCACACACACATCCAGCGCACCGATGTCGACACCGAGCTCCAACGCATTGGTCGCCACCACGCAATCGACCACGCCGTCGCGCAGCTCACTTTCAGTGGCTCGGCGCTCGCTCGGCAGGTAGCCACCACGGTAGGCGCGAACCCGTGGGGGGCGGCGTGGGTCGCCATCGAGCGCATCTTTCAGATATTTGGTGAGCACCTCCACCAGCAGGCGGCTTTGGGCAAAGACGATGGTCTTCAGTTGGCTATCGACGGCGAAGCGGGCGATGCGGGCCGTCTGTGAGCGGGCCGAAGCGCGGATGCCGAGCTCAGGGTTAACAACCGGCGGATTCCACAGGAGCACATGCCGGGCGCCCTGAGGTGCTCCGCTGGTCGCGATGGTGCGTACGTCTTCTGCGATGAGACGGCTGGCAAGCTCCGCGGGATTGGCGATGGTGGCGGAGCAGAAGATGAAAACCGGTTCAATGCCGTAGAAGCGCCCGATGCGTCGCAGCCGGCGCAAGACATTGGCTACATGCGCGCCGAACACGCCACGGTAGGTGTGCAATTCGTCGATGACGACAAATTGCAGGCATTCAAAGAACTGCGCCCATTTGGTATGGTGGGGCAGAATTCCCTGATGCAGCATGTCCGGATTGGTGACCACGATGTCGGCGCGGGTGCGCACGGCCCGGCGTGCGTCACTTGGGGTATCGCCGTCGAAGGTGAAGCTGCGGATACCGAGCGCTGCGGTCTGATTCAGCGCGGCGATCTCAGCGACCTGATCTTGGGACAGCGCTTTCGTGGGAAAAAGGTACAGTGCCTTGGCATTTGCCTGGAGAACCGCCTGCAGAACGGGAAGGTTATAGCAGAGGGTTTTGCCCGAAGCAGTCGGGGTGACGATCACAGTATGCCGGCCGGCGGCAATGCTTTCCCAGGCCTCGAGCTGATGACAATAGAGGCGCTGGATCCCGCGGCGCCGCAGAGCGCGCACGAGACGCCCGTCAAGGTTCGAAGGAAATTCAGCATCGAGCGCTTCCTTGGCGGGAATGACCAATTCGCCCGTGATGCAGTCCTTGTAGCGCGCCTTGAGGTGGGCGATGAGGCGCCCTATGGCGCGCGAGGTCGGCAGTTCCTGCGGGTGTTCGCTTGCCGCTTGTAGCGAATGCCGCTTGGCTAACGTCAATGCCGAGTTCCCCTTACTCTTCTCCGGCGCCAGTCTAAGGGACGCTCCCGCCGGTCACAAGTGCGCCGGGTGCGTTGTCCTCACATAAGCAGGCGCCGAGCATGTCATGAGTCGATAGATCCGCAAGCCCTGATCGGTTTGTATAACCTGGGCTCCTACCGATCCCACCGGCAACCTGACGCGAAGCGGTCAATTGCTTGACGACTGCGTCCCTATCGGTTGCTCAATGCTGGCCGGGAGACGCGCTCGCGAGCCGCCAGGCGCTTCGATAGCGGCTGTATCGCTGCGCTACCCAGATACTGGCGCAAATTATGCTTAGATACAGAGAGTCCATAAGATAATTAGTGGATTCTAAATAACCTGCTGGTCAAAGCAAGCTTAACGGGAAGCACGAACCAGTCCCGGCAGCAGCCGCTCTTGGTGGCAAAGATCACAAAACACACCGCTGTGAAGAGGCGGCTGTGGGCTTGCCGGCAAGGTGGATTTTGGGCTCGGAGGCTACATCAATGCAAGGAGACAGGATGATGAATGTGATTATCGAACCAAATTCGGGCATAAAGAGCGCCCTCCCTAAATTCGTGCTGGCGATTGCCTTGGTTGCGGTGATGGCGTATACCGTCAGCTATCTGTTCGCCGTCAGCCCGATAATGGTTCGCGTTCTGGGGACGCTGCTATCGGCTAGCTGAACGGTCGGATGACCGTTACGATCTTCGGGTGATGCGCCGTAGATGACGGGCGTCACCAGTCAAACGTGGACTCGCTCATATGGGGACGCTCTAGCTCCGTAGCGAAGCTAAGCGTCCCCACCCCTATGAGGCGTTGCAGACGGTATGAGCGCATCACCCGTAATGCCACTCCCGAAAGCAATTGCCGCCATGCTGCAAGAGACCCCTGAGCTGAGGCAAGCTTACCTGGTTGGCGGCTGCGTGCGCGACTGGCTGCTCGGTATGCCGGTCACCGACTATGACATCGAAGCCTTCGAGATCGGTTTTCCCGAGCTACTGCGGGCGCTGTCTCGCTGGGGCCGCGCCAAGTTAGTGGGACGTTCCTTTGGTACCGTCAAGCTTCGTCTTCGGGGCGGGCTAACGCTCGATGTCAGTCTTCCCAGACGTGCTTTCGCGGGAAATGCCCAAGAGGTCGGCGAAGCGGCTTACGATCCGAGTTTGTCGCCAGCGGACGCGGCCGCACGCCGGGATTTCACCATCAATGCACTCCTATACGACCCACGACAGCAGCGGTTGCTGGACTTTGTCGGTGGGATGAGGGATCTCAAGGACTCGGTGCTGCGCCATACCAGCGAGGCATTCGCGGAAGATCCGCTACGGGTGCTGCGAGGCATGCAGCTCGCCTCCCGCTTTAACCTCGCGCCCGCGCCGGAGACTGTCACGCTCTGTCGCCAGATGATTGGTGAATATGGGCAGATCGCTGCGCAGAGGGTTTGGGAGGAGTGGCACAAGTGGGTCACGCAAAGCACCTCGCCTTCTGTTGGACTTCGGTTTCTTGTTGCCAGCGACTGGTCTCGGCACTTTCCTGAAATCCACGCTCTGAGGGGAACGCCCCAGGATCCCGAGTGGCATCCGGAGGGGGACGTGTTCAGGCATACCTGTTATTGCTGCGATGCCATGGTGAGTCTTCCCGGTTGGCAAGCGGCGGCGTCCCAGCCGAAGGCAGTCTACTTGTTTGCCATCTTGGCCCATGATTTTGGCAAGCCGCAAACCACACAGTCTGTGCAGAAGGGGGAGCGGTTGCGGACGGTATCGCCGGGGCATGATCGGATCGGCGCGCTGCGTGCCGAAGATTTCTTGCGCCGCATTCACGCGCCGAAAGAGATCATCCGCCGCGTGAAGCCGTTGGTAAAAAATCATCTGGCGCATTTACAGACGCCAACCGATCGCGCCGTGCGGCGCTTGGCGCAGCGATTGGCGCCGGAGACTATCGAGTCACTGACGCTGGTGATGTCAGCCGACCACATGGGGCGCCATCCGCAACCCGCCATCGTCCCCGAGTCGGTTCGGGCTCTCGAGCAAAAGGCGGCGGCGCTGCGGGTAGCGCAAGCCGCTCCCGTGCCCGTACTCAAGGGCCGCCATCTTCTGCAGCTCGGAATGACGCCTGGACCCGACATGGGCGCGGTGCTCAGAGCAGCCCACAACGCCCAGCTCGAGGGAGCCTTCAACGACCTCGAAGGTGCACTGCGATGGGTCAAAGGCCACATCGAATCGCCGATGACGGGTGGTCAATCGGATGCAGCGCAAAGCGAGCGGCCGTGGCGCGCTTGACAACAAGTTATTAAGAGCAGCGTAACCTACCACGTGGTCCTGGATGGGCTGGCCGGGACACGCCGTGAATACGTCCCTTGAGGCAAGGCGATTGACTGCCACCCCCGCCGCAACAATGACCATGGCTCTTTAAAGCAATAAGCGGCGAATATCCGCAAGCGTGGTGCTGAGATGACCCGTAAACCGCGCCGCCCCCGCGCCATCGATGACGCGGTGATCATAAGAAAGTGACAGCGGCAGCATCAATCTCGGCACGAACTGCCCGCCCTCGTAGATTGGTTTCATCTGCGCGCGGGAAACCCCGAGGATAGCCACCTCGGGGGCATTGACGATAGGCGTGAAGCCCGTGCCGGCAATGCCCCCGAGGCTTGAGAGGGTGAAGGTGCCTCCCTGCAAATCTGAAGGTGAGAGCTTACGCTCGCGGGCCCTGCCACTTATCTCGATTAGCTCCCCAGCGAGCTCGAAGACGCTTTTCTTGTCCACATCGCGAACCACGGGCACCACCAGCCCTTCGGTGGTGTCCACCGCTACACCAATATGGTAGTAACGCTTGAGAATGAGATTCTCACCGCTTGGATCGAGCGAAGCGTTGAAGGTGGGGTAGGTTTTCAAACTGGCGACTGCCGCCTTGAGCAGGAAAGCCAGCAGCGTCAGGCGCGTCCCTCGAGCTTCGGCCTCCGCGCGCAGGCTTTTCCGAAATGCCTCAAGCTCGGAGATATCGGCCTCGTCGTGCTGCGTGACATGAGGGACATGTAACCAGGAGCGGTGGACGCTGGTGCCCGTGAGTCGCTTGATGCGGCTCAGCGGCCGCATCTCGATGTCGCCGAATTGCGCGAAATCGATGACCGGCATTGGCGGCAGGGCGAAACCTGTCGCGGCCGCCGGCGCCGGCTGGGCTAACGACTCCTTGACAAACCGTTGCACATCTTCTTTGAGGATTCGTCCCTTGCGCCCCGTGCCGGTAAGGCGCGACAGATCCACACCGAGCTCCCGAGCAAAGCGGCGGATCGATGGGCTGGCGTGCGCATTCGGCGCCATCGGCTGCCCTTCATCGATGAGGCTAGCGGTAGGCGCTTCACGGCGCCCGGGGCTTGCGGGGAGGGTGGGTGCCTCTCCAGTTGGGGCGGCGCTCTGGTCCTCGCTTGGTGTTGCAGGGATCTTGGGGGCTACGCGAGTGGCAGCCGAGGTCGGCTCACTCGGCGCTGGTTCCTCTTTTGCTTGAGCCTCCTGCTCCGGAGCCGGCTCGCGAGGTGCGGCGCCGGTCTTCTCCGCGGTGGCTTCTTCGGTCTCTAACGTCAGGATAAGTTTTCCTTCGGAAACTTTGTCGCCGGGGGTAATCTTGACCTCCTTCACCTCTCCGGCATGGGTCGAAGGCACATCCATGCTCGCCTTGTCGCTTTCGAGGGTGATCAGCGGGTCATCGACGTTGATCCGATCACCCAATTTGACGAGCACATCGATGACGTCAACGTCCGTAAAATTACCGATATCGGGCACGAGGATATCTATGGTTTTGGCCACTTGCACCTCTCCTTGGGGTTAACCGCGCGTTTCAGACGGTGGCCGGATGCGGTTTTTCCGGATCGATGCCATATTTTTGAATGGCATCGGCGACGGTGTTCCGCTCAAGCTCTTGTTCATCGGCCAGTGCCTTGAGTGCCGCCACCGCGACATGGTATCGATTGACCTCGAAAAATTTGCGTAGCTGCGCCCGCGTATCCGATCGTCCGAAGCCGTCGGTGCCAAGGACCGCATAACGTCGAGGGACATAAGGCCTGATTTGATCGGCAAAGAGGCGCATATAATCCGTCGCGGCAATGACCGGTCCCCTTCGCTCTCCGAGAGAGATATCGACGTAGGTCCGCCGCGGTGATTGCTTTGGATGCAGCCTGTTCCACCGATCGATCTCGATACCCTCGCGGCGCAGCTCATTAAAGCTGGTGATACTCCACACGTCGGCGGAGACTTGGTAATCAGCTTCCAGCAGCTCCGCCGCGGCCAGCACCTCGCGCAAGATGGTGCCGCTGCCGAGTAGCTGTACCTTGAGCTTGCGGCGTTTGCCCAGCGAGGCACCTTCCCGAATCAAGTACATGCCCTTGACGATGCCCGCTTCGGCACCGGTTGGCATCTCCGGGTGAGCGTAATTCTCGTTCATTACCGTGATGTAGTAAAAGACGGGCTCGTGCTCGGCATACATACGGCGCAGCCCGTCTTGAATGATGACCGCCAACTCGTACGAGAACGTGGGATCATAGGCAACGCAACGGGGCTGGGTTGAGGCGAGCAGGTGGCTATGACCGTCCTGATGCTGTAATCCCTCCCCCGCCAAGGTGGTGCGTCCCGCCGTGCCGCCGATCAGGAAACCGCGCACTTGGCTGTCTCCCGCGGAATAGAGGAGGTCGCCAACCCGTTGAAAGCCGAACATGGAATAGAAAATATAGAAGGGAATCATCTGCACGCCGTGATTCGCATAGGCTGTGCCCGCGGCAATAAAAGAGCACGTAGATCCGGCCTCGGTGATGCCTTCTTCCAGTATTTGGCCGCTCTTCGCTTCGCGGTACAGCATCAATTGATCGGCATCCTCGGGCTGGTACAGCTGGCCCTTCGAGGAATAGATTCCCAGCTGGCGGAACATGCCCTCCATGCCGAAGGTGCGCGCCTCATCGGCGACGATGGGAACCACGTAGCGACCAATCTGTTTATCGCGGGTCAGGGTGGTGAGTATTCGCACGAAGGCCATGGTGGTGGAGATCTCGCGCTCGCCGCTGCCCTTGATCTGCGCGCTGAAGGTTTCCAGAGGCGGTACCTGCAGCGGTTTGGCGGTTGTGCTCCGTGAGGGCAGGTAGCCTCCAAGCGCTTTTCGGCGTTCCTGCAGGTACTTCATCTCCGGGCTGTCCTCGGGGGGACGATAGAGGGGGGCGGCACCGATTTCCTCGTCGGAGATAGGTATCTGGAAACGATCCCGGAATGCCTTGAGTGCTTCCTCACCCATCTTTTTCTGTTGGTGGGTAATATTTTGCCCCTCGCCGGCCTCACCCATACCGTAGCCTTTCACGGTCTTGGCCAGGATGACGGTGGGTTGACCCTGGTGCTGTGCTGCGGCGGCGTAAGCGGCATATACCTTGTGGGGGTCGTGCCCGCCTCGATTGAGGCGCCAAATGTCCTCATCGGTGAGGTTCGAGACCAGCTGCTTTAGCTCCGGATACTTGCCGAAGAAATGCTCTCGCGTATAGGCACCGCCCTTGGCCTTGTAATTCTGGAACTCGCCGTCCACCGTTTCGTCCATGGCGCGAAGCAGCAGGCCCTTGGTGTCACGCAGGAAAAGTGGATCCCAGTAAGAGCCCCAGATGACCTTGATGACGTTCCAGCCGGCACCGCGGAAACCGGATTCGAGCTCTTGGATGATTTTGCCGTTGCCGCGCACCGGCCCGTCCAAGCGCTGCAGATTACAGTTGATGACAAAGATCAGGTTGTCGAGCTCTTCTCGGGCCGCCAGCGAGGTCGCACCCAACGACTCGGGTTCATCCATCTCTCCATCGCCCATGAAGGCCCAGACCTTGCGGCCTTCGGTATCGAGGATGCCGCGATTGTGCAGGTATTTCATGAAACGGGCCTGGTAAATGGCCATGATGGGCCCAAGACCCATGGACACCGTCGGGAATTGCCAGAAATTAGGCATGAGCCAAGGGTGAGGATAGGAGGACAAGCCATCACCTTCCGTCTCTTGGCGAAACTTCTTCAGCTCGGCTTCGCTCAGTCGCCCCTCGAGAAAGGCACGGGCGTAGATCCCAGGGGCGGAGTGGCCTTGAAAATAGATCAGGTCGCCACCGTGGTTTGCGCTTGGGGCATGAAAGAAATGATTAAAACCGACGCTGTAGAGCGTTGCCGAGGAGGCGAAGCTGGCGATATGTCCGCCAAGCTCCGAGCTGGTGCGGTTAGCTTGCACCACCATCGCCAGCGCATTCCAGCGAATGAGACTACGGATACGCCATTCGAGGGCGGCATCCCCGGGGGTGTGTTCCTCTCGGGACGGCGGAATGGTGTTGATGTAAGCGGTATTGGCCGAATACGGGAGATTGGCACCCGAGCGCCGGGCCTTGTCGATGAGCTGTTCGAGTAAATAGTGCGCGCGCTCGATTCCGTCACGCTCGATGACCGACGACAAAGCATCGAGCCACTCCCGTGTTTCCTCCTGATCGATGTCAATGAAGTCGAGCTTGGCAGCCATGGGATTCCTCACAACGTGGTAATCTCGCCAACCTGAAACCGACCGCTAACCCAAGGTCTTTGATGCTTAACCGTGCCTGACGGCTCAGCCGCAACACCTTTGAACCGACGGGTTCGCTCAGTGGCGCCAGTGTTGTCGCCCGAATGATTTTGAGATGTCGACGGTATGGTTGCATGCTGATCCGCCTCAAACGCAAGCGGTTGGGTCGGTCGATGGACACCCTGACGGGGCATGTAGACGGGCAATATACCGAAGTTCCACACTTGACGCGAGGCCCATATCCGACCGAGCATACCAGAGCCTTATAGGCCGCTGAGGACCGAAGCGATTCACCCTGCCAAGCCTGCTGAGCGCGAGGTCGATCTCACGCTTTTCGAACCGGTACGCGCCCATCTCTATTCCCACGTCATTGGCCAACGGGCACTCATCGACAGTCTGCTGATTTGTTTGTTGAGTGAAGGCCACATGCTGATAGAGAGGGCGCCGAGGCGGGCAGGCTCGCTGAAGAAGGCGATGTCGCAGGCGATGCATACGTCAAAGAATAAAGTGCAGTGCCGGTAACTCTCAAAGGCACTCGATGCAGCGTTAACCAGTGGGGAGGGTATGGTCCGTGACGAACGACGGTATCTTGATTGGCAAAGGGACTGACCCGCTCTATCTCCGGCCTCGGCTTGCCAACCGCCACGGTCTCATCGCAGGCGCGACCGGCACCGGCAAGACCGTCTCCCTGCAGGTGTTGGCCGAGGGATTCTCAAGCATCGGCGTACCGGTGTTCTTGGCCGATGTCAAGGGCGATCTGGCGGGACTCAGCCAGCCGGGCAGAGCGCAGGCGGCGTTTCAGGAGCGAGCGCAGGCGGTGGGCCGGGAGCCCTATTTCCCGGAAGCCTTTCCGGTGATCTACTGGGACCTCTTTGGGACCCAGGGACACGCAGTACGTGCCACTGTCTCAGAAATGGGTCCGTTGTTGCTGTCTCGCCTGCTGGAGCTAAACGACACGCAAGAAGGGGTAATGAATGTTGCCTTCAAAGTGGCGGATGACGAAGGATTACTGCTGCTGGATTTTAAGGATTTGCGGGCCATTCTTAACTACGCGGCAGAGAATGCGGCGCAGCTGCGTAGCCGCTATGGCAGCGTCAGTCCCGCCTCGATCGGCGCGATTCAGCGCCGTCTGCTGGTATTGGAGGGGCAGGGTGCCGAGCACTTTTTCGGGGAGCCCGGTCTCGATATTTGGGACCTGATGCGCCATGATGAGCGCGGCCGCGGCTACATCAGTGTGCTCGCCGCCGATCGGCTGATTCACAGCCCGCGCCTCTACAGCAGCTTCTTGTTGTGGCTACTGGCCGAGCTGTTCGAGGAGCTGCCGGAGGTGGGCGATCCGGACAAGCCCCGCCTGGTGTTTTTCTTCGATGAGGCTCACCTATTATTCGATGCCGCGCCTAGAGCCCTGGTGGACAAGGTCGAACAGGTAGTGCGGCTCATCCGTTCAAAGGGGATCGGCGTCTACTTCGTATCCCAGAATCCGATTGACATTCCGGATGCCGTGCTTGGGCAACTGGGCAATCGTATCCAGCACGCGCTGCGCGCTTTCACCCCCCGTGACCAAAGAGCGGTCAGAGCGGCCGCCGATACATTCCGCCGCAATCCGAAGCTTGATACCGCAGAGGCGATCACAGCGCTCGGGGTGGGTGAGGCGCTGGTGTCGACGCTCGATGAGAAAGGCATTCCGACGCCGGTGGAGCGCGCCCTCATCTGCCCGCCCGCCTCGCGCTTGGGGCCGGTCGCGCCCGATGAACGTGCCCGAGTGGTTGCGGCGAGCCCTGTCGCCGGGCGCTATGATCAAGTGCTGGACCGGCAGTCGGCCTATGAAAGCCTGATCTCGCGGGCCGCCGCCGAGAAGCGAGAGGATGCGCAAGCGCTGCCCTGCGTTCGCTCGGCCTCGCGCGGTCGCGCCCGGCAAAGTATCGCAGAGACCATGGCAAAAAGCGTTGTACGCAGCGTCGGCTCGAGCCTTGGCCGGCAAATTGCTCGAGGTCTGCTGGGTGCCTTATTTAAGGGCCGTTAGTACTTATGCCGTCACTCGCGACATTTTTTGAAACGACCTCTTAATGCCCGGGTTGGTGCTCTGTCGCTGAGCTTAGAGCAGTTTCTTAAGGATGAGCCCACCTGAGATGGTGACGGTTTTGTTGTTCTTGGTCGGCGCTGCGCTGCTGATATTCGGTGCGGAGTGGTTGGTGCGGGGTTCATCGCGATTGGCGGTTGGTATTGGGATCTCGCCGCTGGTGATCGGTCTGACAGTCGTCGCTTTTGGCACCAGCGCTCCGGAGTTGGCCGTCAGCGTGCGCGCGGCCTGGGCCGGTAACCCCGATATCGCGCTTGGAAACGTCGTCGGCAGCAACATCTGCAATGTGCTATTGCTGCTCGGACTGTCTGCGCTCATCGCCCCGCTGGTGGTGGCGCAGCAATTGATCCGGCTAGACGTGCCCATCATGATTGGCGCCTCGCTGCTGCTCTACGGGCTTGCCTTTGACGGCCATATTGCTCGATGGGATGGACTGCTGCTGTTCAGCGGGATCTTAGCTTACACGACCTTCGCAGTAATCAAGGGGCGGCAGGAGCAACAAGCGGCGGTCACGGACGAGTACGATCAAGCCTTCAGCGTTACGCCGCGCCCGAGTGGAGCTGTTGCCGTGATGCGCAACGTGGCGATGGTCACGATCGGGCTTGGCATGTTGGTTGTTGGGGCGCATTGGCTGGTGGACGGTGCGGTGGCGTTCGCGCACTGGCTTGGGGTGAGCGAGCTGATCATCGGGCTTTCCATCGTCGCGGTGGGTACCTCGCTCCCGGAGATGGCGACCTCAATCATCGCCGCCCTACGAGGCGAGCGCGACATCGCGGTGGGCAACGTGGTGGGCAGCAATCTGTTCAATATCCTGGCCGTGCTGGGGCTCTCGAGCCTCGTTTCCCCTGAGGGCGTGGCGGTCGCACCGGCGGCGCTACGCTTCGATCTTCCCGTCATGATTGGCGCGGCGGTCGCCTGCCTGCCCATCTTCTTTACCGGCAACCGCATTGCCCGGTGGGAAGGTGCATTATTCTTCGCCTATTATCTTGCTTATTTGACGTACCTTATCTTGGAAGCGATGCGCCATCCCGCTCTTCCGACATTCAATTTGGCACTGCTGGGTTTCGTGCTGCCGCTCACCGTCATCACTCTCGCGGTTTCGGTGTGGCAGGCTCGGCGGGCAAGGGAAATCCCAAGGTTCGGAAACGAAACATGACAGTGCACCGATTTTTTGTAATTGCTTGGTTGGCCTTATCCTGGCCGGCGCTCGCGCGGGAGGTGGAACTGCCGCTGACGTTTGATTTTCCCTTTTTGCGCCAGGCCTTGCTGACACAGCTTTACACCGAGCCAAATGCAACGGCGCGAGTATGGCAAGATGAGGCGGGTTGTAGCGAGCTGGTGCTTTCAGATCCGCAAGTGAATGGTCGGGCTGGGCGCCTTCGCATCCTCAGCGTCGCCCGCGCCCGGCTCGGCACTGCCGTCGGTGGCCAGTGCACCGCATGGCTCGACTGGCAAGGGCGGCTGGAAGTCCTCAACGAACCGACGGTGCGTGCGTCCCAGCGCGAGGTTGCGTTTCGCGTGGTCGAGTCGAGCCTTTACGCTGTTGACGGGTCCAGCGAGTCGGCTGCCACGAAGCTGTGGGATCGCATCAAGCACCATGTGCATCCGCGGCTCGCCCGGCTGCGCGTCGATCTAAACACGCCCCTTCAGGCTCTGGAGGAGACCCTTCCCCTGCTGTTGCCGCGGCAAGCTTCCGACCAGGCAGCGCGTCTCGTAGCTTCGGCCACGCCGGTTGCCGCGCAGGTCACGGATAGCGGTCTTGACTTGCACCTCAAGTTGGTGCTGCCCGATCGTCCCCAGGGCGCGGTTACAACGCTTCCTGAGCCGGTGTTGAATGCGCAAGAGCTGGCACGCTGGGAAACCGCTTGGCAGAATTGGGACGCCTTCCTGACCCACGTGATCAAACAAGCGGCGAGCGATACGGCGCTGACTCCGTTGCGGCTTGCCCTGCTGGAAGTGCTGCTCGATGCGCGCTACGACCTGGTGGCGGCACTCACGCAGGCCATTCCGGGGCAGTCGGACCCAGTGCGGGCTTTGTTTTTGCGCACCTGGGAGCGGTTGGATCCGGTTATGCGCGAGCTCAGCGCTGAATTGACTGGTGAAGGCGCGCTTCGCTATCTCAGCTTCGTCGCGGCCACCGATGCGCTGCAGGCGATCGATACGCTTGGGCCGGAGGTAGGACTTGAGATCTCTGCGCACGGGCTACGCCGGCTCGCCCGGATCCTGGCACCGCAGTCGAGCACTGATCCGCTGGCCTATCGCAGCGTCGTCGATCCTGAGCTTCGCCGGTTGTTTGGCTTCGGCGCGCCACTGGTGCGGCGCCGTTCGCATTCCGTTGGTGTGCGTGATTGGATTGACTGGATTATTTCGGCCGCCGGGGCGGCAGAAAGCATGCCAGCGCAGCCGGCTGCTCGCCTCGATCGCTGGGTACCGACGAAAGCTGAAATCGGCACTTATCTGCCGCTAGTGCGCACCCTGCTTGACCAGACGGCAAAGGATATTCTCCATAGCAGCAAGTTGCAGGACCGCTACCATTCGCTGTACCGCAAGCTGGTGCTTGCGACCGCCTGGCAAGAAAGCTGCTGGCGCCATTTCGTCCGCAACAAAGGCCGTGTCCAGGTGTTGCGCTCCGGGGCAGGGTCGGTTGGCATCATGCAGATCAACGTGCGCGTGTGGCGTGGCTTCTATGATACGCAGGGACTCGAAGCGGACATTGCCTACAATGCCGCGGCCGGATCTGAGATCCTCGCCCACTATCTCATGGACTATGCCATCAAAAAAGGCGAGCACACCCAGACGGGCCACTTTGAGGATCTGGCGCGTGCCACTTATGCCGTCTACAACGGCGGTCCGAGTCATCTGCAGCGTTACCGGCAGTCGAAAACCTCCAAGACCCTGAGAGCGATCGATACCGCTTTTTGGCGCAAGTACCAAACTATCGCCCAAGGTGAGGAATTTGCGGTGGCCAGTTGCTTTGGACTTTCGGTACCTTTTCAGGGAACGGCAAAGGGCGGCAAGAGCGACGCTGAACAAAGTGCGGCGGTGCTGGCGAAAACGGTGCTTCCGGGGGGCACGGCAGCTCGTCCGATAGCGGCGCCGCTATCAGCCGGCGCGCGTTGGCTGCTGCGCCAGGATCCACGGCACTTCACCCTGCAGGTGGTCGCCGCCCAAGACGAGCCAGCGGTTGAAGATTATCTTGCCGTCCATGGTCTGGCTGAGCGCGCTCGCTACTTCGCCTTTCGGCGCCAAGGCAAACCGTGGTTTGCAGCGGTTTACGGCATCTACGCCAACCGGGCGAAAGCCGAAGAAGCGGCCAAAGTGCTCACCGGACGAATCAATGCATCCCCTTGGATTCGCCCGCTTTCGGATGTGCAGGAAGCGATCCGAGGAGGTGAGAGCGGCTAATCCTGTCATCGGGAAAGTGCGGCTGGAAATCACGCATGGTCGCGCACCGGCTGGGGATTTCCAGCGCATTGGCCGACGTTGATGTTTGCGGCCGGCTTGGCGCTCACTCCCGTCGTGGTCGAATCGCTTTTCGCTATCAGTTCTGCAGGGGCGTTGACCCGACTTTCGACCGTGCTGCCGTTAATGCTGTTGGAATCGCTTCCCTATTAGAAGCGCAATTGGTGACGATGGCGCTTGCGCGGCTGCAGCTCGTTACTGGCTCCCCGGCGATACCATCGCCAGTACTCCTCGGCCTGGATGAAGTTGACGCTGATGTTGTTGGAATCGGAACCATAGAGAAACAGTCGTGGCGCTCGCGCGGAGACAGCCTCTATCCAGCGCCGGTAGATGTCCTGCCTTTCCCGCGCGGTGTAGAACCAATTGCTGTAAACGGAAAAAAAAGCGTTACTCCACCAAATAACGGCATCACGCTCGTCACGAATCCGCTCGAGCAGCCTTTCGGGCTCGGTGAGGAGGTTGCATAGGACGTACTCCACCGCTAGCTCCCTGAATCGCCTCCAGTGGTCACGCAGCACCCTTGCTCCTCCCCACGCGTCCAGCTCTTCCTGCCAGCGCCTCTCGACATCGTCCCAGCTCAATCTCTCGGGTGTCGCGCCATCCCAAAGACAGTAATAGGCCTCGCCCGAGGGTAGCTTTTCGAACAAATACCTCAAAAAGCCAGGGTAGTCCTCTCCGTGCCATTCCTCGTGCAGAAGCCGCCTGAATTCCAGTCCTTGCGGACTGTAGTCGAACACGACCACTCGGGTTCGCTGGTCGAATCCATGCGTCTGCAGGATCCGATTCGGCTTGAAGCCAGCGGCAACCGTGTAGAGCGCCGCCAGCGGGGAATTGAACTCATCCGGCGGTTGCTCGATATCGGCATAGGATTCCAGGTTCCAGACGAAGACGCCGCGGGGCAAGTTTTGGGTCAGGGTGCGAATGTTGTCGAAAAAGCGTCTTTCCTTCGGGCCGGCAAGCTCGGCACCAGTCTGGTTATCGAAGGTCGCGATGCCGCACCCCAGACAGCGGCGAAGCTCGCGCACACGCGCCGGGTTGTCGGGCGCGAGATAGAGCATGGCGTCGTCGATGGCGGGTGCGAAACCGTGCACCGGAATGCCAGCCGCGAGGCTGGCCTGCACGAAGTTCCAGCCCGGAAGCCGTGGCACCGCGGTGACTACGGCCTCGGTCGAATCGAGGCGATCAACCGTGCCGGCGCGGTTGAAATGTGCATTCCCTCGAATCAACGTCGACAGTTCCTGGCTAGGAATACCGAACGCGGGGCGCCCAAGATCGTGGTAGTGCGCGAGATCGACGAGCAGACAGCGCCGGTCTAACCCGAACCCGTGTTGCTCGGCGTAAACAATGTGGCCAGTGACGAAGAAATCTTGCTCGTCGATCCAGTTTTGCAATGCCGCCATGACATCGAGGGAATGGGCACTCTTCGAGTGCCAGATTTCACTCAAGATGTGCCCATGGGCCTGAATCAGACAGTAGCGCCATCCGCCAGCGAGTGCTCGATCAAGAATTCCGTTGACAGTGGTGTCTTCCAGAATGTCGTCGAAATACTTGAAGCGCGACCAACCAATGCTGAGCTCACGGGCCCAGCGAGCGACTAGGGGGTCGCCGATGTCCCCCGAAGTGTCCAATAGTCCGAAGGTGAGCCCCGCAATCGCCATCTATCATTCTACCCTCAAATTTTGTCGTGCTTTCACGAAGGCGCTAGCAACGGCTATCATCGACGTTCCTCCGCGGGCGGCGAAGAAGTGCCGGGTGATCCGTGAGCTATAGAAGATTTGTCATTGTCTCCCATCTGCGTTCAGGCACGCATCTGTTGCGAACCTCTCTGGAATCCCATCCGGCGATCGTCTGTCAAACGGAGGTCTTCAATTCGGACAACCCGAACCTGCCGTATTCATTGTCGACGCCCACGTCGCGAATTCTCGAGGACTGGGTTTTCCGGAACTTTTCGGCTGAGGTCGAGTGTGTCGGCTTCGTATTGCAGGCCTACCACCCCTGGGGGCTGAAGGCATTTCCCGGGATCCGCGTAAACCCGCATTGGGATGACGTCTGGTCGAGATTGGCCGCGATGAAGGATCTCCGTGTGATTCATCTGCGACGCGACAATATGCTTCGGCGGCACCTGTCGCATGTCATGGCGCGCAAGACCGGTAATTGGCACGCCTGGGATCTGGGCGCCGTCGACAAAGTCACTCATCTCGGCGCTCCGCCGCCGGTGGATGTGCCCCCGTCGCGTCGGGATCCCGTATGCTTGGATCCCGAACGACTCGTTCTGGATTTCGAGGAGACCGAGCATCTGCATCGCGTGGTCGCCGAACGATTTCAGCACCATCCAGTATGCTCCTTGAGCTACGAAGCATTGTGCCGGGATTTTCACAGCGTGTGCGCTCGAGTGCAAGCATTCCTCGGTGTGCGCCCGATTCGCATGACAGCGGCCGTCTCGAAGCTTGAGCAGCGGTCGCTCGCCGAGTCCATTGTCAACTACGACGTGCTGAAACGGCGATTTTCCGCTACCCGCTGGCGGCAGTTCTTCGACGACGAGGATCGAGGCGCTTGCGGCTAAACTGGTGCAAACAAGTGCAGCACGTTTTCGAGCCGGAATTGGACTGGTGGCATGGGCGATTATCGTTGTTCTCTTCAATAGAGCCGGCCGGTTGCGCTCAGCTTGTGGGTTTTGTAGTGCTTGATCCATTCCTTTTGGCGCGCATAGCGGCGATCGATGATGTGCGGGTCATCGCAATGCCGTGTTTCCTCGAGCAACTCGCGCCACACATCGATGAACTTGATATAGTGGGGTGCCCAATGCACAAGCTCACCGGCGTCGTAACAATACCAAGGCTTGATCGCGCCCGCGAAATGCACGAGCTTGGCGTCCAAAAACGACACGGCTTCGAGACACTTCTGATATTGCTCTAGAAACACCATATAGTTGTACTTGCCGGGAATCGGCGTGAAGCGGTTCTCGAAGTGAATATTCAAGATCATCTGATCGGTAAATATGGATTGGCCCAGGCTGGTCCAGGTATCCACGTCGAGCATGTTCAGCAAGTCGCGATAGGTCTGATCGCCCAGCACCGCGCCGCCGATGCTGATGACACCGGCGTTGAAAGATTCACTGAAGGTGCGGCCATAGCGCGTCACTGGCCGTGTTTGTTCGCCGCGGCGTTCGGCCAGCAGAGCGAGAATTCGATCGGAGTAGGTGAAGCCGTCCGGACAGGCAAGCAGGGGCTCTGGGCGTTCGAATAGCTCCAATATGTCGCCGGCACAATACATATCGCTGTCCAGATAGACGGCTCGCCCATAATGAGAAAGCCGAAACACTTCGAAAGAAAAGAATCGTCGATAGATCGCGTCTAGATCTGGAACGTGCTCGCGCAGAATGTCTATCTTGTAACGCAATCGAGGATCGGGCGCTATGAATCGTACCGGGTACAGCCTTTCCAGGCGTTGCCTGTGGGTGACGGGAAGGTCGTCGGCTATGACGATCACCTCGCCGGCAAACCAGGAATTGTACTTGAGGAAACTGTAGAGCAGCACTTCGGTGGCTATGCTGAAATCCTCGTCGGAGATGGTGACGAGGCAATAGCGAGTTTCAAAGCTACTCTCCATCCGCGGTAGAGTACAATGCGGGTCGCGTCGTTGCCAGACAGCGGTTGAGAACTTAGAAGTGTTCTTCCATCCTGGCTCGATGGGGCTTGGGGTCAGGCCGGAAAGTACGGGCTCAGGATACGATGAAAGTACTATTTTTCCCCGAGTATCCCGACAAGGAGTTCTATACCATCGTCGCGATCTTCATGCGACTCGGCTATTTTGCGACTCTCGATCCGAACGATTCCTTCGATTTCGCCATGGCTTGGCAGGATCGTACCTGGCTCGATGACTCTCCGGTGTTACAGGAGATCGCCGTCCGCAAGCCGGTGCTGAATCTCCATTGCCAAGACATCAGCAAGCACCGAGTTGAGAGGGTATTTAACGCGGTATTCGGGTATTCGACGTTTGTCGACCCGATCCAACATCGTGGCGCCTGTGTCAAGAAGCATGACGAGAACGCCCAGGGCGGCTCGATCATTGAATGCCCCGTCTCCGCCAGGGATGAGCGCTTCGTCTATCAGAAAGTCATCGAATCCCATCGCGACGGCCACATGATCGAGTACCGCGTGCCGATCGTGCTCGATTCCATGCCGATTCTCTATACCATGGAGAAAGACATTCCTCGCGATTCGATCAAGACTACCAAGCAATCGGCGCGTGTAACCGACGTGCAAGCGGTTTTCGATGCGGATGAGCAGACCGGGATTTTGGAATTCTGTCGTCGCATGGGGCTAGACTTCGGCGAGCTCGACATCTTGCGTGCCAACGATGACGGGCGCATCTACATTCTGGATGCCAACAAGACGCCCGGCGGATTTGGTATGCGCAACAAGATGAACTGGCGGCCTGCAGACCGCCAGTTTGCCATCGAGCGTTTGTCAGCGGTCTTCGAGGCGGCCATCCAGGAACGCTTGATCGGTTGACTCGACTAGGGTCTTCGGGCGACGCATCGCCAGGCACACTTTTGAATCTCACCGTCGGGACGCTTGGTTTGTATGTGCTCGAGCTGGAGCAACGTCCACCCCGCCAACAGATCTCGACAGGCGGTCTCGGAATAGAATCGCATGGTCTGTCCCTTGCCTAACCGATAGAAATCAGGTCCCACTTTGACGGCCGGGGCTTGTCGCTTGGTGCGGTAGGGAATGTCCAAGGTTGAGTTCACGTGAAACAGCAACAAGCCGCCCGTTTTCAAACAACGGCGAGCCTCTGCCACGACTCGATGCGCCACCGCTTGCGAAAACATGTGGAGCGTTAGATTGCTGATAACGGCATCAAAGCTGCTCTCGGGAAAGGGTAACGGTTCGGCTACGTCTCCCTGCTCGAAACGAATCGAAAGACCTTCACGAGCCGCCTGATCCTGTGCATACTCAATGGCCACCAGCGAAATGTCGATGCCGGTGACCTCGAACCCTCTTCTACCGAGCTCCATGGCCCCTTTCCCTGAACCACACCCCAGATCCAGGATGCGTCGTGCCCGGCACTCGACAAGGGCTGGAACAAAACAATTCAGCCAGCTTCGCTCATGGCTCCGGTTGTTCACATTGGCCGGAATGCCGGTCGCGTGATAGTCGTCCCAGTATTCCACGCCACTGTAGTCTTCGAGTGCGGTCATCTTGTGTGCCCTCGCGATTGGAACTCATCGCAGGACAAATCCTGTTCCAGCTCGGAGCCCTCGAGCCGAGTCCTGAGATCGTCGATGTTCGATATCAGCTCTTGGAGAGACCGGACATTTTGTTTGCGCGTTCCCGCGGTCAGCTTCGCGGCGGGCGATACCCCCAGGAACGACAGTGCGCGGGCGAGCTCTTGCGGATCGGTGAGCTTTTCATAGTGAATTTCCATTGCCGATTGCGCCGTGTCGTCGAGCGACTGGTGGATTTCTTGATAAAAGCGCTGGTTGGCGACAACGTGCCGGCATAGTTCGGCCGGATCGACCGCGACGGTAACCTGCTTGCCACTGAGCTCCGATTCCCGATAGCTTTCCCACTCTCCCGTGACCTCGGCAATTCGCTCGGAAACGAAGGTCTTGATTCGGTTGGCCCGCTTGATGATGATTTTTCGTACGGCTCGATCGCGCAGCACACGATTCAACACCACCAGACTCTGTCCACGGTTGAGCTTGAAGCCGACGACGGGAAAACCCAGGGTGTCGTGCCAAACGCGCTCGAGGACCTGCAATGGATCGCTGTCCCTGTGTTCCACAGTTCCGAAGTCGAGCGTGCCGCCGCGGGCCGACAAGGCATAGTGAATGCCTTCGGGATTAAAGATTTCATGATGGCAGAGGATGTCCGGGTGTGAGTCCAGGAGTGAACAGAGCCAGTTGCTTCCGGTCCTCGGTGTCGCCAAAACCACGAATCGGATCATGGTGGAGCGGTCTCGAACCGCAAGTGTGTTGAAACGTCGCGTATACGCAAGCGCAACTCCATGTGTGGACGAGACCTTAGGCAGTATCGGTCACATCGTGCACCGCCAGCTTCTGGACCATCGCTCTCAAGGTTCTTACAACTGCTAGATCCACGGGGCTCACCAGACTGACCGTCCCGTCGTAAGATACCGCCACCAGGTAGTCGCCGCTGCGCGACAATGCGCTGATGCCGTTTTCGGCGATCTTGCGTCGGGCGACTTTTTCGCTGCGAAGATCCACATGCAGTAGATAACCCCAGTAGTTGCCGACGACGACCGTGTCGGAATTCCAGAAGAGAACCGATTTCGGAGATTGGTGCCCGAGCGCTATCGAATGACGCATCCTGCCGCTTTCTTGGTCGTAGACCTTGAGGGTGAAGTCCCGGGAGACGCTGGCGATAAGCTCTCCGGACGGATCGAGGTCCACGTCGTCCACGATGGCCGTGTGGCCATGGAATCGCGCCAGTAAGCGGCCGTCGAAGTCCCAGCTCAGAAGCAGACCGTCGGCGCCGCAGCTCACGCCGACTGGCCGCCGGGGATGGATGCGCAGGGCTTTCACGGCGCCCTCATGCACCCGGATCCTGCCGCGGATATCGCCGTCCAATGCCACTCGCAGGATGGCTCCGCTGTAACAGGCGACGAAGGCCTCGTCACCGGAGCCCGGAATATGCGCCACTCGCACGCAGTTCACAGGGCCCTCTTGGAGGGAAACGTCACGCTCGTCCTCAATACCCTGGTCCTTGATCCGAAAGATGTGCAGCGTCTGATCGTGGGCTCCGGCGACCACGACGCCGCGCCCGTCGTCCAGGGTGACGCTGTTCATCAACACGCGCCCCGACCGCGGCACGACCGCTCCAGTCCACTTCGCTTCCACCGGATTTAGGCGCGCCAGTCTCAGCAAACCATCGTCGCTGACGATCGCCATATTGCCGGTCGAATCTGACGACACGTCGTTGAAACAGGCATTACCGGGCACACCACCTTGCCGGCCCATCTCGGCCAGGCGACGGCCGCTATAAGCATCCCAGAGCAATACCGTCCCGTCGAAGGTACCGGCGAGAATCTTGGCACCATCGGGCGACCAGTTGAACGAGCGTTCCCAGACTGCCGGATGCCTGTCTAGCTCCACCTTGAGGTCGAAAGATGCGGCTCCCCAGACCAGGATCCGCTGGTCGTAGGCAGCCGAGAGAATGTCGCCGCTCGTTGGGGAAACTGCGATCTTTTTGATGCCTGAGCCGTGCGCTCGAATGGTTGTTATCGCCTCGCCCGTACCACTATCGAATATTCGCATGCAGCCATCATCTGCTCCTAGCACGACGCGATCATTGAGCGGGTCGATGGCGCAGGTATCGGTCTCCTCCTCGAAGGGGCCCCATGTCCGCAGCAGCTCGCCGGATTGAAGATCCCATTGCCGCAGGGTCATGTCGTCGCCGGAGGAGTAGATCCTGCCTTTCGCGTACTCCACCGCCAGAACGTCCTTTTCGTGTTCCTGCAGGATCCGCCGAACCGCGCCGGTTCGCAGATCCCAGATGAAGACCCGATGGTCCCTGGCAACGGAAATACCGGTGTCGTCATCGACGAACGCGAAATCTTCGACATCGTCCCAATGGCCCCGCAAGGTCCGCAGCGGCCGGCGGGTCTCCAGATCCCAGAGAACGATGGTGTAGTCCGAGGAGCACGAAGCGGCACGGGTACCGTGCTCATTGACGACGATGCGGTTGACCAAGTGGCGATGGTAACCGAGGAGCTCGATTTGGCCCTGCTCCAGATCGACGTAGCCCACCGCGGAATCGTAGCCTGCGGTCACCGCCGTGTGGGTGCCTGGAATTCCAGCGACGCAGGTGACAGGCCCACGATGGCGATCGAAGCGTTCCGCGCAGCCGAGCTCTGGATCCCGATCTCTAGACAAGAGATCGTCAGTGTAGATGGCCATTGAATGATCCTCTCGCGATGAAAACGAGCTCCCGAGAACCGGCAAGCGCGCATACGGTCGCTCCCCACACCGGCTCACTACCGGCCCAACATGGTCTGGATAGTGGGCCGTCTGACCTCATCGATTTCGGGAGCGTCCACCCGGCCTCGCCGGAGAATGAAGCTGAAATCGTAACCCGCCTGCTGCATCTGGCCATGGCAGCCCATACAGCCTCCCATGTTGTAACCGGGAATGCGACCATCGGGCTGGGCGGCATTGTGTTGCACGTTCTTGACCGGCGTGCCGTCGAGATCGAAATCACTGATCAAGTCCTGCACCGGGGTCTTTGTGTAAGGCGTAGGAAGTCGTGCTTGCACCAGTCCGCTGAATCTCTGCAGCCGATGGCTCGTTTCCATGGTGATATTGGCCTGGTAGTAGACGGCCGGATACTTCAGCACGTCATCGGGGTTCTCGGGATCGCCCGTCCAGTCTTCGCCAGGGATCGGCTTGTCGGCAGGCCGCCATTGGACGCTCACCAGCTTGTAATATCGCCACGGAGAATGATCGCTGCCCTGGGCTCTGAGGTATGTTTCGAGGGCTGCATGGGCTACCCGGTTCACCTCGATGACAGGTTCCGGGATGGGATGGACGCGGCGGTTGATGGAGATCGTACCCTGCGGGGTCGGTGTCCCCGCTGCATTGCTGTAATAAAGGCGCGCTCCGGGGGCGCTGTGGGCTACGGCCGGGGTCAATCGCTGGATGGTGTCGGCGGTGGCGGGGTTCGCGGCGATGGCGTTTCGTGACACGATCAGCGGCGCGGTGGCGGGCGCTTCCTGGTTGCGGATGAGATTGCCTGCTTCGTCCTCGATCGGACGGCCCACCGCGTCGAGCAAGTTGTCGGCCTGTTCGAACGTGGCCCAAATGGAGTAAGGGGCCGATGGCGTCTTGCTTTTGATATGCAGGCCGACCAGCCCCCATTCGTCGTCAACGTAACAGGGGTAGTTGTTATTTCCAGGGACGCCCGCATACGTCCGATCTGAATCTTGCCAACGGTAAGATCGTGCCATCGTCGTGTAGAAGCGGCCACTTGCGAGCTCATCCCCGGTCAGACGCCGCCAGGCTGACTTGATCTCGATGCTTCCCACCGGGAAGCTCACGAGATCGGTGGAACCCGCCGGTGGATTGCGGAACTGGCCGGCGACGTAGGCCCGCGTGGCAGCGTAAGGAATGGTCGTGCCGGGATTTTGCCCGTCATACCAACCGTTTGCCGCCACGTACGTATACTCCACGCGGTTGCCCTTGACTGCATAAAATATCCGCTGGCTGGAGTCATCGACCTTCGGCGCGGCGCCGGCAAACATCTGCTCGGGTCCCACTTCGTGCGCCTCGGAAAGATTGATCCAGGGAGGATTCGATGTCGGCGTCGAGACCTGCGAGTGGCACGTCGGCACTTGGCCGCCCGCGAGGTCTGGATAGTGCCCGACCTTGACGGGGTTAAACTGGTACCGGGGTGGATGGTCGAAGCCGTAGTCAAGCGCCGGACCCCGTTCATGTCCGCGAGGATAGTCAACGCCCGGAAAGATCTCGGTCTTGCAGCGGAAGGTCTCCCACACCAACGGTCCATGATGACGACCATCACTTAGCCGGCGGTTCTCGTCGGGCACGCCACGGGAGCCCAGCGCCCCGGTTTGGGGCGCCGCAGGCCAGACCAGCGCGAACATTTGTTGCCAGGCGAATCGTGCGGCATCGCGCAGTCCGGCAGCTTCGGCGCCGCCGGCAATGTCTTGCGGCAAGGTTGGGCTGATGGTGATGGGCGAGCGCTGAGTCTCGTGTCGCGATAGATCATTGCATGCGGCGAGCGATAGGGCTACCAGCAGGGCCACTGCGCGGACGCATTGGTACCGCATTACTGCCCCTGAGGCGATTATCTGTTGCGGGTATGGTCGCATGGCGCTCTCACACGGGCTGTCAGGATTCGGTGACCTTGCGGCGGGGGGACCAGGAACAGCGCGCTCGTGCTCGCGATAAGCGCGAGAACCATCAGTGCGCCCAGTGCCCACGCAATATGGGTCATATGAGCAACGAAGCCCAAGACGCCCGAAACCCCAATAGCCAGGAATCCTAGCAACATGTTGTTGAACGCCAGATACAACGGGCGATTCTTGGCGGGCGCGATCAATGCTACGTACGTCTTCGAAGAGAGAAGGATGCCCTGCACCGCGAGCTCTACCAAGGCCAAAACAACGGCATAGAGGAGGGGTGGTTGCATGCGAGGCAGGACTTCGTGCGCCAACGCGACGCCGCCCGCGGCCGCTGCCAGCAATCCGGCCAGAACGAGAACAATGGCGGGACTCGCGCTCAACAATCTGGCCCATACCAAACCACTGACCAAATTCGCCAGCCCCGTGCTGATGACGAAGATGCTCAGATTATGCGCGCTGACCTGGTGGAACGAAGCCGCGTGAATCGAATAGAAGGGCATCGCCAGCCCGACCGAGAGGAACAGAACACGCGTTGCCGTATAGCGCCGGAACCAGCGGTCACGTTTGTACAGCTCGGCGCCTTTACGTACTTCCGACCACACTGACCGCTTGCGCTGAATCGGGCTCGGCTTCTCTCCGATGGCCGCGAAGCTGAAGGCCGCCGTCACCCATATCAATGCCGCCATACCGATCAGCACCAGATGGCTCCCGCGGGAGTCGGGATACGGATCCCACAGATAGATCCCCAGGGCGAGCGCCAAGGTTACGAATCCGCCTATGGACGTCTGCCTGGCGACGAGCCTCGCGATATGCCGAGGCGCGATGGTTTTCGCCATGACTTCCTGAGAAGTCAACTCGACGATGCCATTGCAGGCGCCGAGACCAATCGTACTGATGAAAAATATTACCGTCGCCGCATCTTTCGAGAGTCCGAACACGGCATAGCTGATGAGCGCGAGTAGCGCCGCCATGGCCAGGCACGCGGCGACGTTCAGCCATTTGCGGATGCTGATGGCGCGCAGCATCGGGACGATGCCCATCTGCGCGAAGGTGCTTCCCATTCGAACACTGGGAATGAGGAATCCGATGAGCAAGAGGGGGCCACCAATGGACGTATAAACCCAAGGCAGCACTACCTGTGGACTGGCGAACCGGCGGGCGAGGGTAGTCAATCCACCGTTGATCAGAAATGCGTCGTGGTCGGTTCGATTGAAGTACGTGGCGTCAACCGCTCTCATACCCATTCGTCAAATCAAGACCCGGTCGCCGATGGCCATGTACTGGATGCAACTCCGGATCGGGGTACTCCCCGTAGGTGATCAGTACGCCATTGCCAAATCTTTCGATCTGCACGGCCTTCATGTCGAGCTCGGGCAGACCCAAGTGGAGTGCCCGTTTCGCCGCGTCCAGGCAATCGGTTCTGACATAAACAGTCAATAGTTCGACGAACTTTTCCCGGAGGAACGAACGCAGCAACGTAAGTCCGCCCTCCACCAATAGGGTAGGGACGTTCAGCCGATACAAATCCGCCAACGGGGCTCTCAGCTCGTGACCGGCTGCCGCAACATGAATGACGCCGTCGGGGGGAGCGACCGAGCCGACGACGAAGGACCGTCTCTGATCTTGCACAACGACGCAGGTCGTGCTGCCGGCGAAAATGACCCGGTCCGGCTGCCGGCGCGGCTGGCGGCCCAAATGTTCTTCCCGTGCCGTCAGCCGTGGCTGGTCCACTATCCAGGTACGGGCGCCGACCACCACGGCGGAATAACGTTCTCTCAGCTGATGAACCCGGCGCCAGTCCTGCGGACACGACAAGGGAACCGTTTGCCCATTGCCAGAGACGCTTCTGCCCAGACAATCCAAGGCAAGGTTGGCATGAACAAACGGGCGTTCCCGCACACTACCCGGTGGTTTGGGTTGCGAGGCCCTGCATTGGAGCCCACCGTTTCGGTCCGTTAGAATGAACGGCTCGAGTAGGTGGCCCATTCGAACGCGTTTCGTTTCCAGATAGTGCAAGGAATGCACGGTGATGACGGGTGGGATCGGAATACGGTCCACAACGTCGATGCCGAGCGCTTGCAGGGCGCGGATCTTCCAAGGATTGTTGGTGATCAGCTTGATCCGGTGGATGCCCAGATCACATAACGCGAACGCCGCTTGGTGATAGCTTCTTGCATCGTCCGGCAAACCCAGTGCCCGATTGGCGTCTACGGTATCATAGCCCTGTTCCTGCAACGCATAGGCGCGGATCTTGTTGCTCAGACCGACGCCGCGACCCTCCTGCGGTAGATACAACACGACTCCGCCGTGATTCGAGATATATTCAAGCGCGAAGTCCAGCTGGTACTTGCAGTCGCATTTCAGTGAGCCCAGCGCTTCCGACGTGAAGCAGGCGGAGTGCACCCGAACGGGGATCTCAGTGCTCGTGTCGAGTGTGCCCGCGATGATCGCCAGAGATTCAAGGCCGTTGTCGTCGGAATAGATCTTGACCCGGAAGCGACCGAATCGCGTCGGCAACATCGTTTCGGCTTGAGCTTTCACCGCAACCGACCCGGACATGAATCTCGATCGCCTCGATCCGATCCCGGGAAATCGTGTTGTGTAAAGGTTGTTCGGGACATGGTTGGCCGGCAATTCCACCCCTAGACCCACCGCAATGCTCGAGAATGCACTGCGGTGGATTGAGGACCGGTATCGTAACCCGGATCCGTCGGCTATCGAGTTTTGATCTCGGTGATCGGTGTCGGATTTGACGTTCCCGGCGGCGTGACACGGGGCGCGTCGGGCTCGGCCACACGCCCTCCCCCCAGAATGAAGCTAAAATCATTGCCGCCGAGCTGTGCCACGCCATGACAGCCCATGCAGCCCCCCATGTTGAAGGTGTCGTGCAGCGTATCGTTATCGAACGTGAGCACATTCTGATACGTTTGTCTCTGCGGGTTAAAATTATCGAAGTTGAGTGGCAAGGCCGTGGGTGGCCCGGTGGGGTCGATACGCCCGCTGAACTGTTGCAACGTATAGTCGGTTTCGATCACGATGTCACTCAAATAGAAGACAGACAGGGACCTGTTGCCGTCCGCGTTGTCAGCATCGATATCGGTGCGATCGAACGGTTCCGCCTGCACGTTTGTCAGCCGGTAATAGAGCCACGGCGAATCGGCGATGCCGTTTTGTTGATTGTACGCTTGGATGGCCTGGTGAGCGGCCTGATTGACCTCACTGACCGGGCTCGGAATCGGATTGTTACGGAAGTTCTGGCAGATAGAACCATCGCTCGGAAGCCCGGTTTTGTCCGGATTCTCCTGGTAGAACAGGCGATCACCGGGAGTGGTGCAGTAGTCGCTGCCGACAATACTCAACATCGGTGGGGTGCCGTCCTGGTAGGCCAGGGCAGGTGTCGTCGAACTGGTTTGCCCACCGTCGTTCACCTCGTCGCCATTCTCATCTTCCACTGGATCTCCGCCCTGGGTCAGCAAGGCATCGGCCTGCTCGTAGGTTGCAAAGACGAAGGTCGGGGCGGAGGGCGTCTTGTGAATAATGTGCATCGCCACCATGCCCCACTCCGCTTCTCGATAGCAGGCATGTTCGCCATCTCCGCTGTCCTCGTAATATCGCACCGGGGTGGTATAGAAGCGCCCGGATTGCATTTCATCGGCCGTCAGCTCCCGCCACGCGCCCTTCGCCATGATGGTACCGTCCGGGAATTCGATGGTAATGCCCGGTAACTCGGTCGTTGCTCCGTTACTTTGTGACACCGCTTGCAGGTTTCTCTGAGCAACGCAGTAGGTATGGTCATATCCGGCGTCGTTCGCATCTGTCGGACAGGGCTTTGGATGCGTGTAGAGGGGATCGCCCTGTGGCTCGAGCGCCTCGCCATCGACGGCATACATGAAATGCGACTTGTTGCCCTTGGCCAGGAAACGAATCAGCTGCGGCTCGCTATTGCCGGCCACATTATCTGGTGCAGTACCGGCAAACATGCTGTCCAGGCCGATCTGCGAGATCTCATCCGCATTGATAAACGCGGGCTCTGAAACGGGCGTCTGGCCTTCGCAGGCCGGAACCTGGCCGTCTCCGTTGTCCCCAGCACCGGTTCCGTAGGTGTATTTTGGCGGTAGCGTACTGTATCCGAAATCGCTCGCGGTGTCGTTCAACCCATTGGGACTCCCCTGTCCGGGGTAGATCTCCACCTTGTGTCGGTAGGTATGCCAGACTAACGGTCCAGTGAAATTCGAATCGCCGAACTTTGCCGTCTCATCCGGCACATCGCGCGTCCCGCTCTGCGCCGGCCAATTGAGCGCAATGAACTCCTGCCAGGCAAACTCGGCCGCCGCTGTCAAGGTTGCGTTGTTGGCGCCACCGGGAATATCAGACGGCAGATCCGACGAGATCACGATCTGCGGATCGGATGCCGCGGTGGTAGAGAAGACAAGTGCGCTGATTGAAAGCGCACGAAACGCTGCTCTGCTTTCCATTCCGCTCCCCTTCATGTGGCAGGCTATTAATTATTACGATTTTCCAGTTGGACTGAATATTCCAGACTCAAAAACCATTTTATCGATGCGAATTCAGGGCTATCGAGAATAAATGAAGTGAACCAATTCACTGCGCTATGGTGTTGCCTCAATAATAGAGTTTCATATCAAACCCCCATACGCCGTTGTTCCTGCGGTTTTCGTTTCTCAGGTAGGGTTACACTTATTTACGCAAGGCGCGGTTACTCTTTCCCATTTGATTTTCTCCACTGCGATTTTACAGGGCCGTGATACCCGAAAAGGTAGAACCTCGACGATACGCTAGGTCATAACTTCTTGCAATACCGGATTATACCAAGTTAATAACTTGGTGCACTCTACATAAAAGCTGAGTTTAGAAACATCGTATCACCATTATATGCAGTGATGATGCAACGTAGTAACCGTATGCGGAACGACATTAACTTCAATTATTTTGTGCGAATTCAGCGCTATCGCAGCTCAAGGGGAATGAACCAATCCGCTACACTAAAGCCTATTTTCGAAGGAGTCGATCACCGTGAATACGTCAGAACAAATAGTCACCGCCGCTCGCGCCGCCCATGTGCGTCTAATTCGTTTCCTTTACTGTGACAATGGCTGCACTATTCGCGGCAAGCTGGCCCCCATCGACCACCTGGTTTCTCGTCTGGAGAATGGCATTGGGCTGACCGTGGCCATGCAGGCCATGAATATGCTCGACCAGCTGCAGCCAGTGGAAGGTATGGGGCCGGTAGGCGAGATCAGGCTGGTCCCCGATCCGGATAGTTTTGTGATTTTGCCCTACGCGCCCCATAGTGCGGCGATGATGTGCGACATGCTGACCCTGGATCGCCAACCCTGGGGCGCGTGTCCGCGCAGTTTCCTCAAGCGCATGATCGCCCGAGTGGCGGATGCAGGTCTGACCGTCCAGGCGGCGCTGGAAAACGAGTTCAGCCTGCTTGAGCCGAACGGCCAGGGCGGCTACGCGCCGATCGATACCGGGCTGTGCTTTAGCTCGATCTCGATGACCGCCGCCGCCAAGGTGATGGATGCGATGGTCGCTGCCCTGGAAAAGCAGAATATTCCTATCGACGGCTATTATCCCGAACTGGGCCACGGCCAGCATGAGCTACCCATCCGTCATGCCCCGGCCCTGCGCGCCGCCGACCACCAGATCTGGTTCCGGGAGACGGTACGCAACGTGGCCGAGCAGCATGGGCTGCTGGCCTCGCTGGCACCCAAGCCCCTGCCCGAGCAGGCGGGCAACGGCTGCCACATTCATTGGAGTGTCTGGGACGGGCAAGCCAAAACCAACCTGTTCTACGATCCGAACGACCGCTACAAGCTGAGCCAACTGGGCTACCATTTTGTGGCCGGGGTGCTGGCCCACTTGCCGGGTCTGCTGGCCTTGACGGCTCCCAGCTACAACTCCTACCGTCGCTTGCAGCCTCACTTCTGGAGCAGCGCCTACACCGCTTGGGGTCGCGATAACCGCGAAGCGGCCGTCCGTATCGCCTCCGGCCTGTGGAGCCATGAGCAGGACAGCGTCAATCTTGAAATGAAGGGGAGCGATCCCAGCAACAATCCGTACCTGGCGCTCGGAGGACTCATTGCCGCCGGCCTCGACGGGCTGGTCCGCGAGCTAGCCCCCGGTGAGCCAACACTCATCGATCCGGGCAACTTCAACGACGAGGAGCGCGCAGCGCGCAGTATCAAACGTTATCCGACTACCCTCGCCGAGGCGTTGGACGCCCTGGAACAAGACCAATTGCTCATGGAGGCGTTGGGCCCGGAGCTGTCCAGCTCTTATCTCGCGGTCAAACGTTCGGAATATGCCGTTTTTGCAGCCGAGGATCTGGATTTCGAGATCAGGCACCATCTTTACAAGTTCTAGAGCTCCCACGGAAATGGTTAAAGACTTGACGGTTTTGAGAGCGTTAAATCCACTTTAACCTGGAACTCACAACCGACTTGGGGAAAATGGTTAATGCTTCTTGATCTTTCACCGATCCCAATTGTGGATCATCACGCTCACTCCTTACTCACGCTGGAAGCAACATCTGATCCGGCTAGCTTCCGGCAGTGGTTCACTGAGTCAATCGACCCTGAGATTCACGCTCGGCACGTGCCGCACAGCCTGATATTCCGGACCGGGTTGCGTTGGCTGGCCCAACTGTTGGATTGCGAGCCGACCCTGGAGGGTTATCTGAGGGCGCGTGCGGTCCAGCCTTACGCGGCCTGGACCCGGCGTCTTTTCACCGAGGCCAACATTGATATCTTGCTGTGTGACTACGGCTATCAGAGAGACGATACCCTCGGTCACACCGACTTGCAGGCTCTGCTGCCCTGCCGGGTGGAGCCGATCTTGCGCCTCGAAATCCTGGCGCAGGACTTGATCGTTGAGCACGATACGTTTGAACAGATGCTGGACGCCTTCGGGGCCACGGTGAGTCAGGCTCGGGCTAACGGCTATGTGGCGCTCAAAAGCATCATCGCCTACCGCACCGGTCTCGCTATCGCTCCGGCCCGGCGTGAGGAGGCGGCGGCCGCCTTTGTTCTTCTCAAAGAGGAGGCCCGCCGCAGCGGCCGGGTGCGCCTGGCCAGTAAGCCGCTGTGTGATGACCTGGTGCTACGAGCACTGGAATTGGCGTCGGCCCAGCAACTGCCGGTGCAATTTCACACCGGTTTTGGCGATGCAGACGCCGACTTGCGCAGCGTAAATCCCGTCAGCCTGCGCTACGTTATCGAGCAGGCCGGCTGCCCATTAGTGCTCTTGCACGCCGGCTGGCCGTTCTACCGCGAGCTGGCCCATCTGGCAGCCATCTACCCCAACGTCTGGCTGGACCTATCCCTGGCTATCCCTTTTGCCACCACCGGCATCCCGGCCATGCTGCGCGACGTATTAGGTATGGCTCCCTTGAGCAAAATCTTGTTCGCCACCGACGCTTTTACCATGCCGGAAATTTTCTATCTGGCGGCACGCTGGGGCCGTTGGGGGCTCAGCCGAGTGCTGGCCGAATTCATCGCTGAAGGCTTCCTGGAGGCCAGCGAAGCGTGGGCGGCGGCGGAAGCCATCTTGGGGGATAATGCGCGCAGTCTGTATGGCCTGTAGCGGAAGCAGGGAGCTGGGCGTGTCGACCGAAGGTGCGTACGTCCCGCCTCAGCGGCCGTGGCTAAAGAACGAATGCCGGCGGGAGGATCTTGAAACCGATACCGGTCTTGACAGCTCACCGGGTTGGTGTTTCCCGCGCGGCGCCATTTCCATGACTTGTGTCCCACCGAAAACAGAATCCCGGTAGCGGCGACTGCTGGTCGCGGAGCACACCAGCCAAAACTATAATGAGGCGGATGTTCGCCGCCACCTGACTAGGGCCGCTGAGGAACTGGAAAACACATCAGGCGCTGAAGTGCCGGCTGAGGAAGCGCAGTGGCTACTCAAGAAAGAACATCTTGAGCCTGAAGACCGTAGTACGTTAGCCGCTGCTCTCGGGGAACGCATCCGTGTTAAGCGCGAGAAGCAAACCATCGATGGGTGGTCGGATGGCTGAGAAGACATCGGCGTGATGCTAGCGGCTTAGGTCGACCCGGCCGACGCCCGCGGCGACTGCTCAAAGAAACCGGAAGTCTGCGAACGAGCGGATGATGTAGGCCGGCACCTGTCGCACTGGCTCGGGGCACGTTACCCGCGACAGACGAAAAGCGGCAAGAATGCGTAGCTCGAGCCCCAAGAAGGGAATATCGCCTTCGGGGCTGCCACCGTTCTATGCGGGTTTACGGGACATGCAGATTACCATTGAGTGATCCATTGAGCATTGAGAACTAGAATGCCACGTAACTAATAAGAGAAAGGATATTGCGCGGCAAATGAGGCTACAGCAAATGCTCCTTACTATCTCACTGGCATTGAGCCTTACACGGACCGCGTGCTCGCTCGCAATCTGCGCTTTGCCTATTTTCGCCCTTCAAGGACAGCAGGACACCTACAAATGACTGACAGCCAGGTACTGACCGTGTTGCCCGCAAGCCTGTTCTTGGTGGTCCATCTTGGCTTCATTGCGCGGGCTATTCTGCGACCGCACCGGGAACCGGCTTCCCGGGTGGCCTGGGTGGTGGTCATTGCGGTGCTGCCGGTGGTCGGTATCCTTGCCTATCTTCTCCTCGGTGAAACCAACATTGGCCGCCACCGCGTGGTCCGCATGCGCGAGGTGCTGGCGCGGATGCCGGATATGGGGGAGGCGCTGGGGGCTGATGCAGCACACCTACAACCGGAAATTCCCGAGCACTACGCGCAACTGTTTCGGGTCGGGCAGTCGGTCAATGGCTTCGAACCCGTGGGTGGCAACCGGGCGCGACTGCTGACGGATTCCAATGCCACCATCGAGTCGCTGGTTGCGGACATCGATGCCGCGAGAAGCCATGTGCATCTGATTTTCTACATTTGGTTGCCAGATCACAACGGCGGTAAAGTGGTCGAAGCGCTGAAGCGGGCCGCCGCGCGTAACGTCACCTGCCGGGCGATGGCCGATGGACTGGGTTCCCGAATGCTAATTGCCTCAGAACATTGGAACGCCATGCAGAAAGCGGGGGTTCGGCTCGCCGCCGCCCTGCCGATCGGCAATCCGCTCATGCGTCCTTTGCTAGGGCGCATCGACCTACGCAACCATCGTAAGATTGTGGTGATCGATGACCACATCACCTATTGCGGCAGCCAGAACTGTGCGGACCCGGAGTTTCGCATTAAGGCGAAGTATGCCCCCTGGGTGGATGCCATGGTGCGTTTCGAAGGCCCCATCGCCCGACAGAACCAGCACCTGTTCGCCACCGATTGGATGGCCCAGGTGGACGACGATATCGACGCGCTGTTGCGCCGACCACTGCCGCGGGGGGATGCTGGCCTGACGGCGCAGGTGATCGGCACCGGGCCGACGGTGCGTTATTCGGCCATGCCCGAGGTTTTCGAGACCTTGATGTATGCTGCCCGGAGAGAGCTTTTTATCACGACGCCCTACTATGTGCCCGATGAAGCGATGCAGGCTGCCCTGTGCGCCAGCGCCCGCCGCGGTGTTTCGACCACGATCATTTTCCCGATGCGGAACGACTCATGGATTGTGGCTGCGGCAAGCCGAAGCTACTATGGTGAATTGCTCGCTGCCGGAGTCCGAATCTTCGAATACGAGGGCGGACTGTTGCATACCAAGTCTCTAACCCTGGACGGGGAAGTGACGCTCATCGGTTCTGCTAACATGGACCGACGCAGTTTCGACTTGAATTACGAGAACAACATCCTACTCTACGACCCGATGCTGAGCGCCGAAATGCGCCAGTGCCAGGATGTCTACCTGGCTCGATCCCGGCCGGTGACTGCCGACATGATTGCCCAATGGCCGATGACTCGTAGACTTTGGAACAACAGCATCGCGATGCTAGGGCCTGTGCTGTAAATGGCGAGGCGCTAGGTTGACGGTCCCACCTTGCCTTTTTGCCCGTTGAATTATTGTCGCTCGTCGCACGGCATCGTGACTTAGTGTCCCGGTCGGGGATGGTGGAAACCCCTCGCCTTATAGGCGAGGGTCGTCCAGTTCCTCGTCGTTATAGCGGTTCCGAATTGGCTTGATAACAGCCAGTCATTCTGAGGCATTATTGGTAGCATCGATCTGTCGAGTCTGTTACCTACGCAACTAGGAACCGCTATAAAGTGTGTATCCTCTATTTTCTTTTTTTGTTGGACGAGTGAAAGCGGAATTCCCTGCATTGTACGAAGGGCGTGCATTAATTTCGTGATCTGCTTTGATCCGGTGCCAGCAACCATATCGGCGTAAATATCAGCATTATCTGAAAAATAGGTAGGGCTAAGCGCAATATCGCGCCCACGGCTGCGATGAACGTGCACATATGACCCTTCTTTTCCTACGGCAATAGCGCGAGTAAGTAGCTTGTTGTCCGCCCCAAGGGTTGAAATGAGGGTATCGACTTTTTCCGGTGCTTTGGATAAGCGACACAGGAGTTCAATGCTAAGCTGTTCTGGCTCATTAAAGCCAGTATCCGCTGCATAGATGCCAAGCGTCGAATAGAGGGTTTCGTAGTAAGGCACATTTGCGATAACCGCCATGCCAATCTTGCGTAGTTCTTCGAACTCCGGAACTTCGGTAAAACCGAGTCCTGTTTGGATTTCATGACACCTTGCAGCAACCTCAGTTGGCGGAGGCTTCGAAGGTGAAGTTGTGGCGGGAGGCGATGTGTTTGTCATCGCTTAGGCTAATTGAAGGTTGACCATTTCTCTTATTACACGGGCCGTTGTTCCGGGTCATTGCTCTGCATTTTCATGATCTGCGCCAGCGTCGGCAGCGCGTTGATGGCCTCTCCCGCTTTCTGCTCCGCCAGGCGAAGCTCATAGAGCTTTTGCAGGTTTATCCAGAACTCCGCGCTGGTATCGAAGAAATGCCCCAGGCGCAGCGCCGTATCCCCGGTGATCGCACGCTGGCCGTTGAGGATTTCCGTAATACGATTGGTCGGCACCTTGAGCTTGCGGCTCAGTTCCGCCGCGCTCATGCTCAGTTCTTCCAGTTGTTCGGCGAGATGTTCGCCGGGATGTATGGTACTGCGTCCCATGATGCACCTCAGTGGTAATCGACAATTTCAACATTGACCGGCCCCGGTGCGCCCTTCGGCCACTCGAAGCATAGCCGCCACTGATCGTTGATGCGGATGCTGTATTGGCCGTTACGGTTGCCTTTTAGCGCTTCTAGGCGGTTGCCGGGTAAGTCCAGATCGAGCAGTGAAGTCGCGGCGTCAAGCTGATCCAGCTTCAATTCCGCCTTGCGCCCGAAAGCGGCA
>JBAPTW010000254.1:0-3327 GCA_049282355.1 Gammaproteobacteria bacterium | reverse complement strand
TCGTGGGAGGACTTCTTTGCTTCCTCAGACAGACCCACTGCGGATTTTATGGCTGAGCGTGTCGACCCGAAGCCCGAGAGACGGGAGCTATTTGGATGAGGCGTTATATGCTCGATACCGACACCTGTAGCTATATCATTAAGGAACGTCCTGCAAGCGTATTGAAGCGATTCCGGAAGCTAACGATGGAGCAAATCTGTGTCTCTGTCGTGACCTATGCGGAACTGCTGTATGGTGTCGAACGATCCAGCAACAAGCGTTTCAATCGACCCATCGTGAATGACTTTGTCAGGCATCTGGATGTCCTGCACTGGGGTCCTGAGGCGGCTGAGCAATACGGAACAATCCGAGCTGACCTTGAGGCAGACGGAACACCGATTGGCGCGATGGATATGATGATTGCGGCACAAGCGAGAAGTTTGAAAGCGGTGCTCGTGACAAATAACCAAAAGCACTTTTCAAAAGTCAAGACCTTAAGAGTTGAGAACTGGATTTAAGAGGAAAGCCCAATATACTTTTTACTTTTCTTTCTTTACTTTTTTTCTCTTTAAAGGGGTCGGACCCGAATGGCGCTAACTTAAGCGCAACAGCTTGAAAATCGCTGGGGAGATAGGTCGGGCGGGCGGTGTAGAGTGGAGGTGCGAGAACCATCTCACCGCCCCGGAGCCGACCTATCATGCATCGTAGCCACACCGCCGCTACCCGGCAACGCCATCGTGTCCAAACCCGCATCGAGCCGCGCCAGCGCAAGCGCCAATACACTTCTATTGATGACGAAGCCGCGGCGCGAGGCTCGCGAGGAGGTGCGCCTGAACGGCCATCCGCCGAAGCAGCGGTGAGCTGGCTGCGGTGCTAACCTCATGACTTTGTTTCCGAATCACTTAAGTGAGCGCCATTCGGGTCTGACCCCTTAACAAAATGCCCGCTCGGTCGCCCGTCGGGCATCTGCCCTACACGCTGGAAGCTAAAGAGCACCAAATGGGCTAATCTTTATGATCGCGGATAATGGCGGCGAGCAGATGCGCGACACCTGCCAGCAGTAGGGCCACCAACGCGAAAACGATGATGTTGTAAATGCGGCGAGGCTGCAACGGGTATTGGGGGAGAGTCGGAGATTGCAGCACCGAAACCTTTTTCAGCGTGCGAGTGGCTTCCACGCGGCCTTTCTCCAACGCCACCAGCGCCGTCTTGTACACTTCTTGCGAAAAATCAGCCGCCAGTTGCAGCCGCTGGAATGCTTCGATGGTGGTGTTAAGCGTTTGACCCTTGGGCGCGGCAAGGCGCGCCTGCTCCGCAACGATTTGCTTCTCGATGGCGCCAATCTGCAGGTTCACCTCAACGACGCCGGGCGCCTGTGGCGCGAGATAACCCAGAAGCGTCGTGCGCCGGGCCTGCAGATCGGCCAACTGGGTCTCGAGCCCGCCGATGATGGCGCTGCGACTTTCGGCCGTATTCTGGGGTGAGATGAGGCCTTCCTGGTTCTGGAAAGCGACCACTGATTGACGGGCTTCGATGGCGCGCTCGCTCATTTCCGCCACTTGCTTCTCCAGGAACGCCACCTGCTCCTCGGCCAATCGGTGAGCCAAGCCGTTCATGTATCGCTCGCCTTCCTCCACTAACAGGGCGGCGATGGCGTGGGCGGTCTCCGGGTCATAAGCCTGCGTCTTGATCACGAGCACCCCCGAATACTCGTCAAATTCAATACTGACACGGGAGAGATAATAGCGGTGGAACCGTTCCAAGGGTGTATCCCGATGCCACAGGCGCGAGAGCGGGTCACGCGCGGTATCGCTAAAATGCTCCCGCAGGTTGAGCTTGGCATCGAGCTTTTCCAACATGTCCACCGACAAGAGATGATCGCGCAGCAGTAATTGATCGCTATGGCCCACGTTGCCTACCCCAGGCAGCAAGCCGCCAAAATCCATGGTTTGACCGCCTGCGAGATCGGTGCGCTGGATGACGATGTGCGCCTCGGAAACATAACGATCGGATGCGATGATGCCCCAGTAGGCAACAGCCAGAACCGAAGCGATGAGGCTCGCGCGGAAGGTGCGCCGGCGCAGCAACGCCGGTGCCAGCCGCCTCTGAACCCGCTGCAGGGCGCCGCTTAGCGTCTGTGCCGTTCGGGTTTGCTGGATAAACCCGATCATGCGGAAATACTTTCCTTGTAGTTTTTCAAGGCATCATTGATATCATCGAACCAATAGGCCCTACCCTCGTGCAGCCAAATACCTGCGCTGCAAAACTGCTTGAGGGTGCCCTCGCCGTGAGAAACCATGATGAGGCCGGCATGGTGGGCGAGCCGCTTGAAGGCCGCCGCCGCTTTGTTCCTGAAAGCCGCATCTCCGGCGGCGGTCACTTCATCCGAGATGTACACATCGAAGTCAAAGGCGAGCGAGAGCGCGAACTGCAGCCGTGACTTCATTCCAGAGGAATAGGTCTTGACGGGTTCGTCGAAGGCTGCCTCTAACTCGGAGAAATCCCGGATAAATGCCAGTCGATCGAGCAACTCGTCATCACGACCATGGATGCGGCAAACGAATTTGGCGTTCTGCCGACCGGTGAGCGAGCCCTGCAGACCACCGCCGAAACCCATGGGCCATGACACGCGGCAACGCCGTTCGATGGTTCCGTGGGTCGGCTGGTCGACGCCACCGATCAAGCGCAGCAGGGTGGATTTTCCAGCGCCGTTTCGTCCCACCAGTCCGACATTTACCTTGGGCGGCAGGGTGAAGGAGACCCCTTGCAGAACCCATTTTCCAGGACCGTGATCGGTCTGATACCGCTTGTGGACCTCCTGAACGACAATCATTGCGCCATCAGGCGGGTGGTGAAACGTACGTGCAGCGCCAAACCGAAGAACACCAAAACCAGCGCAAAACCATACAAATAGTTGAGGTCTGCTTCGGCAGCCTTGTGGTAAAGCGGGAAGAAACCGCTGCGCACCAGCTCAACCCCATGCGCGAAGGGATTGTAAAACAACCAGTCGCGGTATTGTTGCGGCACGTGCGCCAGCGGAAATATCACGCCGGAGAGGAAATAGAGAGGCAAGAACATCAGCTTCGCCAGCTTGCCGAGCTCCGGCACCAGCTCAGCGGCCACTGACAGGTTGAGGCCCAATCCGAGGCCGCAGAGCCACATCCCGGCGAATGCCAGCAATACCCGAAGGGCGTCATGAGGGATTACCTCAAAGCCTGCCAGACCGGATGCACAGAGGAGCAGCAAAGCGACAATGAGCCCAAGGAAACCTTCTACGGCGCTGCGCGTGAGCACTGTATCCACGGGCAACACCTGACGGTAAGCGAACAGCGCCTTATTGGCCTTGAT
>JBAPTW010000253.1:0-2761 GCA_049282355.1 Gammaproteobacteria bacterium | reverse complement strand
CATGTCCGCCGCGGTGAGCAGCGGGCGTGTCGGCACCTCCGCCCACCCCCAAGTCGTGGTATCACGGAAAAACACCGAGAGCGACGAGATCCGACCGCGCCGGGATATGGGCGCTAACGGCTGGCCGGTGCGCTCGGTTGGCTCCTCGGCCAACACCGCTAGGTAGGCGAGTAGATGGTCGCGGGTAACGTCGGCGAAACGCGTGATGTCAGGCTCCGCTTTAGCCAGCCAGATCAGGAAGTGTCGTAGCGCAACCTCCAGGCGTTGAAGCGTATTCGGACGGTCAGTCAGCTTCCGTGCCGCCAGCCAGCGGTCAACCACCGCCTGCATCTCGGGCAGCGAAGGCGCTGGCGCGGCGAAGCGCGGCATGATCCTGCGCGGCGGCTCGGCAACTTGACCACGATGGTACAGCACGACTTGTAACAGATGGAGCAGGGTGGTCCAGGAGTGGTTCGACAACCAGCGGTAGCGTTCAAAGGTAGCGTAAAAGTCAGTGATATCCGCTCGGACACTGAATTCGCGCACTGCCTGTAGGAGCTCGTCGATATGGCGCTGGCGGATATGGCTAGGGTCGAAGTCGCCCGTGTGCAGGGCGATCCGGCAGACGCCCCAGCGCATTGCCCGATCGGCCGAAATGGGACTGAAGCCGAGCTCGCTCGCCTCGCGGGTCAATGGGCCGATGCCAAAGTCGATGCCAAGCTGCTTAGCAAAATTCACGATGAAGAGATGATCCACCGCGAGCAGCCAGGGATAGTCCAGGCACACATAGCCGCGCAGAGCGAGAAAGAGAACATAGGGACGTGCCTCAAAAGACACACGGCAGGTTAAGTTCGATGTGCTCTCGCCATAGCGGCGGCCCACCCGCTCGGCCAGTGGGGCGGTAAACCAGTCACGCAGTTCTGGCCAGCGTTCAACGAAGCGCCGTCGCCTATCGAGCTTTCTCCGATACCAGATCGGGTTGAGGTGTTGTGAGAGTAGGAAATCCGCGTAGGTCGCCTCGTCACAGTGGTGCGGTACCAGTTGTGACGACGGCAAAGCCTGCGCGTGCAGTCCCCCGGTCGGCACCTGACTGGCCTTCACGATGGTTCTCCGTTTGGTACCGGGTCCACGTTTTGCCCCGTGCCCTTGCTCAGGGCACGGCAATACTCGGTCACCACAGCAGGGTCGGAGACGCGCGTGTAGATCCGGGTTGACTCCGGTGAGGCGTGACCGAGGCGCTTTTGCAGCGTCAGTTCGCGCATCCCGCCCTCCCACATCTTCGTGGCATGGGTATGGCGAAGTGCGTGGGCAGTCATCCAGGGTTCGCGAATACCAGCGCGCTCGCAGGTGCGGGCAAACAGCTTCGCCAGCGCCGCATAGCTCAGCGGCTCTAGCCGACGACGACCGTGACCACCCACCAGAAACACAAATGGGCTGGCGGCATCCTCCGGGCGCTCTGTCATCACATAGGTGCTCACAGCCGCCAGGGTGGCGGGTTCATGCAGATCGACGACCCGCTCGAAGCGCGACTTAGCACGCACGCCTTTGGGGTGGTCGTTGCGGTGGCGGATGACCACCCGGCGCCGCCCATAGGCAACATCCTCCAAGTGGAGCCCAAGCGCTTCGCCTGGGCGTAGCCCGCCGTCAAGCATCAACCGTACTAACGCCAGATCTCGCTGGCACTGCAGTGCATCGAGAAGCGCCGCCACCTGCGCGTCGCCCAGCGGCCGTGGCACACGCTGCACAGTCTTAACCGACACCCGGCGTCGCATGGGTTGCTGCCGACTGATCCCGTCCAGAAACGCGCAGTGCCGCTCGGGCACCCGGCGCAGGTTCGTATCGGCGCACTTCTCCAGCGGGTTGGGTGCATCAAGTTGACCGCAGACGATGACATATTCGTAGAATGTCGATACGGTCGCCAGTATCCGGTTGATGGTGGTCGGGGCCAAGCATATCGCCGGCCTGCCCTCATCGACCGTCGCTAAGGCCAGTGACAATCGCTGGGCAGGGCGACGGCGGGGTGTGGTGCGCAGGTGCTCGAGAAAAGCCAATGCCTCGGGCGGTCGGAACCTCTCCCAGCTCAGCTCGTGCTGAGACAGGAACTGCCAGAAGTGTTGCAGATCCTGGGCATACCCGATGAGGGTATTGGGTGAATAATCGCGCGCTGCCAGATGGCGCAGAAACCCGCAGACAACGGGGATGGGTTGACCGTATGCATCGGTGAGCTCGACGCGAAGAACACCGCAGTCCAAGCGCGATCGGTGAACCCCCATGGACGCTCCTTCTTACCCGGCCGTGTAGGTCTCGGATAGTTACCGCCGTGGTGACCGGTCTAAGTGTCCATTTAACAGTATGGCCGTGCGAATCGACGTACTGGCGGTCGATCTCCATCTCGGTGCAGTGATGGAGGACACCCTCGATCATCGACGCCACCTCGGAGGAGGACGGCGACTTGAGCTGGCTGTGGATGCACAGCGAGTTGCGCTCGACGTGCCAGTAGATCATGACACCTCGTCCGCCGTAGCGAACATGCCATTGCGTCATCAAGTTCTGATCCCAGGCGCCGAAATGCTTGGAATCGGAGGCACAGGCGGTCGTGCCGCTCCCCCAGATGGCCGGATCGCGGGCGTGCAGGGTCCCGTCCGCCACGATGGCGATGGCTCGACGCAGCGCATCGACGCTGAGGTAGCGCCGCCGCACATAGGCCAAGTCGCGCGGCGTCGTTCCGGAGTCCAGTCCGGCCATGCGCTGCAAGCCGGCATTGGTCCCCAGACCGTGCAGA
>JBAPTW010000252.1:0-6584 GCA_049282355.1 Gammaproteobacteria bacterium | reverse complement strand
TCAGGTGTAACCGTGCGCTGTCCTCATCCACTAGCCCGAACGGGACGTATTTTTCTTCACAGCCCATATCATGGTCGGCGGCCCGGTGGTCGCCACGGGTTTTTCCCCCGCGCGCGTACTCGCCAATCTTCACCGTGGCTTTGCAATCTATGCTCAGGCGCTTGACCTGAGCCGTCTCGTTGGGGTCTGTTCCCGTGATGGGCTTGCCGTCCTTTTCGGCGAGGTTGGCAAAGATGGCATCTGTTTCCGGGAGTTTTTTTGGGGCTTGGCCTTGACCACCTTACGCAGGCGGTACCCGTTGCGATTCAACACTTCCGCCATCGTGCTGGGCGAAGGCAACTGCTCTTCGGGGAACCCTTGGGCACGCAACTGCTTCAAGGCCTCGGCAGCGGTGAGCCGCGTGTAGGAGAGCACCGTGCGGAAGGTCGGGTCCTGTTGCCCGTGGGCTTCGGCCAACGCCCACAGCGCTTGGGCTGCCTCCGGGTATTGCTCTTCCCAGAGCCGACTTGCGCAGAAGGCTGCTTGCGCCCCCTGGCAAATCACGCCCGTGCGCTGTTCATGTAAACCCAGTTCAACGGTGTCGCGGTTCCAGCCAAACACTCGCTCCGCTTGGCGGGCACTGCCACGGCAATATTTTAACGTCATCGCCGCCTGAAAGGCGCGCCGTCGAGCCGCGGTCATTTTCGAGCTGGCCAGTTTTAGATCTTCGATTTGAGAGGCGTGCAAAACGGGAGCACTCGCTTCGGTCGTCGATAGCATGGTCGTACTCGGTAGCTAAATTGAGAGTGAAATTCTACCTAATCACAGGGGACATTGCCTCTCGGAAATCACCTAAGCCCTATCCCAGCCTTGGCAACACGCCGAGTTCACTCAGAATCTAGCAAAACGTGATCAGCAACTGAGAAACTCGCGGCGCACACTCGCAGAGTGGTTGCTTGCTGACGTCTCACCTTTAAGCTACGATGGTTGCAACAAGTTGCAAATAGTTGATCGTATAGGAGGACTTTATGGCTTCGATCACCATGGGCGTCAAGCTCGATGACGAGATGAGAGGACGGCTAAAGGCGCTCGGCGAACGTAGGCGCCGTTCGACTCATTGGCTTATGAAAGAAGCGATTCGTGATTATGTCGAGCGGGAGGAACGGACTGAGCGGGAGCACCAGCTGACGCTTGAGCGCTGGGAGCATTATCAGACGACCGGCAAGAGTGTGAGCCACGAGGAGGTTGAGGCGTGGCTCGACAGTCTTGGCACGGCCAGGGAAAAACCATGCCCAGTGCACCGAGACTGATATGGCTGCCTGAGGCGGTCCAAGACCTCGACCGACTTTACCAATTTCTAGTAACAAACGATCCAAAGGCAGCGAGCAGGGCGATACAGCGCATCAGGGAAGCCGCAGGGATTTTGCACGGCCATCCCGAGATCGGTCGTCCATACCCTCCGCTGCCTGAATTTCGAGAGCTATCCATTCCCTTTGGCAGCCGCGGTTATGTGTTGCGCTATCGGGTGACAGCCGAAGCCATCGTTGTTGTTCGGGTTTGGCACAGTCTCGAACACCGTCCTTAAGCACTGAGAATCGCAGAGAGCACTGCTCGCGGGGTTCAAGCGACGGTCGGACGATTGGATAGGACATGAAGGATCACGGGAAAACCCGCGGTGAGGCCTGAGGCAGGTGCGAACCGCCCTGCCCTTTATCTTCCGAACGCGCATCCCTGCGAGCAGAGCACATCGAAAACACCGTCCGAATGGACGTGCAGCTCGAGCGCAGCGAACGAGCCAGGGTGCATTACCGCGCTCTCTGGAACCATCTACTTCAGCGCCCTAACGGGCCTCTCACGCATGCATTTATGTGCCAGAAGCGGAAAGCATCGTGCCTGATGCACGGCGATGATTTGAGAGCATCGCCTCTTTTTTCTTGGACACGCCTGGAACAAAGTCGCCCACCCCATCGATCAGCGCGATTCCTCTTCTCCGGCGCGCGCAGGTGACCTTGAGCGCCAACTTTAACGCGGCACAGACGGGCACAGTCTGACGTATCCGAACGTTAAGGCAGACTTTTGTTAGCGGTGTCTTACGGCGGTTCGAGCGCGGCCTTCAGGCAAGACGAGCTACCCGATAGCTATACGGTACTAGATAGGTATCTAGTATCCTTATAGTACTAGATAGCTTTCTGATTTGTATATGCTATCTGATAGCTATCTGGTGTTCATTGACTACCAGAAAGCTTTCCTCTATCGTAAAAGTATCGGATAGCTTTCTAGTATCCTTTTTACAGGGTTTCGTGCAAGAGAATTCCACATGCCAACCATTGCATTCGTCAGCCCAAAGGGCGGGGTAGGAAAGACCACAGCGGCCGTCCTTTTGGCCACGGAGATTGCCCAGAAGGGCAAAGCCGTGACCCTGATCGATGCCGATCCCAACAAGCCGATTTCGGCTTGGTCCCGTCAGCCGGGCGTTCCTGAGAACCTTTCTGTCATCTCTGAGGTTGATGAGGAAAGCATTATCGACGAGATCGAAACGGCCGAGGCCCAATCCCCCTTTGTTATTGTCGATCTCGAGGGAACCGCCAACCTTATGGTCGGCTATGCCATCAGCCGCTGTGATTTTGTGATTATTCCAAGCCAGGGCTCGCAGCTGGATGCCAAGGAGGCCACCAAGGCCATCCGACTGATCCAGCAACAGGAAAAGGCGTTCAAACGCACGATTCCCTATGCCGTGCTCCTCACGCGCACAAGCGCCGCCATCAAGACCCGCTCGCTGCGCCACATCCAGGACCAGCTCCAGCGGCGCGGGGTGCAGCTCTTCGGAGTCCAGATCATCGAGCGCGAGGCCTTCCGCGCCATCTTCTCGTTCGGCGGGACCTTGGAACGGCTCGACCGCAAGGAAGTCAGCGGGGTCGAAAGCGCCATTATCAATGCCCGGGCCTTTGCCGGCGAAGTAATCGACCGGATTCGCCAATCCGCCGGCCAGCCCCAGAAGCAGACGGAGGTGGCCTAAATGACCAACGGACGCGCCAGCATTTTCGACGAGGACGCCGATGATCTCGACCTGAGCGGGTTCGAACCAAAAAAGGGGAGGGGAACCGTACCGGGCGCTCCGCCCGAAAAGGTAAGGGCAGTCGCCGAGGCCAATAAATTCACCAGTCGCTCGCCGGGCCCGCCAAAGCGGGGCGCACCGGCGCGCCGGATTCACCGAACCGGGCGCAACATCCAACTCAATATCAAAGCGAGCCAGGCCACCGTCGACCTGTTCTACCGCATCGCCGATGACCAGGGCTGGGTGCTCGGCGAAACCCTCGAGCGGGCCCTTGAAGTGCTCGACAAATCGCTCCGCCCCAACGCGGAGGAGGCGAGGGAGCAATAATGATTCTGTCGCGTTCCTGATATCAGCACTACGGAGTCGTTGATTTCCGGCGCCATCCGTCCGCCTTGCCGGGCAGTTTCCGTACCAGCACGCAAGTGATAAGAGCGGAGGTGCCATCCAGACACCAGCACTCGATCACCAGTTTGGGGAAGGGGAGGGATCCTTGACCGAAAAACGGAAGTCTGCGCTTGCCGCCCAGCGCAACCACACGCGCTATGATTTGTTTCGTACGTTTGTCCCTACCACCGGGAACACCGTTGAGCGTGGGACGCGGCGCCAAAATACTCCGTCAGCGCCCGCAAGCGGTCCCTGTTGCGGGACGAGAAGGGCATCAGGTGCCCTCCCATTCGATTACAACCCAAAGGGCTATCAACCGAACCTCATCCCCTGACTTCTTGAAATCAGGCCGGCCTCTGTAGGAATTGAACGGACGTTTACAGCCAGTTCTTTCCATTCTCTGATGAAGGCTGGGGAGGGATGAAGTCAGATCGACGTCATGAAAGGCACTAAGGAGTTCAATAGTTGTAATCCAAGAGGTTAAGTAGCCAACAGGCTACATAACGAAGGAAACCATTGATAGCCACGTCGATTCCGCTGTGTGAACGCAAATTGCCCCGGATCGCGTATAGAGGAAGACAGTAGAGTTCAGGAGCTGCTGAGGGAGGCGCTCAATGACACATTCAGGAAGAAAGGGAAATTCCCCACTGCTTGAGAACGTAACTAGGCAGGCTCCCCCCGCGCCGAACGCGTTCGTTAGCCAAGAACTTACAGTTTTTCAAACTTTCCTCTGCAACACCGACGAGGAACGAGACAAGCTCTCAAACACCATTGAGTTGTGGGATGCCGTGCCGAAGTACGTCACCCGCAAGGACATGGACAGGATGCGCGATGGGGATTACCTGCCCGTACTAGAGCGGCGCTTCGAGCATCGCGGTCGAGCATTTCTTGTTAGAGTCTATCCGGCACGAATTCGGGACGATAAAGGTAAGGAGCGTGAATATTACCCCAGTGCACGTGAGGAACTCATTGAGGCGGCATTGCTTAAGATTGCTACCGATCCAGGAAGCGGTTTTCTGGAAGAGGGTAGCAAGAGCGGTGCAGTTTTCACCGGAAATAGATTACGCAAGGAACTGACTAAGCGCGGCCGCGGCGTACCTTACCCAGATATCGTTAGAAGCCTCGATATCCTGTCACTTTGCAGTGTCGAAATCCAAAGCGAGAACAGCGAGTGCCTTCTCAGATCCGCTATATTGCCGACTATCGGCAGGGTAAACCGGAAAAACTACCTGAAGGACCAAAGTGCCAAATGGTTTGTTCACTTTAATCAGCTTGTTGCACAGGGAATTGGTGCTCTCACCTATCGACAGTTCGATTATGACAGGATGATGGCCCATCGCAGCCAGCTCGCGCGGTATCTACACAAGCGCTTGGCTCATAACTATGTCAGTGCCAGTCTCACTGGACGCTATACAGTCTGGTTTTCAACCTTGCAGCGGGATAGCGGCTTGCTTAATCACGCGCGTAAACGACAGGCCATAGACAAGCTCGAGGAAGCTTTGGATGAACTTGTTGTCAATCATGTCTTACTCTCATGGTCACGCTCCGAGGAGCGCCGCCGTATGCGTGACAGGCGTCGAGTGGAGGACGTTATGTACGACCTGGTGACGCATACCGAATTCAATTTCATGGTGAAAGCGGCAAATGCTAGGCAACGGGATGCAAGAGTTGAGCGTAGGTTGGTAGCCTATGACGCGTAAGGTTGGTAGGGTATAGCGCAGATGTTCTTTTAGCCACAAGTTATCCACAAGCATACGGCGTGAAGGTTGGTAGGGTATGACGCACATCGTTAAAAAGGTTGGTAGGGTATGACGCACATGTTGGTAGGGTATGACGCACATCGTTAAAAAGGTTGGTAGGGTATGACGCACATCTTACGAGGTTGGTAGGGTATGACGCACATCTCTTCTATAACGCTTTATTATAATTGAGGTTTTCAGCCTCTTATCCTTTCCTTTCTTATCCTTTTTAAGATCTTAAGAACAGGACCTCTAAAAGGAGATGAAACTTCCATAAAGTCCTTAGCACTGCGCCACCGGGATTTCCGGGAGCCGCGTCGTATACGCCGGGGATTTGAGGAGCCGTTTCATCCGCCAGGTTGCTCCGTCCCCTCGGCCAGGAAGCGGGCGGTTCCCCGCCCGTAGCGTGAGTTGATGGCGTCTATAGCTGCCATCAGCCGCGCTTGGCGCTTAAGGGTTTTCGCGTCGCTCTCCCCGAACAGGTCCGGCTGGGTAGCAGTGTCGCTCTGAAGCCCGCTGAGGAGTACCCCGGCGCGTTTGTAGTTCCGGTTAGGCCGGTAGACGCGCTTAAGGGCGCCGAGCGCGGCAGCGATGAGATCGGGGGGGCGTTGGTCGCGCGGGGGAGAGCAGCGGCCTGCAGGTTTGCGTACCAGTCTTTGCGCGCTTTTCCCGGCGGAGCTTTTCGGCGGCGCGGGCGGCAAAGGCGGCCACCGCTTCGCTGAGCTCCTCGAAGGTTCTGACCGCCTGGGCAAACGAGCGCGAGCAGACGACCGACTGGCAGGGATCGCGGATCTCCTTGAGCGGCAGGCAGGAACGGTTGTTGAGCTCCAGCGCCATGCGCAGGCCATTCAGATGCAGGGCCTGGCGGATCTGCCCCCAATCGGCGTATTTGAGGTCTTTCGCGGTGCGGACGCCGAGGCCGCTGAGCCGGGCGGCAAAGGCAGGGCCGACGCCCCAGACGTCCTGCGCGCCGAGTCCGGCAAGCAGGGATTCGATGTCCGGCAGGCGCCCGATATCGAGCGCGCCCGTTTGGGTCGGGGTTTTTTTGATCAGCTCAAGGGCGATCTTGGCGAGCGTTTTCGTCGGGGCGATGCCGACCGAAACGGGAATGCCGGTCTGCTTGAGGACGGCGCTGCGGATCGTTCGCCCATAGGCTTCGCACTCTTGCGAAGGCATACCCGGCAGCAGGGCAAACGCTTCGTCGATGGAATAGACCTCCAGGCGCTCCGTTAGCGGGCGCAGGGTATTCATCACCCGGTCGGACATATCGCCATAGAGGGGGTGTAAACCCAAACCCCAGATTTTTCCGGCGTAGTAATCTTTCCGGTTTACGATGCTTTGGGTGGCCAGATTTGTGCCCGTTCAGCTCCGATTTGACGGTCATTGACGTCAAAATCTTTCCGTTATTCGATTCATTACGGAAAGTT
>JBAPTW010000251.1:0-3870 GCA_049282355.1 Gammaproteobacteria bacterium | reverse complement strand
TCTCGATGATGCCATTCACGCGTCGGCAGTTGTCCTGAATAATCCCAACGAGGCGCCGGCCCGAGGCGTTCAGTTCCGACAGCTCGGCCAGGAGTTGCCCCGCATGGCTGATAGCTCCGAGCGGGTTGCGTATTTCGTGGGCGATGCTCGCTGCCAGGCGCCCGAGAGAGGCCAGCTTCAGCCGCTGTGCACGCTGGCGCATGGCGGAGGCGTCCTCTAAGAAAGCGAGCGTGCCGGCCGTGCCGGTTTGGCCCAGCCGGGCAAACGACGCCAATACCTCGATAGCAGCGCGCGCAGGTCGCAACAGCTGGGGAGGCCTGGCGTCGTCTTGCCGCCACGCCGTTAGCCTGCCGGCAAACTCGGGCGAGATGACCTCAAGGCGGCGTCCGATGGCTGTGTGATGGGGATCAAGGCCGAGTAATGCCCGTGCGGAGTCGTTCATCAATCTCACCTGGCCTTCGGTATCCACGACCACGATTCCTGACTGCATGCGCTCGATAATGTGCTCGTTGAGCGCGGCCAGATTGGCAAGGTCGATACCCCGCCGGGTGGCGAGCGCTTCGGTCGTGCGGATACGCCGTGCCAGCAGATAAAGAAAAAAAGCCGTTGCGAAAAAAGCGGCGCCGAGGATTCCGGCTTCGACATACCGCGTCCCCGATGGCAGCTGATAAAGAGTGGCCAAGATTTGCTCCACCAGCACCGCAAGGGTCGCCATCGCCGCGAACAGAATGGCGATACGCCCCTCCGTGAGAGTGCTGCCCCCGGCAACGGCCACCAGCAGCAAAATACCAAAGCCACTGGTAATGCCGCCGCTGGCGTGCATCATCATCGAGAGCGCGACGACATCTGCACCCACTTGGAACAATACCTGGAGGTCGAAGGCGGGGCGGCGCCACTGAATGGTGAACTGACTGATAATGCCGAAGCACAAGTAGATCGCTGCCGTTACGGCAAACAGCCGGTGGTCGACATCCTGTGACAGCAGTGGAGCGAGGCCCTCGAGGGCGAGTATCACAAACAGGCCCGCGAGCGTTATTCGATAGAGATTGAAATAACGAAGCGGGCCCCACTCCCGAGCCGAAGCGAATTCACTCTCAGGCGAGAAGCCCGAGGTCGGCTCACTGGTCGCCATGGCTGGAAGCGCCATGGTCACCGGTACCCGCGTTGCAGTGGATCAGACACGCATTGCTTGAGAGCTTGTGAATAAACCGACTGCGCCCCCGATAGCGGCGTTGGGTGGTGACTCGCCACCCGTGCGCCTTGCGACTCCGGCGCTCGCGACGTTTTTCCAGCAGCTTCTGCCGCCCGGCGATTGGACGGGCCCTTCGCTCCTCGGTTATTCTATGCGCCGCGGCGTCATTGCATTGCGTAGGTCGCCGCAATCACGAAAAACTTTAATAATGCGGAAGGTATGGACCATGAACCTTCACGAATATCAAGCGAAGCAGCTACTTGCAAATTACGGCATCCCCGTGCCCGAGGGGGGGCCTGCCCACTCGGCAGAAGAGGCGCGAGAACGTGCCAAGGCCTTGGGTGGCAAGCGGTGGGTGGTCAAAGCCCAAGTGCATGCCGGTGGTCGAGGCAAAGCCGGTGGGGTGAAGCTCGTCAACAGCAAAGATGAGGTGGGCAGTGTTGCCGACGCCCTGCTCGGCACAAGACTGGTTACTCACCAAACAACCGCCGCGGGTCAGCCAATCGATACCGTGCTCGTGGAAGCTGCCCAGGACATTTCGCGGGAGCTTTATCTGAGTCTGCTCGTTGACCGGGCCAAGGCACGCATCGCCATCATTGCCTCGGCTGCGGGGGGCATGGACATCGAAGAGGTCGCCGCCAAAGAACCGGAAAAGATTGTCACAGTGTACATCAATCCGGCGGCAGGACTTCAGGGCTATGAGATCCGACGTATCGGATTTGCCTTGGGGCTCGATGGAAACCAACGCAAGCAGCTGGGCAAGATCCTGCAAGGCTTCTACAAGCTGTTTCTGGAGAAAGACCTAAGTCTCCTGGAGATCAACCCGATGGTCGTGTCCGGAACGGGTGACCTGCTGTGCCTGGACGCCAAAATCAATATCGACGACAACGCGCTCTTCCGGCACACGGACATGGATGCCCTGCATGATACAAGCCAGGAAGATGCAAAGGAAACGCAAGCGAAGCAGTGGGATCTCAATTACATCGCTCTTGATGGCAACATCGCTTGTATGGTGAACGGTGCTGGCCTAGCGATGGCAACCATGGACCTCATCAAGCTGCACGGAGGCGAGCCTGCCAACTTCTTGGATGTGGGGGGCACCACAAACGCAGAAAAGGTAGCAGAAGCATTCAAAATCATACTCTCCGACGAAAAAGTGAAAGCCATTCTGGTAAACATCTTTGGCGGTATCGTGAGATGCGATCTGATCGCCGAGGGAATCATCAAGGCAACCAAAGAAATCGGCGTTGACCGGCCCGTCGTGGTTCGGCTGGAAGGAACGAATGTGGAACGCGCACGCGAGCTTCTTGATGCCAGTGGTCTCGAGCTGCTTACGGCTGGCTCACTCACCGAAGCGGCCGAAAAAGTCATCGGCTCCATCCAATAGATCGCCATTAACCACAGGGTAGAACCATGAGCATCTTCGTTGATAAGAATACCAAGGTGATCTGCCAAGGGTTCACCGGAAAACAGGGAACCTTTCACACCGAACAGGCCATCGCCTATGGCACCAATATGGTCGGTGGCGTCACACCTGGCAAAGGCGGTACCACCCATCTGGGGCTTCCCGTATTTGATACGGTGCATGATGCGGTCGAGCAGACCGAGGCGCAAGCGAGCGTCATCTATGTTCCCCCACCCTTTGCTGCCGATGCGATTCTGGAGGCAGCAGACGCTGGCGTTCGGCTGATCGTGTGCATCACAGAAGGAATACCCGTTCTGGATATGATGACGGTCAAGGCGACACTCCAGAGCTATCCCGAAAGCCGTCTCATCGGACCGAACTGTCCGGGGGTGATCACCCCCGGCGAATCCAAGATCGGCATCATGCCGGGCCATATCCACAAACCAGGCGTGGTCGGCGTGGTATCCCGCTCCGGAACCTTAACCTATGAAGTCGTATTTCAAACGACCTTGAACGGGCTCGGTCAAAGTACTTGCATCGGAATTGGCGGTGATCCGCTCAATGGAACGAACTTCATCAGCTGCCTCGAGCGATTCCAGGCCGACGATCAAACCAAAGGAATCATCATGGTCGGTGAAATTGGAGGGACTGCCGAGGAGGAAGCCGCGGAGTTCATCAAGGAAAATGTCAGCAAGCCCGTGGTCGCCTACATCGCGGGCGTTACCGCACCGCCAGGGCGGCGCATGGGACATGCCGGAGCCATTATTTCTGGAGGTAAAGGTACCGCGGATGCGAAATTTGAGGCGTTGGAATCCGCTGGCGTGCGCACCGTACGCTCGCCGGCAGAGATTGGAAACGCCATGCTGGAACGCATCGGCGCCTAGCCTCTCGTCGCACCATCCCTTGGCGGGAGATCCGCCGAAGTCGCCTTCGGCTTCGGCGCAGTCCCCTCTCGACTGGCTTCCTGACATATCCCGTATTCGCGCTTTTTACCGATAGCACCTTGAGCTTGGCGTTCAATAACGCAGCCCACGGTTTCCCGGCCTCGATTCGCGCTTGGATGAAGTCGGACAAACCCTGTAGGCTATAGCTGTTATCGAAGGTATCCATAAAGCAGTCCCGGTTTTAGGGACTTCACCGCCACTAAGGAACTGGGATGAAAAAAATTGAGGCTATTGTGAAGCCGTTCAAACTGGATGACGTGCGCGAGGCGTTGTCCGAGATCGGCATTACCGGCATGACCACCACCGAGGTGAAGGGCTTTGGACGCCAG
>JBAPTW010000250.1:0-1956 GCA_049282355.1 Gammaproteobacteria bacterium | reverse complement strand
GGCGGCAGTGGTCGCAGTGGATTTAAGCCGGCATCGCAACCGGTGAGCCGAGCCAAATGCGCGAGCACCGGGGTGTGCTCGAAGCGAAGCTCAAGAGCGCGAGCCGCTCGGTGGAGCCGGCCCGACTCGAGGTAACGGCGCCCGCTCGGCGAGCGGGCCTCGATGAGCCGCTGGCTGTGGCGCTGATCCCATGGGAACCCGCACCCGAGAAAGAGCTTCTGATGGGAGAAGGGGATTGCCTCGGCATCCAGCACATAGCGGGGCAGGCGCTTCAACCGCCGGCGGTAGCGGAGGATCTGGCAGCCTTGGTAGAACCGCCATCCGGCAAGCGCCAGGAATACCGCGGCAACGAGTGTGGCAAGCCCCGGCATCAGCGGGAAGAACGGACCGGGCGCGGCGACCAGCACGGCGCCGCCCACACCCAGCACCACTGCCGGCAGAAACTCGATGGCGGGGCGCAGCCGATTGTCGAACACTTCGCTCGCCATTAGGGGGTCTCCTCCGGGCGCGCCAGATGGGGATTGGGTGGCGGCAGCGCCTGGAGGCCGAGGCTCTCGCCCGGATTCGGGATGACGAAGCCCTTGATGAGGCTCTGCTTTCGCTTGCCGTTAACCGCGTAGGTCCACACGTTGGTGTCCTCAGGCGTTTTGCGGTGCAGCTTCAACTTCTGGAAGCGCTTCTGCACGCTATGCCATTCCGTCGGGTTGAAGTCCTTGAAAATACCGGGGCTTACCAGCAACACACCCTCATCCACCGTATGAATCCGCGCGTTGACGGTGTTGACTGGCAGGTGGCCGGCAGTCAGCCCGTCCTTGAGCCAACGAAAGAACCGATGACCGGCATCGCCGGGATCAATGCCGTGGTTTTCGGGGGTAGATTGGGTATCCAGCCTATCTGCGGCTTTCGCCCCGCGGTGCTCGCGTACCGGGTCGACGATGGATGCGGTGCTCACGCCGTCCGTTTCGCACCCGTTGGCCTCCTCGTCCCGAGTGGAAAGCGTGGGCGCATCCTCTAATCTTGATGATGCCGGCCCTGCAGTGCCGATTTCCGAAACATGCAGGGCCACATCCCTATCGAGCGGGCGTGCGACGCTTGAGGCTTCAGTCGTGCTGTCGTCCATGCGATCCCTCGCGTCGCAGGGGGATGACCGCTCAAGCACCGGGGTTACACGGCCCTCGAAGGTCGCGGGCCGTGTATCCGCAGCGGGCCACACGGTCCGCACCGGAAAACGAAGCAGCGTGAGCTGCTGACACCAGTCGCCGAGCTTCACCTCGGCCACCCACACCGCGCGATCACCGTTTGCTACCAGCAGGCCATACTGCTGCAGCTCATCCATCAACCGATCGTTCGCCGTCGGGATACCGGTTTGGCCCTCTTCAGTGAGGTGCTCCCGTACGCTATCGAGCCCCCGCTTGCTGACGAGCCATAAGTCCTCGGCCACAAGCCAACCCGCGGCCCCTCTGCGGTTGAGCGGGAGGAGCTCTTGGTCGAGCAGGTAGCGCAGGCCCGTCAGCAGCCGCGCTGCCAGGGGCTTTCGAGTCGCTGTGTGCACCTGCGACTGGGTACCCGCTAAGTTCCCCGCAACGGACAGGCGATCCGCTTGGCTCACGAGCTCACCCAGGATCCCGGCGTGCTCGTCGTCGCCGCTCACCGTGGCAAGCCACGCCTCCAGCACAGGGGGATCACTTCCAAGCCAGCTCAGGGCCTGATCGGGGAGCACAAACCGGGCGAGCAGCGGCGAAATCTGCTCATGCCAGCGATACGAGCGGCGGCAAAGGAACTCCACCCGGTACCAACGGGCATCGGCACTGATCGATCCCGCCCAAGGATCCCAGGAGCCGAGGGTGCGGCCACGTCGGTCAAAGAGCAGGACACGCTGGTCCGCGACCGGTTTTCCAAGGTCGTGCAACAAAGCCGCCGTTGCGGTGGCATAGGTCCAAAGATCCTGTGTGGCGG
>JBAPTW010000249.1:0-2511 GCA_049282355.1 Gammaproteobacteria bacterium | reverse complement strand
GAGCGTGCCGCTGATATCCTCTTGATGACGTTCGACGAAGCAATTCATCGCAGGAGTCTCGATCGTTACAGCCTACCTTTAACGATAGACGCTCAGACCTGTTTGGTTCCGGCTATGCCGGGTTGGGCAGTAAGGCGTCATGGGATCGGTGAAGAGACTGGCTGAGGAAGTGGAGCATGGGCTTCGAGAGACCTTGCCTAAATTGCGCAAGACGGTGGTCAGCAAGCTGGCATTAGCGGTCGGAGCCATGCTGGAAGGGCAGACACCCCATACGGTTGAACTGGCGAATGGGCTCCGCTGGAAGCGTCGCGTCAGGACATGCGCGAACAATGGTTGCGGCGGTTATTGAAGAACCCGTTGCTGCAGAGCGAAGTGGTGATATAGCGCACCTACCTGATTTGTGGATCAAGAAGCTGGACCGACCTGAACATTTGCTAGGATCGGTTCCACGAATGTCTTAGGAGCGCTATAGCACCGTTGGCGCGTGAGGAACTGCTCAAGGCGGCGCGCCAAGGTCAAACCGTGCTGCTTTGTATGGACCAGACGGATCTGGGGGATCGGATGGCGGTACTGATGGCGAGTCGTGCGCGTTGGCGATCGGTCGCTGCCCTTGGCTTGGGTGGCCGAAGCGGGGCCGGCCCACATCGGCTTCGAAGGGCAACGGCGGGTATTGGAGCGAGTGCTGGGGTGGTTGCCAGCGGGGGCGAAGGTGCTGTTGTTGGCGGATCGGTTCTATCCCTGCGTGGAGCTGTTTGCTTGGTTACATGTCCATGACTGGCACTACCGGTTGCGGCTCAAGGGGAATTTGTTGGCCGATCCGGGCTATGGGGACGAAGTCACCACGGGCGAGCTGGCCCAGGGGGTTAAAGAACGTTACCTGCCTGGGGTGCAGCTGTTTGCGCAAGGCCTTCTGACGAATTTGGGCATCTTGCATGAGGCCGGGCACCCGGAACCGTGGATTATCGCCATGGACTGCCCGCCGACGCGCGCGGCGGTGCTCGATTATGGCGCGAGGTGGGCCATTGAACCGACCTTTTCCGACTTCAAGAGCCGAGGCTTTGAGCTCGAAGATTCGCAACTTGAGCATCCCGAGCGCCTGGAACGGCTGATCCTGATCATGGCGTTGGCCATGTACGGGTGTGTGCGGGTGGGCCGAGATGAGGCCTTACATCACCCAACAGTGCTCGAAAAAAAACTCAAGAACAATCCGATCCGAACCATTGGAGTTTCAGAAAGCTTTACCGCAGCATGGTGTCCTGGTTCAAACGCGGACTGCGTCACCTGAAGCGGTGCTTGCAAACTGATCGGCCTCTACCCGCTTTTCATGCAGTCATGAACAACTGATAGGTGGTGAGGGCAAGCGCAGCAGTTCTTGAAACGGCTTCTAAAAGTGTATTAGCATACACCCTATAGGTGTATCATCAATGCGCACAAACATCTTACTTGACGACGAGCTCGTCGCTGAAGCGTTTAGCATCGCTAAGGTCAAGACCAAGCGCGAGCTTATTGATAAAGCCCTGCGGGAGTTTGTTGAGAATCACCGTCGCCTAGACGTCCGAGAGCTGCGAGGTAAGATTGCCCTCCGGCCCGATTACGACTACAAGGCCCTTCGACGCGGCAAAGGATAGGCTTGTATCTCATCGACACATCCGTCTGGATTGATTACTTCCGACAGATCCAAAACAAGCCGGTCGCACTTCTAGAAAACATCCTCGCGCAAAATTGGCCCTACGGCATCACGAGCGTTATCTTCCAGGAAGTGCTGCAAGGCGCCGCATCCACAAAAGGCTTCACCAAGCTACAGACTTATCTTGCCACTCAACGGTTCTACCACGCTACCGATCCGGTACAAAGCTATCGCCATGCAGCAAGAATTTATTTCCGTTGCCGTCGTAAAGGTATAACCATCCGAAGCACCATTGACTGTCTCATAGCTCAAATCAGTATCGAGCACGGGCTCGCGTTGATCCACAACGACAGTGATTTCATTCAAATGGCGCAGGCAATCCCTGAGCTCAAGCTGGTCTAGTCGAACCCCGTCTGATCCTCAAGCTTAACCCCTCATGGCTAGCGTCGAAATCGGCTGGCAACCCGCGCCCGGCAACTCCGGCGGTAACCATATCGACCAACCGTTGCAATAGCGATTCCGGCCAGGCATACGCCGCCACAAAACACTCGAGGCTTATCTGGCTCGGTTGAAATTTTTCCAGTAGATCGTTCAGGCCCACTAGGTCTTCCGGGAAACGCATTGCCTCGGACAAGACCCAGCACTTTTAAGATGAATGAGCGCCACGTCGCAAGGCCCAAGGATCTCGGCATTGCTTCCTTGGGTTGTTGCGAAACCAGCCTCACATTCTTCAAACCGCGTTGTTTAGCCGCCTTGACTAGCGCCTCTCGCGCCGCGCCGCCGCCGACAAACAGAAAAACGATATCCGGCCGTTTCCTCAGCAACTCAGCGGCCTCCAAGACACGGTGAAGGGGTGGGCCAAGCCATGGGTTCCGATATACCCC
>JBAPTW010000248.1:0-15302 GCA_049282355.1 Gammaproteobacteria bacterium | reverse complement strand
GACGCGAACAGCGCACAGCATTTGAGAAAGGCGCGACGGCTGAGGCCCTGCTGTTCTCCTGTCGCCGCTCGATTTTCTTTACTTGACATCAGACACAACAGCACTCAATCCCCAACGGAATGGTAAGCGCAGTCCTGCAATGGCGGTGAGCAATGGCGTCGATCATGCTCTGGCACGCTTAAACCAAGCTGAATTATCTCGCTCCCGATCGTCCTGCTTTATCCTGAATATTTAGCTTCATCGATCGCGCCACGGGCCTCGCGGAACTCAAAGACAGCATGCGTACCTTGCGGTTGAACCGCCTCGCCCACCCCTGGCACTGCCATCGGCGAACCGGCGGCTGTGACGATGGAGACAATTAACACCTTAGCAACGGCGACAACGGCGCGAAATAGGGAACATCCTCCCTAGACTATCCGGATTCACCAATGGACCGTTAATCGCATGAGTCGCAGTTAGCGACTTCCTGATGAAACGAGGGATCAGAAGGCTTGACTTGTGTCTAGCGCACAGGTTGTAGGCTATTGAAAGTTGACGAATAGAGGGCGTCGTACCTGCACTACACCTAGAGGAAGATCCGGATTCCAATAACGCTCGGCATAGGGCCTAGCTCAGGGATCCTGTTCTCATTGGCCATGGGTGCCGCGCTGGTGTCAGTGAGCACGGTGAGCGCCACGATCAACGTGAAGCGGTTGGAGTGTAGCGGGCGAGCCTGCAAATCCTGTTGAAGGAGGGGAGACAATGACAACCAGGACGCTGCTGGTTGGGCTACTCACTACTATTTTGGCAAGCAGCGCGGGGTGTCAGCTGTCAGAAATAGCGAGTCCAGGCACTCAGCAAGGCGTAAGCTCAGCCGCTACTACCCCCGACGCGGATTTCCCCGCTTCCAGAAAAATACTCATGGACTCTGCAAAACGTGTGTCAGTAGGCAGCACAATCGAAGCTACAGTCAAGCCAGATGAACCCGATTACTACCGCATTGAAGCCGCAGGTAGAACCAAGCTTAAAATAAGAGCTTTTGGCCAGCACATTGAAAAGCAAGAAGTAACGCCTCTCTTGACCCTCACCTTTTTGGATGAAACGGGCACCAGTCTCGGCAGCAACACCATGGTGGTTACGCCGATGGTGTTGTCTTGGAAAGAAAAGGAGGTCATGTACGATACCTTTGAATTTTCCCAAGTACTCAGAGACCATAAGCCCGTCTACCTACGGGTTAACGTCGAGGGGTTTGCATTGCCCGTACACTACAAAATCGAAATACGATAATACGTGCACGATCAGCCAAGACAATTGCAGCCGCCGCTCCAACTGAGAACAACCTAAACCATCTTCGAGTACGCAAGCCCGATGCAAAACAGAATCGCCTTCAGACCGGAGACAACACCCGCGTGAGCGCTGGCGGGGTGTCACCGGTGCGGGGATAGATCGTCCATCGGGCTCATCGGGAGTCTGCGGCTCGACTTTTCCTTGCTTGAGGTGCGGCCAGTTCACCGCCGCTTCTACACAATAGCGATCACCCACTCGGGCTAACCCCTGGAGCGCACAGAGCAGATGATGGCTGAACCTCCACGCACCTCACAGGCTATCGGCAGTCTCGTCTCAGAAGAGCTCGCAGGGGCCTCAGTACTGACTTTCTTAGCGTTAGCGTTGCTTAGTGTGGCCTGCGTGCGGCTTTGGGAAATCGCCCAGTTTCCACTGTATACCGTTTGGCACGAAGGCGATTGGGGCTCCATCCTGTCTGGTCTGATCCACTGCACGCTAGGGGATCTGCTGATCTTGTTGGTGGTCTATGAGCTGGTGGCTCTGCTCTGTCGAAGCCGGCACTGGTATGTGCATACCGTCCTCTTGGGCGGCATGCTGTTTACCCTGGCGGGCACGGCCTACACCGTTTTCAGCGAGATCCTCAATGTGCGCACCAAGGGCACCTGGGACTATGTCAGTGCCATGCCGATGGTGCCCATCTTGGGCGTTGGCGGCACCCCCTTCCTTCAGTGGTTGCTTATCCCCCCGATCCTGCTCTGGCTGATGCGTCTTGTCACCTCTACGAGCAGGCCAACCGCCGCAAACCTGCACTGAGAAGCGCGTGCGCTACCGTGCCCGCCCCACTTCTGAGGCATTGGCGCGGTGAGGTCGCAATAGCGAGGAATTTCGAGCCCTGAAAACGCGCATCGGATGCAGGCTTCAGCACCCACCGCGTCGTCGATCCCTTGCTGACTTCATTGCCGTCACAGCAACTGAAAAAAAGCACTTGACCTGTGCCTTGCACACAAGTTGTAGAGTAAGAATCGTGAGTTTGAGGCAACACAGTTTGCGTGTTGCCTCGGTCGATTCACCACAGGAGCAACGGCCATGAAACGAATTCTAACTGCTATCATTTCGACTGCTTTGACAGCTTTTACCTTAGGCGCCTCACTGCCGCTAGCGGCCGAGGTCACCATTCACGAGCCCTATCCGGATAATCCTCATCAGACACCCCCGTGGGCAACTACCAAGGGGGAAGCAAAGCCTGCTCCAGCCCCTGGAGCGCAACCGAGCCAACCTCGCACGGTCATCCACGAGCCGTACCCGGATTACCCGTTCCAGCCGAATCCTGGCACTTTCTCCGGGCACCGTGAGGGTCCATAAGCCCGTGAAAACGAAAAATGAATAGCGAAGGTAACAGAGAGTATCGGACTGGTCGCTCCTGCACACCCTGAGGATCGATGACCCTACAAGCCGTCGCGGCCAGTCCAATGATGCGTTAAATGGCAATGGAAGCTTTGCCACCAAAGGAGGATCAACCCATGAAGAGAAGCCACCTTGCCTTGGCGACGTTTCTCAGCGCAGCCATCGCCCTGCCTTCGACCGTTCTGGCGCCACCCCCTCCTTATCTGGACAGACTGCATAAGAAGTCAGACGAGGCGCGAAAAAAGCTTCACGAGGCAGAACAGGCGCAAGGATTAGAGCGCCAAAAATTGATGCAAGAACACCTGGAAATGATGAGCTCGATCATGCAAAAGATGCGAGATACGAAACCGACCAAAGAGATGACCATGCAAGAGCATGAAGCGTTAATCGCGGCGCAGCGCGAGATCCTCGAACAGCTGTTGGGCCAAATGATGAAGGAACACCATCTGTTGCTGGAAATGGCCAAGTAGCGGCTGTGGGGTTTTTCCTATGCAGTCGGATGCGGCGAATTCTTTGTTCGGCTATTGCCACCGGACGGGGGAATCAACCCAAAGCGACCAACTGGTCAGAGAAATCGTAAGCAACAGATAAGCAGCCATAGGCAAGAGGCTGAAGGGGAGTGGTGTCATGAGCAAGAACGCATGCACCCAATGGCTTTTCAAATATCGTGGAGGATACGATTTGCGCTGGAAGTTGCTCTTTACGCCCTATTTCATAGCAGCATTATTGGTGTTGCCGACAGGATGCATGCCATTCCACTTTCCTGGAGTACATCTGCCTGGTGCCCATGGCATCGGCATCGGTGGCAGGGGCGGGATAGATGCAACAATGCACATGGGTGCCGTCCCCTCAAGGAACGATAGGAATGAATAACGTGTGCTCTGTGCGCATCCCTTGCTCAGCCCGCCTGCAGCATCGTGAGAAGCAGGCATGAAAATCCTGGTAGCCATTATCGTCCTGCTATTTCTCTTAGCCGCAGCCTGCCCTGGGGATCGTCTACTCTGGGGTCTACAACGTGTCGGCTATCGAGGGCCATGGCCCCTTTGAACGTTGGCTGCTCAGTACGACGATGGAAAACTCTGTCCGCCGGCATGCCGAAGACACTGCCGTGCCCAATCTCACCAGCCCGAACCTGATGCCATTGGGTTTTCGCCATTACGATGAAATGTGTGTCAGTTGCCATGGCGCACCGGGTGTCCCGGCTGCAGAGCTTGCCAAGGGCTTGACCCCGCAACCGCCGGCACTCACGGAAGAGGCCGATGAGTGGAGCCCGGCAGAGCTCTACTGGATCATCAAGAATGGGATCAAGATGACGGGCATGCCCGCTTGGGGGCCAACGCACGGTGACGACGAGCTTTGGGCCATCGTCGCTTTCTTGCGCAAGCTCCCTTCCCTATCGCCGCAAGCGTATCAGCTCATGAAAGTGCGGGTCCAGCGTCGGCAGCTCAACGACTCTGACCGCCAGGAACATGACCATACCCATGGGCACGAGTCTACCCATTCCCACTAAGGAGCAACGGCTGTGATGCACGATAATGGCTGGCATTGGGGATTTGGCTTTGGTCATTGGGGGCTCGGGGTTCTGTTCTGGATAGCTGTGATCGTCGTTGTCGTATTGGTTATCCGATCGCTCAAATAAGCGATCCTCATCCCGGAACGGAGAGTGACCCGCCAATAGTTAGGGCTGAAAACAGGAGGGACTGCTGGTTGTTCTTCTGACCACGTAGCGCTCCCTGCTTGGAGGTTTGTGTAACGGCTCGCTTTGAGAGGAGTGAATCGCATGAGATTCAAGGCACGCAACACCGTGGTCTTGGCTGCAGGAGGGGCAGTGGTGGCACTCGCGACGGCGGTTGCCTGGCCACCGCAGGAACAACAGGCGCAAGCGACGGAAATCACAGTCTACAAGAGCCCCTCCTGTGGATGTTGTGGCAACTGGATCGATCATCTACGCGATAACGGCTTCAGTGTGGCCACCCGAAATGTGAAAGATCTCTCCCCGATCAGGTCCAAACACGGCGTTACGCCGGAGCTGGCAGCCTGCCATACCGCAATCGTGGACGGTTACGTCGTTGAAGGGCATGTGCCGGCCCAGGTGATTCAGCGTTTGCTTGCGGAGCGGCCTTCTATTGTCGGGATCGCGGTGCCGGGAATGCCGCCCGGCTCGCCGGGAATGGAGGTCGGGTATACCCAGCCTTATGACGTCTTGACCTTCGATGAAGACGGTAACACCGAGGTCTATGAGCAGCGATAGAATCGCCCGGCAGCGCCAATAAAACGCATCATGGGCTCATGAGCGCCAGAGCTGATTTGCTGTTTGCCGCCGCACGTCGTGTTTCTGCCCGAAGCACCGCCCGCGCTCAAAGATGGAAATAAGCTCACTCCATCTTTTGCCGCCCCCGCAAGAGCCGAATGAGGCACCGGCGACGCTTCTCCGACGTCGCGAGCCCTAGGGCTGTTGCTCGGAGGTTACAGCCGCTCCCGGTTCAACCGCAGGGCATTGAACACCACCGACACCGAGCTGAAGCTCATGGCGGCAGCAGCGATGATGGGGCTGAGCAGTATCCCGAACCACGGATACAGCACGCCGGCGGCGATCGGCACCCCGAGCAAGTTGTAGATAAAAGCAAAGAACAGGTTCTGACGGATGTTGCGCAGCGTAGCACGGCTCAGGCGCCGGGCACGAACGATGCCGCGCAGATCCCCCTTTACCAGGGTCACGCCGGCCGATTCCATCGCGACATCGGTGCCGGTCCCCATGGCCACGCCCACCTCGGCCTGAGCCAGGGCCGGAGCGTCATTGATGCCGTCGCCGGCCATGGCGACCTTGCGGCCTTCCTGTTGCAGGCTTCGCACCTTGTCGGCCTTCTGGTTGGGCAGCACATTGGCGATAACCTCGTCGATGCCGAGCTTCCCGGCCACTGCTTTCGCCGTGGTCTCGCTGTCGCCGGTGAGCATGACGATCCGAAGACCTTCCTCATGCAGCGCCTTGATGGCTTGGGGCGTGGTCTCCTTGATCGGATCGGCAACCCCGATCAACCCCGCTGGCCTGCCGTCCACCCCGACGAACATCACGGTCTGACCCTCACTGCGCATCGTCTCAGCCTTTTCCGATAGCTCCCTGGAATCGATGTTCAGGTCTTCCAGCAGTGCACGATTGCCAAGTGCGACGGCGCGGCCCTCAATTTTGCCGATCACGCCCTTGCCGGTGCGGGACTCGAAGTGTTCGGCCTTGGCCAGATCCATGCCTCGCTCTCTGGCGCCACTGACGATGGCCGCCGCCAGCGGGTGCTCGCTGCCGCGTTCCAGGCTTGCCGCGAGCCGCAGCAGGTCGTCTTCGTCCAGGCCCTCGGCGGGCGCCACCGAGACGAGCTTCGGCCTGCCCTCGGTCAGGGTGCCGGTCTTGTCGGTCACCAGGGTGTCCACCTGGCGCAGGACCTCGATGGCTTCGGCGTTCTTGAACAGCACCCCGGCCTGCGCCCCCTTGCCGCTGGCCACCATGATCGACATCGGTGTGGCGAGACCCAGGGCGCAGGGACAGGCGATGATCAGCACCGCCACGGCATTGATGATGGCGTAGGCCATGGCCGGCTGTGGCCCGAACAGCGCCCAGACGATGAAGGTGATGACGGCGACCATGACCACCGCCGGCACGAACCAGGCGGCCACGACATCGGCCAGCTTTTGGATCGGCGCGCGGCTACGCTGGGCCGCCGCCACCATCTGCACGATTTGCGACAGCAGGGTGTCGGCGCCGACCTTCTGGGCTTCGATGATTAGACTGCCGGTACCGTTCACCGTCGCCCCGATCACCGTCTCAGCGGGCGCCTTTTCGACCGGGATCGGCTCACCGGTAATCATCGACTCGTCCACGCTGCTGCGGCCCTCCAGCACCCGGCCGTCCACCGGCACCTTCTCGCCGGGACGTATCCGCAGGCGGTCGCCAGAACGCACCTGTTCCAGCGGCACGTCCCGCTCGTTGCCGTCGGCGTCGATCCGCCGCGCGGTCTTCGGTGCCAGACCCAGCAGGGTCTTGATGGCAGCACTGGTCTGGCTGCGCGCCCGCAGCTCCATGACCTGACCGAGCAGCACCAGAGTGACGATGACGGCGGCCGCCTCAAAGTACACGGCCACCTGGCCGTGGGGATCCCGGAACGAGGGCGGGAACAGCGGCGGCAATAAAGCGGCGATGAGACTGTAAAGGTAAGCCACGCCCACGCCCAACCCGATCAGGGTGAACATGTTGAGGCTGCGGTTGACGATCGATTGCCAGGCGCGCAGGAAAAACGGCCAGCCGCCCCAGAGGACAACCGGGGTGGCCAGGAGCAGCTCCAACCCACTCAGGACGCGCGCCGAGGCGAGCCCCTGGAAGGAAACGCCGGGAATGAGCTCCCCCATGGCAACGATCACCAGCGGCACCGTCAGCGCCGCGCTGACCCAGAAGCGCCGGGTCATGTCCTTGAGCTCCGGATTCTCTTCTTCCTCGATCGTCACCGTGCGCAGCTCCAGCGCCATGCCGCAAAGGGGGCAATTGCCCGGCTTGTCCTGGACGATCTCGGGATGCATTGGGCAGGTGTACTCGATCTTGGTCACCGGCGCGGGTGGTGCACCTTGCGGCTCAAGGGCCATGCCGCACTTCGGACAGAAGCCCGAATGCTGGTCGCGAACTTCTGGATGCATGGGGCAGGTGTAAAGACCGCCTGCGCTGATTCGAACGGCCGGTACGGTGGTCGCCGTCTCGGCGACGAACCGTTGGGGCTCAGCGCGAAATTTTTCCACACAAGCGCGGCTGCAAAAGAAGTAGGACGTACCCTCGTGGGTGTGTTGGAGAGCGCTCTTTGGCGACACCGTCATACCACAGACGGGATCTCTCACCAGCGCTTCAGCATCAACGGCGTGTGCAGGATGCGTATTCACAGCAATGCTCCCGGGTCTGGCTGATTACTTGCGCTAAGCTCACTGGTCTTACCAGGACACGGATACAAGCGTACAACGTGTCTGCAGCATACAGGTCAAGCCTACCCAATCACTCATAAGGCGGGATAAAGATGCGCAACACCAGTCACAGGCGGAAAAGCATTATCTCTCTTGCCCGTTTGACCCATTATCCGTTATACACCCCTGGTGGCCATCGTCACCAATGAAAGCATTTGCCGTCTCGGGCTCAAGAAGAGAGGGCAGGCTTATAGTCTTATCAAGGCGTCCCATGTGATCCTGGCCGTGGGCAAGTAAACTGAGCAAGTAACGAAGGAATGATGATGAGCCATCGTTTGCGAACGTCGCTGGTTGTGGGCGTAATGCTCGCCGTCATGATGGCTGTTTCCCGGGCAGACACGGCAACGGTCGCGGTGGCCGCCAACTTCGCCGCGCCAGCCAAGGTGCTGATCGAACGCTTCATGCAGAGAGCCGATCAGCGGATTACCCTTAGCACCGGCTCCACGGGCAAGCTCTACGCCCAGATCGAGCACGGCGCCCCTTTCCATGCCTTTCTCGCCGCCGACCAGGAGCGACCCCAGCGCTTGGAGGCGAAGGATCTTAGCGTTCCCGACAGCCGCTTTACCTATGCCGTGGGAAAGTTGGTGCTTTGGAGTCCCCTGCCCAATCTCGTCGACGAACATGGCGACGTCCTCAAAGAAGGGCGCTTCCAGCATCTTGCCATCGCCAATCCGAAGCTCGCCCCCTATGGTGCCGCTGCCCGAGAGACGCTGCAGAAGCTCGGGGTTTGGCCGCAAATTCGGCCGAAGCTAGTCATCGGAGAGAACATCGCTCAGACTCATCAGTTTGTCTCCACCGGCAACGCCGAGCTGGGCTTCGTCGCGCTCTCGCAGATTCAAGGGAAAGGCAAGCTGACAGGATCCGACTGGCTGGTACCCCTTTCCTTGTATACGCCCATCCGCCAGGATGCTGTGCTGCTCCACGCGGGAAAGGGCAACAAAGCCGCCGAGCATTTTATGCAGTACTTGCGGAGCAAGCCGGCCAAGGCTTTGATCCAATCCTACGGCTACGATCTACCCTAGGGCGGCGCTTTCATGGAGCTCAGCGCCCTGGACTGGGCCGCCATCAGGCTCACGTTGCGACTGGCCACGGTCACCACCCTGGTGCTGCTGCTGTTCGGTACACCCTTGGCCTGGTGGCTGGCCCGCACCCGCCACTGGCTCAAGGGCGTGGTGGGGGCGGTGGTGGCGATGCCGCTCGTTTTGCCCCCCACTGTGCTTGGCTTTTACCTGCTGGTGCTGCTCGGTCCCCAAGGGCCCGTGGGCCGACTGACCGAGAGCACGGGCCTTGGCACCCTGCCTTTCACCTTTGCCGGGCTGGTGGTGGGCTCGGTGCTGTTCTCGCTGCCATTCGTGGTGCAGCCGCTGCAAAACGCTTTCGAGCTGCTGGGTGAGCGGCCATTAGAGGTGGCGGCGACCCTGCGTGCCGGCCCCTGGGATCGTTTCTTCACCGTCGCCGTGCCGTCGGCGCGGCCGGGATTTCTCACCGCCATCATCCTCGGCTTCGCTCACACCGTCGGTGAGTTCGGAGTGGTGCTCATGATCGGTGGCAACATTCCGGGGGAGACCCGCGTGCTCTCGGTTGCCGTCTATGATCATGTCGAGGCGCTGGAATACGCCGAGGCTCATTGGCTCGCCGGCGGACTGCTACTGTTCTCCTTCCTGGCGTTGTTCATCTTGCTGCTCGTCAACCGGCGCCTGCAGCGCATCGCCAAATGAGCGGCATCGAGGCACGGCTGCGCCTTAGGCTTGCCCAATTTATGCTGGACACAAGCTTTGAGGCGCCATCCCAAGGGGTCACTGCCTTATTCGGCCGCTCCGGTTCCGGCAAAACGACGCTGCTTCGCTGCCTCGCCGGTCTAGTGCGTGCGGAAGGCGTTCTACGAGTGAACGGGGAAATCTGGCAAGACAGTAATGCCGGCGTGTTTTTGCCGCCCCATTGCCGCCCCCTGGGATACGTCTTTCAGGAGAAAAGTCTGTTCGCCCATCTCAACGTGCGCAAAAATTTGGAGTATGGTCTCAAACGGCTCCCTCGAGCTGAGCGCCGAGTACGCTTCGATGAGGCGGTAATGCTGCTTGGCATAGCCCCGCTGCTAGCGCGCACCCCGCAACAGCTCTCCGGCGGTCAGGGCCAGCGGGTCGCTATCGCGCGGGCACTGCTCGCGAGCCCGCGGCTGCTGCTCATGGACGAGCCGCTGGCGTCATTGGATCGCGCCAGCAAGTCCGAGATCCTGCCCTATCTGGAACGGCTGCACGCCGAGCTCTCCATTCCCGTCATCTACGTCACCCACTCGCCCGATGAGGTGTCTCGGCTTGCCGACCATCTCGTGCTGCTGGAGCATGGCCGGGTGCGGGCAGCGGGACGTCTCATGGATCTGCTCACACGGCTAGACCTTCCTCTGGTCCACGAAGACGCCACCGCGATCGTCGAGGCGACCGTCGCGGAGCACGACACGAGCTACCACCTCACCTGGGTGGAATTCCCCGGCGGACGGCTCACGGTGCCCCTGGCCGACCAGGCGCCGGGACACCGGGTCAGGCTGCGCATCCATGCCCGCGATGTGAGCCTCGCGCTGGAAAAGAACACCCGCACCAGCATCCTCAACATTTTGCCGGCGCGGGTGGTGGAGATCGCCGCGGAGGATGCTGCGCAGCTGCTGGTGAAGCTGGACTTGGGCGGCACCGTGCTGCTGTCGCGAATCACCCGCCGCTCGGGGGATTTGCTCGTTCTCAAGCCGGGTTTGGCGGTGTATGCTCAGATAAAAAGCGTGGCCCTGGTGGACTAGAGATCAATGGGGTCAGACTCGATTGAAAGCTTTCCATGCGCTATCTTCTGCTCTGAGGCAAGCTAATGAACGATAAGCGCCTCACAACGAACCAGCTGTATGGCTTACCAATTCTGCTGAACGATGCTTAGCCTTGCAACCACAATGCATTAACCGGCGCGGCGAAATTTAACGCTAACAAACCACCTCATCTCATCCCTCTTTACCCGATCCATCATCATGCTCTTGATCTTGATCTTGTCTCGTCCCATACCTCGAATGAGCCCTGCTCATTCGTTCTTCCACACAAAATGCTACTTCAGCTCCAGTACCGTATGCGCTCCACGTCTAGATCGATCTCCAGGCACATCTCCTTCCCCCTTACCCTTAGCTCTCCGGCACCAGCATAACTGCTCAAGCTCTGCTCTTGAAAGAGCTTTTGCTGAAGCCTATTCCATCTAAAGACGAAGGTTTATACCCTGCCGATTGGAAATCAATTCACTCTGACCCCATTGGTCCGGTTGATAAAGAACATCCTCAATGCGGACTTTTAATACACCACCGCCAGGCTTGGGCCACTCGATTTCATCACCTCGCGACAAGCCGAGAAGGGCGCTACCAACGGGCGCAAGGATTGATATTGTTTCACCACTTTCATCGACATCCTTTGGATAAACCAGGGTCAGACAGAACTCGCTGTCCGACGATGAAACTCTAAACTTGACTTTTGAATTCATAGTCACAACATCTGGCGTTATATCTTTCGAATCAACGATTTTTGCACGCTCTAATTCCACTTCTAAATCCGCCTTTCCAGGGAAAGCATTTGCGGGAAATGAGTCTAATAGTTTTTCTAGTCTTTCAGCATCTCTCTCCGAAAGGATGATCTCTGGTTTTGCAGTCACAGTATTTCCCTTATTTATAAGGTGTGTTGACGATGCCTGCTATTCGAGCAGTATGTAGCCGCTCTCGATGAGCCTCCGTCTGCGGTTTTGAGTTTCCGCCGGTTGAAGGTTCCGTCTTCGCTCGATGCGCTCCGCCTGATCTGCGAGAGAGCGGTTCTTAATGGCATCACGAAACCTCCACGAGTAGTCACCTCGGTGCAGATGAAAAGAGTAGACTCTCGGCCTCTGCGCGGCTTTGCACCCCCACTGCCACCAATTTCCCATTAATCACTAACGCTGGAAATGTCTTGAGGTGGAAACGACGAGAGAGGTATTTTCCCTCCCGTTCACGTCTGTCCAGCACCGTCAGCGATAGACCCTGCTTGTCGCTGACCTCGCGCCAGAGCGCTTCGGCTTTGGCGCAAGGAACGCAGTCCGGCGTCACCAACAACTCAATCTTCAACTGGTCGCGCCCTTCGCCCACTGATGCTTGCACCGACGCCCATTGATCTCGTCGAAAAATAGAGATCTGGCTACTATGATTTGCAAACTAACTGACGTGACTAGCGTTTGCCTTGATCTTAATCAAGTCGGTTCTGACCCCGATCTATGGTGGTCCCGCGCAACGTGAGAATCCGTTGATCTCGATCACTTGCACATAACATGTAAAAATGATACATGTTACTGAGAGTGGCTGGCGATGGTCGATCATTAAAATTGAAGGACAACTGAAAACCATGCGGCTCACGGTGTATACCGATTACGCACTGCGGGTACTCATCTATATGGCTCTCAAGCGACCTGAGGCCGCCACGATCAATGAGATCGCGAAAAGTTACAACATCTCACGTAATCATCTCATGAAGGTTGTCCACCACCTCGGGATCCTCGGTTACCTCGAAACGGTGAGAGGTAAAGGGGGTGGGATTCGCTTGGCCCAGGCGCCCTCGAAGATCAACCTCGCAGAGGTCATACGAAATACCGAGGAAGACTTGGCGCTAGTGGCATGTTTCCGATCCGGCCCACCGCGGTGCTGTATCCAACCTGAATGCGTGCTGCGTGCGGCGCTGCGAGAAGCATTGAACGCATTCTTGAAAGTGCTAAACCGCTACACGCTTAATCACCTAATCCAGCCAAATCGTGAGCTTCGACAACTACTCGCAATCCCACACAGCGATCGTCCTTATCACTCACAGAGCGAGTCTCTCGGATGACTGACTCTCTTCGACGAACGATGCCAAAACACCCACGCGATCACGGGGATGGCTAAGTTATTACCCTGCATACCCACTGGAACGATGAACGCTGGGCACGTCAAATATGCTCCATCATCATTTCGCGCACCTGCATGGTCCTCGAAAACCGGGGATTTTGGATTTGATATTGGTGAGCTGCAAAACATCTATCTTTTTGCCAGATTGGATGAAGCGCAATTGCAAACCGTTTTCAGCACCATGCGCGTACTTTCCCTTGAAGAAGGGCAAACGCTTTTCGCTTTCGGGCAATCTGCTCATCGCTACTTCTATTTACGCTCAGGCCAGATAAGGCTGTTTCGTAACTCACCCGACGGCGGCGAGAAAATCATCGAGATCATTCGTGCCGGCGAAACTTTCGCAGAGGCCGTCATGTTCATGAAGCGACGCCGTTATCCGGTGAACGCGCAAGCAATTACTCGAGTTCAGGTGCTGGCGTTTGACAGCAAAATTATGCTGGATCTTTTAAAAGGCTCCATCGATACTTGTTTTCGCGTGATGGCCAAAATGGCCATGCGGCTGCGCCAACAGCTTGACGATATCGATGTGCTGACGCTGCACAATGCGACTTTTCGCCTGGTTTCGTTCTTATTGCAGCAGGTCCCCAAAAGCGTCGTTGAGTCTCCCGAAATACAACTCGACACGCCGAAACATATCATCGCATCCCGCTTGTCCATTCAGCCGGAGACATTCTCCCGTACCCTAGCCAAGCTAAGCAGACAGGGACTTATCGACGTGCAAGGCCAACACATCGTGCTGCAAAATGTCGCTGGTCTGCGTCACATCGTCGAGCTTTAGCAAGTGCACGCCCGAAGCAACCCCCTATGAGAATAAGAGCCAATGAATCTCGGTGGTATTAAGGTAGATCATGCACAGGCAAACAAAGCAGAAATTGCCTTGCTTGTATTAGGTTTTCGTCCGTTCTTTCTCCTGGCGGCGAGCTTTGCCGTACTGCAGTTGGTGATTTGGCTCGGTTTTTATGTAAGCGGCTACAACCTTACACTTTACTACAGTGGTATAGTCTGGCATGGCCACGAGATGATCTTTGGCTACACCACCGCCGTCATCGCAGGTTTTCTCCTCACCGCGGTGCCCAATTGGACCGGCATACCCACCCCCCAGGGAAAGCCGCTGGCAGCACTGGCGACACTGTGGGTGGCCGGACGGGTATTACCTTTCTTTCCAGAGAGCTCGCCTCATTGGTTCATCGCGGTTGTAGACATTGCTTTCCTGCCGGTGCTTGCGGGCATACTCGCCATTCCCCTGCTACGGGTTCGCCAGCGGCGTAATTTCATCTTCCTGTTGCTACTTAGCGCATTGGCCTTTGCCAATGTGTTGATACACTTAGACACCCTGGAGCAGACTCCAGGAGCGGCAACAGCGGGAATCAATCTGGCGATCAACCTGATCATATTGCTCATTGTGATCATGGGCGGGCGCGTCATTCCATTTTTTGCCGAGCGCGCACTTCCCGGCATGAGCGCAAAGCGCTGGCCTGCTGTGGAAGCATTGGCGATTGGCAGTCTGATCCTGCTCACCGCAACGGAGCTCGTATACCCTGACCCGTTGTTGATTGGCCTACTCAGTGCGTTGGCTTTCATAAGTCATGCTGTGCGCCTAAGTGGCTGGTACACCAACCGGATCTGGAAAGTGCCCATTTTGTGGATCTTATATCTCGGTTACGGTTGGCTGGTTCTGGGGTTCGCCTTGAAAGCACTCGCTATGCTGGGAGCGGTCTCAACGCTTCTCGCCCTGCATGCGTTCACGGTCGGCGGTATCGGCGTCCTCACACTTGGGATGATGGCTCGGGTTGCACTGGGGCACACCGGAAGAGCAATGAAAGCAGCAAAGCCGGTGGTGCTCGCTTTCATTTTAATTAACTTAGCCGTCCTCACACGCGTGCTACTGCCAATCGCTTTTCCCGGCTGGTATCTCTATTCAATCAGCGCCTCGGGAGTGCTGTGGATTCTCGCCTTTTCAATATTCACCTATTTATACACACCCATTCTCTGGTCACCGCGGGTAGATGCACAGCAATAGGCGTGCGCGACCCACTGCTAGAGCAAGCGCAGTAAATTTTGAAAAAGCGCTATTGTGCTATGAAATACCCTCACATGATTTTCTCGACGCTTTGCGCCCTCATGCTCATGTCTTCCTTGCCACTCGCCTCATCGCCCTCGGACGATCGAGTGGCAATCAGCTTGAACCAAACCGAACGGGCCATCATTTTGCACGAGATGCGGCAATTTCTCGCGGGCATGCAAACCATGCTCGGGGCACTGGCGGAAGAAGACATGCCGCTAGTTGCCCACACCGCGCGCTCGCTGGGGACACAAATGACGCATGAGGTACCTCAGTCGCTGAAACAAAAGCTTCCCGAGCCGTTTCGCAAAATGGGATTTGCCGTCCATAGCGACTTTGACACGTTAGCACTGGACGCCGAAAGCTTGGAAGATTCCAAGCACGCGCTGAACCAGCTTAGCCTAACGGTGAAGAAATGTGTGGCTTGTCACTCGGCCTATGAGATCAGCATACCGTCTGACTCTGACCTATCTGAAAACAACCGCTAGACGATACCTTCCGTTCTCAGGGCGATATCGATAGCCTAGACCACATCATTTAAGATAAATCTTGCTTGCCACTATCCGGCGCTTTTGCCATGGTAACTCTCGATCTGCAGCGGCGCCGGCACCGAGAATGCGTTACCAATTCTGGATGCAGCAAATCGGCTTTAGTCTGCTG
>JBAPTW010000247.1:0-9017 GCA_049282355.1 Gammaproteobacteria bacterium | reverse complement strand
TCTTCGCATCCCGTCTCCAGACGCACAAGAGTGCCGTCAAGGTAGCTTTTAGTCGCTGTGTCGGGATCGGTTTCACGCGTGACAACCGCTTCTATGCCTCTTTCACGAAGGCGGCGTTCTAGGCCCCGGCCCATACCACTGGTAATCAGCACATCGACAGTATCCAAGGGGTGAGGATCGGTGCGCGGGCTATCGTGAAATGATTGCTCCTTCGGTAACTCGAGCAGCCGCTTATTTTGCACCTCACCTTTGACTACCTCGTAAATCCAAAATTTACGGCATTTCCCGGCATGCTCGGTTACAAGGCGCCGGTTTTGGCTAGTGACCGCGATTTTCATGTCATTACCTCTGTGTCTGGGTGGACGGATCACTGGAGAGCCGGACTCAGTGGCGGCGTCACGCTGCAATGTTGATGTATCGGGAAATTTTGTCTTTAGGGGACGGGCACCGGAATTCGATAGTATGGCCTGATCCGCGACATCGATGAGCAACGTTTTGCCGTTCAGCAAAGCATCGGTTACTTTTCTGCGTGCTTGGGCCAGACTTCTTGATAGCGTCGTTCGTGAGATCCCCATGCGCCGCGCGCACTCATCCTGATACAAGCCCTCGTAGTCCATGAGCCGCAGGGCCTCGAACTCATCCGCCTGCAGCATGACTGTGTCCAAGCGCCGGCCGCGCACCCCACAGGGCTTAAAACAGGTGTGGGAAGGATGCCATCCGATACAACGAGAACGCCGCCTGCGGTCCTTCATGGCTTGCTATCTTATGCACATATGTGCGTATTAAAGCGCATATATGTGCATAATTCAAGGCCCTGCAGGGGTTGGCGTGTGGTGCTTGGATGAGAATGCGGGTTTTTTGGTCCCGGAGGTAACCCTGTGGGACACTGACGGCAATGGAGCTAACTTCACATGCCTGCTTTAGGGCAGGCTAACGACAATAGCCGTTTTCGCGAAACCATTGGACGGCATCGGCAAGGGCACTCCGGGCAGCGTGCGGCTGATAACGAAGCTCAGCTTTCGCTTTGTCTGAAGAATAAAACATGCGCTTTTTCGACATTCGCACGCCGTTGACGGTGGTGAAAGGCTCGAACGACCGGACCAGCTTGGCGAAGCCTTCGGCCAGATAGGCAATGGGCAGGACGAAGGAATGCGGCAGTTGAATACGAGGAGGCTTTCGTCCGCTCAGAACGGCGATCTCCGAGAGGATCGTATGGAGAGTCAAGTTCTCTCCACCGAGCACATAGCGCTCCCCGATTCGGCCATGCTCCAAGGCAAGTAAATGGCCTTCTGCAACATCGTCGACATGGACGATGTTCAAACCCGTATCCACGTAGGCGGGCATACGGCCACGCAGCGTTTCGACTATGATGCGTCCGGTGGGGGTTGGCTTGATGTCCCGTGGACCGACAGGGGTCGACGGATTGACGATGACCGCCGGCAATGCGTCCTCTGCGACCAGCCGGCTAACCGTCTGCTCAGCGAGATATTTCGAACGCTTGTAGTCTCCGATCATGTCTGCTTCATTTACCTGTGTGGTTTCATCGGCCAATCGCCCGGGCGTCGCCACGCCGAGCGTGGCGACGCTACTCGTGTAGACAACCCGCCTCACGCCGGCTTCGAGCGCCGCGAGCATGATGTTCTGCGTGCCCGTGACATTGGTCTGGTAAAGCGTCTGTGGCGTTCGGGTCCACAGACGGTAGTCGGCGGCGATATGAAATAGAACGTCACAACCTTTTAGAGCTTCATCCATAGAAGCACGATCGCACAGATTGCCGGTGACAATCTGGATCGGCAGGTCATGAAGATTGGCCCGGTTGCTTTCGGGCCTTGTCAGGGCGCGGACATCATGGCCGGCAGTGAGCAGTCGGCGAACGACCGCACTGCCGACAAAGCCTGTGCCACCCGTTACCAGCGTTGTCATAATTGCTCCTGGTTATGATCTGTCATGCGAGCGGTGGGCCTGAAAAGCGCTCTTGAGGCATCGGCCTTGCACTTCAGTATAATGCGCTCGTGCGTTTTCGGTTATTAATGACGCTATTTGTCATCCATTCGTCAGTGCGCGTCACGGCGGTGGCGCACTCACCGCCGTGGAGCAGGGAAGCTCATGAGCCTCTTTTGCCATGCCCGCCGTTTCACTCTTGCCCCTAGAGGTGCACGCGTAAGGAGAAAAGCACAGTCATGGAGCGCGCGTCGGTAGTTGAGGAAAAACCAAGAAACACTTTTGAGTCGCTCGTAGAGAGCTGGACAAAAGGGGTGCTACGCTTTGCCCTCTGGGTGCTGCTCGCGTGGACTCTGGTGGCGATTGGTGCGGGGTTTTTTGCGGTTAACAATTTGGGTCTCGATGCGGACGTCACCCACATGGTGTCTGCGGAGTTGCCGGTTCGCAAAGCACAGGATAAGTATCGACGGGCCTTCCCGCAGTATGCCGATCTGATGGTACTCGTCGTCGAAGGCGAGACTCCTGAACATGTGGATGATGCCGCAGAGGTGCTCGCGTCGCGCCTTGAGCACAACCAAAGCCTGTTTCGATCCGTCTATGTGCCGGGCGCCGGTCCCTTCTTTAAAACCCATGGGCTTCTCTATCTCAGCCTCGACGAGCTGCACGAGCTGAGCGATCAGATGGCAGCTGCTCAGCCCATCCTGGGCAAGCTGACGACAGACTTCAGTCTGCGCGGGCTTTTCAACACCCTGGCGACTATCCTCGAAAACGTCGATAAAGACGACCCCATCGATCTCTCGCCCGTGCTGAACGCAGTGAACGCCACGCTACGATCGGCCCTTGCCGGAGAGGGGCCTCCATCGCCGTTGTCTTGGCGGGCCGTGCTGCAAGGAAAATCCGCTGTTGAAGGTGTGGCTCGTCGCTTTGTCCTGGTTCAGCCACGACCTGACTACAGTGCCCTATTTCCTGTGGCGCCTGCGATTGCCGTCATACGCCATGCCGCCAAGGAGGTAGGTATCGACGACGCGCATGGATTGCAGCTTCGTATCACGGGCGGTCTTGCTCTTGAGCACGAGGAGATGCAAACGGTCACCAAGGGGGCCGGCTTGGCTCTGGCTATGGCGTTGCTACTAGTGACTGTGACCCTGTTCGTGGGCTTGGGCTCGTTTCGTATGATTCTAGCGAGCCTGCTGACGCTCATTGCAGGGTTAATCGTCACGGCGGCCTTTGCCGCCGCGGCCATCGGTCACCTCAATATGATCTCGATTGCCTTCGCAGTGCTCAATGTCGGGCTTGGGATCGATTTTGCCATTCACTTCTGCATGCGTTATCAGGAGGTTAAACGCCATGGCGAGCTGCCCGCGAGGACATTGATCGTTACCGCTAACCACGTGACGCCGTCCCTAGCGCTGTGTGCCGTTACCACCGCGGTAGGGTTTTATGCCTTTATACCGACCCCTTATGCGGGGGTGGCTGAGTTAGGGATAATCGCTGGCACCGGGGTGTTCATCAGCTTACTGGCCAGTCTGACGTTGCTCCCTGCGTTGCTGCACCTGTGGCAGGCGCCAAGTCGCTCCCGGGCTGCCGTCGAGTTTGCGCTTCCCAAGGCGTTGGTCGAATTGCCATTGCGTCACCGCAAGGCGGTCCTGACGGTAGGCGCGCTACTGGCCGTTGCTGCCGGGCTGCTGCTGCCGTCGGCTCGCTTCGATTACAATACTTTGAATCTCCGGGATCCTGAGGCTGAATCGGTTGCAACCTTCAAGGCATTGCTGGAGGACAGCGAATATGCACCCTTATCGGCGGTGGTGCTAGCTCCAGGGAGGGAGGCGCTAGCGGAGCTGAGCACGCGTCTGCAAGATCTTGCGGTGGTTAAGGACGCGCTCAGTATTAACAGCTTTATCCCCAAGCAGCAGTCAGAGAAACTAGAGCTCATCGAAGAGCTCAGCCTGATCCTCGGGCCTCAGCTACAAGACATATCACGCCCTTCGGAGGCCGTTCCCTTCACGCAGCAGCGCGCGGCAATCGTGCATTTATTGGCGGTTTTACAACATCGACTCGCCTCCGATGAGAATCTTCCCTTTGCCGAGGCCGCGCGCATCCTGCAAACGAATCTGCAAGCGGTCTTGGAATACTTGGCGTCGCTCGATAAGGCCGCTCGCCGGGAATGGCTTGAACGGCTCGAAGAAGCCTTACTGGGAACACTGCCAGGAAACCTTGAGCGGCTTGCGGCAGGCTTGATGGCGGAGCCCGTCGGAGTCGAGGACTTGCCGCCTGATCTCGTGCAGCGGTGGGTAAGCGATGGCGGATTGTTTCGCATCGAGGTTGTGCCGCAGGAAAACATTCTCAATCCTGACGCGTTGCGGCAATTCGTCACTGCCGTACAACGGGTCGCACCGGACGCGACCAATGAGCCTGTGCAGATGGTGGTGATTGGCGATACCATCATCGCTAGCTTTAAGCAGGCCTTTGCTCTTGCGTGCCTTGCCGTCACCGCCATTGTGATGGTGGGGCTTCGCAGCGTCAGCGGGGCACTGCTGGTCATCGTGACACTGCTTTTCGGTGCCATGATCACCAGCGCCATTTTGGTGCTTGTGGATATACCGTTTAACTTCGCCAACGTGATCGCATTGCCGCTCCTTCTGGGGATGGGGGTGGACAACGGTATTCACCTCCTGCGACGATTTCGTTCCAGCAACGATCCATCAAAGCGGGCAGTGATGTATTCAAGCACTCCGCGCGCAATGGTCTTTAGTGCCCTGACAACCATTGCAAGCTTTGGAAATTTGAGCTTTTCCAATCATCCGGGAACGGCGAGCCTTGGACTGGTGTTGGTCATCGGCATTATCATCATGCTGTTCTCCACTCTTTATCTGGTGCCGGCCCTCTATACTTCTCGCGATTGACAGCACCGATCCTGTATCGGTTCATTTACGGACAGCCCGCCTTGTCGGCCATCGATGCTATTGCCAACGTTCATTGATGAATCGGCTTAAAAACGTTACGCCAGCACGCTTCAAAGTGCTGCGTCATCGCTGTACCAATCGTTAAACGCCAGATGTGCGCTTGCGGCGCCTGCTTTCTTGATTTCCCTCAAGTGAACAAAATGTGCTGCCGACACATTCTGCGGCAGGCGTTACAACTTAAGCTTGTCGTCGCGGATCCATTTGCAAACGGAAGCCTCTTTACATGACCAGCAAAGCGATGGGCTTAACAGTGGCTTTCGTGCTCACTGCGGGTGCAGGCATCGCTGCCGCCGAGGAATTAGGCGACGCGCAAAACCTCCCAGAAATACTCGCGTCGGTCACGAGCTATCAGCGTTTGAGTGATGAAAGCATGTACGCCATCAAAGGAGCCTCTATCGCTTCCTCCCGTTTCCTGGTGCAGTCAAACCTTCTTCGTTTGCTGTCACAGCAGAGGGTAGGTTTCGACCTGAGCTCATCTCGGCTCGCATTGGCGATCCCCGCCAGTTTCGTCAATATCACCGGATTCACTTTTTTGAATCGACTCGAATTAAATTATCAAGCACTGACTCCATTGACGTTCTAACTGAAAATTCAAGAACCGACCTCATCGATAATGACCCCATCAATATTCATGCTATAGTAATAGCTGTTCCTCAGGGAAAGTTCTAGGTTAATCTCGAGCAGCTTTGCTTTTCATTGCTGCGGTACTCTGTACATCCCTTCCCCTCGGCCGTCGATCACTTCCGAGTGTATTCGGGCGCTGTTCATCAGCCTTGAAGACCAATTGTCTTGCGATCTGAAAGTGTCGTGGCAAGCCAATTAATTGCTCTACCACTATATCTTGCAGCATTCGTGTGCGGCTCACTGGCTCAATGCCAAAATGCCGGCAGACGTTTGCGGCTAGGCTGAAACAGAGAGAAAATTTGCCAGGCAAGGCAAGCGTGTAATTCTCATAATCTTTTATGTAATAGAGATGGTTACGAATGGATGAGGACTGTATTAGTTCCGTTTTGTAGCCATAGAAGATCGCTGCCTTGGCTTGTTTCAGATTTGGAAACACCTTTTTCGCAAGTCCGAAAAGTCGCGAGGTAGTTCGGCGCATGAGCTCTGCGGTAGCGGTTTGCGCATCGTGATAAGAAGCGTTTCCGATGACGGAGTAATCGATACCGTCGTATTGGTGGTAAATATGATTGATGGTTTGTTCTTTGTGCGGTGACATTTTGACAAAATTGATGTCGGTCAACGCCGGCGAGACAACTAGAAGCGAACGCGCGAAGACTTTGATCTCATCACTGAATAGGTGACTATTTTTGCCTGCAGTCAGAATGATGTGGCGTGCCTGAAACACCTTGGTTTCTCTGGCGCTATCCGTGGCCGTCACCTGGTTGTTTTCTATCGACTTGGCAAGGACGTTGGTTTTGACAATTCCACCGCAGCTCAGATACGACCTCAGCAGATCGGCAGCGATGAGCCGCGTATTCATGGCACGGTCTGGCGACTGGAGGGTGAACGCGACATCAGGGAGATTAACACCGACCGGTGGCGCATGAACCACGGACTCATTCACTTTGGAACCAGAACCCAACTGGTGACTAAGGCTTCTTGAAGCATCGAGTATCTCAAACCACGACATGCGCCGTTTTGCCCGATGCAATGCAATGGTCCAGGGTAGCTTCCACTGCCAACCGATGCCTTGGTGATTGGCATACCAATAGAAATTGGTTCGATTCGAAAACCAGCCTTCTCGATCAGCGGTATAAATGTGCTTGTCTACCCGAAGGTTCATACCGGGAAAGACACTATAGTAATCGATGAGGTTATCAAGGTTAGCGGCCAGGATTCGACAGAAAAAATTGCGCGGCAGCGCTGTGTAGAGCGCGCCAGTATGAAACCAGCCCTGTTGTTCGGCCGATGCCTCAGAGCACAGTGTCTCGTTCTTTTCCAAGAGCACTACAGAAGCCCCTGATCGCTGCAGCAGCTCGGCAATGGCAAGCCCAGCAATGCCGCCACCTAGGACGAGAAAATCCGATCTCTTGTCATTTGTTTCCACTGGCTTCTCCAATTAAACGCCGATGCAATGATATTGCACCCAAGACCCTTGACTCCCGTCAAGGAAATTCCTTAGAAGCCATTTTAAGGATGCCTGCGCTTGCCATAGGGACGTTGCGCGGTGGCTCGGAATCTCGTGGACTCCGAGGTACGCTGCGGGTCCGAGTTGCCGCGGACCTTGCTCTGCCAACCCTCGCAACATGTTGAAAACAGCTTCAAGAAAGCGGTGTTGATGATTTCGCGTGAACGCTAGTTTACTTGTCAGGAGCGTGGTTCCCAAGCAAAGATTTGCTTGAGGTTGCCCCGGTTCTGCCGGCACACGCTACGTTAACCCATCTCCATTACCATGAGCCACTGAGTGGCTGAGACGCTTGATTTACGAGCTCGATAGCACCAAGCTGGTAAGGAATGGTTACACACGTTTCTCAGGATGTGGGCGGTTTTTTGCTTGGCCCGAGATTGGGAGCGGTTCGGCGCGAGTCCGCCGCGGCAGGTTCCCGATGCGCGGGTGTTACGCATGTGACTGCAACCGCTGCGCAGAGGCAGTCCTAGGAATGTCACGCACGCCGGCAAAGAGTAAACCGCAAGTAGCGATCGTCGGCGGTGGGGTCATCGGTGTCTGTTGCGCCTATTTTCTTGCCAAGGGCGGCGCAGGGGTCACGGTGTTGGAGCGGGATGAGATTGGCATGGGGGCTTCCTATGGTAATGCCGGCACCATTGCGCCGGGCCATGCACCGATTAACAAGCCCGGGCGGGTGAAACAAGCGCTCCGGTCGCTCTTTGACCCCTTGAGTCCGCTCTACATCGCGCCCCGCTGGGATCCCGCTCTGATGCGCTGGCTTTGGACTTTCAGCAGGCACTGTACCAGCCGTCATCTTGAGCGCAGCATGGAAGTATTAGGCCCTTTAGGTCACGCGACGTCGGCTTTGTTCGAAAACCTCGTATCGACGGAGCAACTCGACTGTCATTATCAACGCAAGGGTTACTATGAGGTATACCTTAGCCGGCGCTCGTTGGAGGCGGTACAGCAGGAGGTTGCGCTCTTGCGAACCCATGGCTATCGGCCGCAAGTGTTCGATGGCGCGGCGCTCAGGTTACGCGAGCCGGCGCTGAATGACCGCGTCTGCGGCGGGATCTTTTATCCCGAGGCGGCTACGATCAATCCGCATCGCTTCGTGCGCGAGCTATCAGAGCGCGCCCGGCGCCACGGGGTATTGTTTCGCAGTGGATCCAAGGTAGCGCAGATCCTGGTGGACGGGGCGCGGGTGGGCGGCGTGCGCCTGGCAAACGGCGATATTGTTCGCGCCGACACCGTGGTGCTGGCCATGGGGGCGCATGATGCGGCGCTTGTCACTAAGCTCGGATATCGAATGCCGCTTCAGCCGGCAAAAGGGTATCACCGGGACCGGGTTCCGAGGGTCGGTGTAACGCCGTCGCTCACCCAGCCCTGCGTGCTCGGTGAGAGCTCGGTATTTTGCACGCCCATGAATGGTTTCGTGCGATTTGCCGGGACGTTGGAATTCTCCGGCGTTAACCACGTGATCCGGCGTCCGCGCCTCGAGCAACTGACGCGGGCAGCGTCCCGCTATCTCGATGGGATGGAGGAGGGAGAGTCAGTGTCGGAGTGGTGCGGACTGCGACCTTGCTTGCCGGACGGTCTCCCCGCGATCGGACCTTTGCCGCGTTACCCAAGGCTTTTTGTTGCCACCGGCCATGCCATGATGGGGTTGACGCTTGGACCCGTCACCGGAAAGCTCGTCGCTGAGTGGATTTTGGACGGGATGCCCTCGATGGATGTGGACGCCCTTCGCCCCGACCGTTTCTGAGAGGCTGAGCCTCTCAGCCCGATGTGGCATATATCTAGCGTCTTCTTCAGCAGAAACTTGCAAAGATCTTTGCCACCGGTTGTTGCCATCTCATGAGTTCGAGCATCGTCAGTACTCTACGCATCTTGTTCTCAATCCGCATGTGGGTTGCGCTGTCGATGGGATTTGCTAGCGGCCTACCACTGCTGTTGACCGGCTCGGTTCTGCAGGCGTGGATGCGCGAGGAGGGCATTGATCT
>JBAPTW010000246.1:0-2485 GCA_049282355.1 Gammaproteobacteria bacterium | reverse complement strand
CTGCACCGAGGCCGCCAAGTCCTGATCGAATCGGAATAGCAAATCGTGGAAAGTGGAGTCAGCGAGAAAGGCGTGGCACACTGCAAGTCTCCTTCGTTTTGGTCGACAAAGGAGACAACCCCCTTCGGGCGCTTGGGTCAAGCTCTTTAAGGGGGTTTTTTCTTCTCCCCTCGTCCAAAGTGATCAAAAATCGACCCAAATCCCTTAAATTCCACGATCACGCTGACTTAAGCAACTTTCGGAAGAATCGCTTGGCGGCGTGTTTGTGACGTCGGCTCCGAACCAGAATGTCCAGCACGTAGCCATCCTGGTCGACCGCTCGCCAGAGGTAATGCCGCTTACCGCCGATCGTGATGAACACTTCATCCAGGTGCCACTTGTCACCTCGGCGCGGCTGACGACGTCGGACTTCGTTGGCGAAGCCTTGCCCGAACTTTAGAGCCCATTGCCGCACGGTCTCGTAGGTCACGACGATCCCTCGCGCTGCCAGCAGCTCCTCGACATCTCGCAAGCTCAGGGTGAAACGGTAGTACAGCCATACGGTGTGGCTGATGATTTCTGCTGGCTAGCGGTAGCCGGCGTAAGATGAGTTCGTGTGTTGTTTCATCCTCAGATGATGCCTTGGAAGCCCACCCTGCCGTCAAGTTGACAATGCCCAATCGTTGTATCTGTCTCATTAATTGCTGTGCAGTCTCAATAGTTTTTGTAATTCACAATCGCCGCGGTGGCACCGGCGGACCGAACCATTGTTTTCGTCATCTCCCAAAAACGACCGTTTTTCGGAGAGAGCGGCCAACCGTAAAAAATGTCCGCAAAATCGCCCCGCTGATCTCTCAAAACTTTCTCTTGAAACATTCTCCCCGAAAAGCTACCGTTGCGATGACTTTTGAGAGAAAACATGCTGATCGGCTACGCCCGCGTCTCGACCCAGGACCAGAATCCCGAACTGCAGCTCGACGCCCTGCAGGCGGTCGGCTGTGAAAAGATCTTCGTCGAGAAGGCTTCCGGCGCCCAGCGGGAGCGGCCGGAACTGAAGGCCGCCCTTTCGTACATGCGTTCGGGCGACACGCTGGTGGTCTGGAAGCTCGACCGCCTCGCCCGCTCCCTAAAGCAGCTGATCGAGACGATCGAAGGAATGGAGGAACGGGAGATCGGCTTCCGCTCGGTCACCGAAGCGATCGACACCACCACGTCCGGCGGCCGGCTGATCTTCCATATCTTCGCCGCCCTCGCCGAGTTCGAGCGCTCGATTATCCGCGAGCGGACCCGCTCGGGGCTCGAATCGGCCCGCAAGCGGGGACGGTTGGGTGGCCGCCCACCCGCGCTCTCGCCGCAGGACTTGCAGGCTGCCAAAGCGCTATTAAGCAATCCCAAGATCACCGTCGAGGAGGTGGCCAAACGGCTGAATGTGGCGCCCTCCACCCTCTACCGGCATCTGCCGGGGGGCCGCGGGGCGATTCAGGACGGCTGAGGGCCGGTGTCGATCCGCAAGGAGATGCGGGAGGTGCTCAATGAGCGGTTGGGGGGAGACGGCAAGGAGCCGAATTTCAGGCCTGTGACAACATCTCTACAGGGGACTTACCAGAGCACTCTTCGGGGTGCGGTAAATCCCCGCGCCGCCCGTTTTTCCCTTGACCGGAAGCAGTTCCTTATATTACGATAATTACAGTAATATATTATCGTAATTATTACGAACCTTTCTTTTTCTCACGTCATGGGAAAAGCCATTCTCACCCAGGAGCTCGTCAACGAAGCCGCCGATGCCCTGGTCGGCGAAGGGATCGATCCTTCCATCGTCAACGTCAAGGCCCGAATCGGCGCCGGATCGTATACCACAGTCAAGAAATTCCTCGACCGCTGGAAGCAGGAGCGGGAAGCCAAGAATGCCGCCGCACCACCGACGCCGCCCGAACTCGAAGCGACGGGCCAAGAGTTCACGCGCCGACTCTGGATCCAGGCCAGTACGGCCGCCGGAGAAGTGGCAGCGGCCGCCCGTGCCGCGGCGGCCGCCGAGATCGCCGCCATCCGGCAAGACCTAAACGATGCCCGCAGTGAGATCGCCCGCCTGGAGGCCCTGGAAGCCGAGCAGGCCGAACGACTCCGGCACAGTGAGGCGCGGTTACGAAAAACCGAGCTCCAGCTCGCCGAAGCCAGGACCAAGGCCGGCCGCCTCGATGAACTCGAAACCGCCACTCAAGCGCTGAAGGACGAACTCGTCGCCGCCCGCCAGGAGGCCAAAGAACAGGCGCTGGCCGCCGCCACGAAAACGGGCGAGATCGAAGCCCTCAAAACCCAGGTGCAGCAGCTGCTCGCCAGCATTAGGCCGCCGGATGCCGCACCGGGCGACAGGAAAGCCAGGGGGAAGTAGCGCGTGTTACACACAGGCATTGGTGCCGATGTCCGCCGTTACCGTCCAATGCCAATCGGGGTACCAAACCCCTCCACCACGATGCAGTACCTGCAGTTCACCCGCGAGGAGATGCAG
>JBAPTW010000245.1:0-3230 GCA_049282355.1 Gammaproteobacteria bacterium | reverse complement strand
AGGAGTTGCTCGATGCGTTGTGCGAGCAACCCCCACCGCTCACGGGGGACATCGAAATGGCGTCCCAGATTGAGCAGCGTGCGCTGGCGCACGCTGCCCTCAAGACGAACCGATTCCACTAACCGATAGGTGTAGTAGGGCTCGCCCGTGCGCCGACTCTTGATGGCGGTACGGCGGATGTACATAGCCCCGTACCCTAACGGTGGGTGGTGGGCCAGTCAATAGATTATCGAATAATTATGGCCCTACACCACACCAACAAAAACATAACCCATTGATTTCAATGACATCACGCCGACCGAAAATGCTGAAAACCAGGCAAAAGGAGCCAAAATCACGCCCCGCGCGTTAAACATGGGTTATGAAGGAATGATGCATGAGGTCGGCACCCGGTTACACGCCCAAATCAGGTCGGTCCGGGAGAACCACTATACGCCGATCCGGGTGTCCTGATAGTCCAACTGGGCCGGGGGTATCAAAGTCCTCGCCAACGTCGCTGCGATGGACTCGTCAGGGGTGACTCGACCTTCGGCCGGGAGGCAGGGGCGCGCGTGGCGGTCAACTGGACGTGAAACAGCAGGACAGGCCGGAGTCTCTCTACCAGCGAGCAAATCAGGGGATGCGCAAGCCCGCATAGGAAGCGGAGCGGCACGCTGGTCGGAAGCTTATGTCCTTCAGGATTGAGAAAGCGCAGGGAACCTATTGCGCCCCCATGCGGATGGTGCCGGCTAAAGCGAAAAGCAGTGTATCCGCTACCATCGCGCATGACGCTCGAGGTCGGGTATCCATTTAGGCGAGAGCTGGTCATAAAGCATGCTGCTCGTAAAAGTGCTTTGATTTCGATACCGATAGGCAGCTGGTGTTCATGCTGATAGTGCAGCACAAGTTGGTACAAGAAGATAGCACCCAGGGTGAGCCGTTGGCAGCGCTGCAGACCCTTCACTGGCATCTGCCCGCCCCACTCAAAGATGTTCTTGAACAAGCCATTGAACGGTTCGATGACCTGCGAGCGCCGCTTGTGGAAGAGGCGTCGAACCTCCACGGTGCCATCGCGATGCGGATACGCTCCCCGTCGGGTGGCCACCCGCTACCGATTGTGCCGGGCGCCTTCGGCGCGTAGCGCCGGGGTGTGATAGTGCGGGTCCCCCCACACAGAGCGCACCCCCAGCGGCAAGGGCTCGAGGAGCCGCGGCGCCACCTCGTTATCGGCGGTATTGGCCGTGGTCAGCTCAGCCGCCAACGGGATCCAGAACCGACCAAGGGTGACGGCCAGGTGCCACTTCCAGCCATACCACCAGCCCTGCCAACCCGATTTGCTCCAAGCCGCTTCGGTGTCAATGCGAGTATGCGGTACGATGCCCTGCTCACGGTGCGTTTTGTGCCATACCCTACCGCGGGCGCGCCGCGCCGTGCTGTCAAGCGCGACACCATGGCCTTGCTGCCCCCACGGTTCGAGGACCCCAACCAGAGAACGCCCGAAAGCGCCAATCAGGTTCGGCAGGTGCGCCGGCTGGGGGATCGGCCCTGTTCACACAGCAACACGCGCCGTGGGCAAGCCACGGGATCCGACGGCTGGAGAAACGCTAGCAAGGCCCAAGCCGTGTATAACCGCCGAATGATCATGACCATCAGCGCTTCCAGAATCAGTCGGTCCGAGTAGGTCTTCTGCCGTCCACGTTGTCGTCGCACTGGAGCGGCGGGCATTGGAATGCGATCCACCAGGCGCACCAGGCTGACAAGAATGCTGTCTGCCACTACCCTTTCAGTGCCTCTCAAGCGATGCATGTTTGCGCACTGAAATCGTCGGGAGGCGGCCGCGCCCAGGCTAGCCCTCGGCGCGGCTTTTTTTACCTTACATCAGGCCATTATGATTTATGACCAGCCCTCAACTAAATAGCAAGGAGTATTTGTCGGAAAGATACCTGATACACGCGGTGCAGGTGAGCGTTCCGGTAGAATGAGGTCGTGTCGGGGCACTGACCCCACGGCGCCATGACCCAAGGCGAGCGCCGACGCCTTCGGAGCCGCCCGTGATATCATCGATTGCTGCCCCATCACGTTCGTGAGGGAACATTTCGCGCGCAGGGGCGCGCCGACACACGCATCGACCACTTATGGTGATACCGTCAGTTGGGTTGTGGCGTGTATTCGATGATGTCTTGGCTAGGCAGGTTGGAGCTGCGAGGCCGATCATGAATAAGTCAACCATGCGGAAGTCCGGGGTGACCTCCACGGCCAAGGATCCGAAGATGCGGGTCCCTATGGTATTTCGATGTGTAGTATGGCTTGTAGTGCTGACATTTGTGAATGTTCCCGCCGTCGCCCTTGCCCAATCACCATGCCCAGGAATTCACGTGAAGATTCTGAACATAAGAAATAGCACTGGAGCCGTGGGTTGTGCGCTCTTCGAATCACCAGTTGGCTTCCCCACCGATTTTCTGCGCTCGGCAACGAATGTTATGATGATGAAAATTCGGAAGACCGAAGCGCGTTGCGACTTTGAAGACATCTCGTCGGGAACGTATGCGATCGCCGTCATTCATGATGAGAATATGAACGGAAAGCTGGAGACCAACTGGCTGGGGATGCCAACGGAAGGCTACGGTTTTTCACGCGATGCAAAAGGCTTGCTCGGCGCACCATCGTTTTCTGCCGCCAGCTTCGTCTACGACGGGCGGAACATGCATCTGACGATCAGCTTGCATTACTGAGCGTGCGTTGCATCGGGTTTTTCCTCTGCGGGTTGCTCGAGCGTTGGTTAAGTCCTTGGCGGGGAAGTTTTGTTTCAGTGGGTACAAAAACTCCTCTGCTCGAGAGCATTTTTGAGGCTCAGATTGGCGTTGTTCGTCAAGAGTCAGTCGTAGCAGCGCAGCTTCCGAGAGAACACTTGCAGTGCGCTGATGCCGCTCTCCTCGGCGCGCCGGCACCAGGCTTCCAACTGTTTGACCAGTTGCTCCTTCGAGGCGGTGGATCGGCTCCACAGGGCGGCTAGCTCCTGTTGCATCGAGAAGATGGTTCGCAGGACCTTACTGCAATTGAGGGCTTGGTCCAGGACCGCCCGCTCTTTGTCCGGAAGTCCTCCCCCATCCCTTTGTAGCCAATGCTTAGGTCATTTACGGGAAATAGTCTCCCCGGTCAGGTAGAATTTGGTTACCACATTGCCCCGGGAGTATGACCATGTCCTCGGCGACCGAATCGACCGCTCTGTCTTTATCCGCCTCCCAAATCGA
>JBAPTW010000244.1:0-23760 GCA_049282355.1 Gammaproteobacteria bacterium | reverse complement strand
ACCCCATTGATCCATGAAAGTTTTGCTTTTTCTATCGCGGAGCATCGACCGACTTAACGAGAAGGTCGGGCAATTCGTCTATTGGCTGATCCTCATCGCGGTACTAATTAGCGCGGGTAACGCCATCGCGCGCAAGCTGTTCGACCTAAGCTCCAATGCCTTTCTCGAGGTGCAATGGTATCTGTTCTCGGCGGTTTTCCTGTTGGGCGCGGGCTACACGCTGCTTCGCAATGAACATGTCCGCATCGATGTCCTTTCCCAGCGCTACTCGCCGCGCACCCGTGCCTGGATCGATATCGTTGGCACGGTGTTTTTCTTGCTGCCCATCAGCGCGATAATCTTCTGGCTCTCCTGGCCCATGTTCCTGGAATCCTTTACCCGACAGGAGGTCTCCGTCAATGCCGGCGGACTGCTACGCTGGCCCGTCAAGCTGCTCATTCCCGCCGGTTTTTTCCTGCTTTGCTTGCAGGGCCTTTCAGAGCTCATCAAGCGCATTGCCTTTCTGCGGGGTCTGATACCCGATGCCGGCGCCAAGGCTAAGCCCCACGGCGTCGAAACCTTCGCCCGCGAACGCCCGCTAAACGACCCACAATCGTGACCGAGATGCTAACGGCGTCCATGGCACCGCTGATGTTCGCGGCGCTGGTGTTGTTCCTGCTGCTCGGCTATCCCGTGGCTTTCTCACTGGCGGCCAACGGCCTGTATTTCGGGCTGCTCGGCGTCGCCCTCGGCTTACTCAGTCCGGACCTGTTCCAAGCTTTACCGGAACGCGTGTACGGCATCATGTACAACGACACGCTGCTGGCCATCCCGTTCTTCACCTTCATGGGATTGATTCTCGAACGCAGTGGCATGGCGGAGGATCTGCTGGACACGGTCGGACAGCTATTCGGGCCGGTGCGCGGCGGGCTTGCCTTTGCCGTGGTGTTCGTAGGCGCATTACTGGCTGCCACCACCGGAGTCATGGCCGCATCGGTTATTTCCATGGGGCTGATTTCGCTCCCCATCATGCTGCGCTATGGCTATGATCGGCGGCTCGCCTCAGGCATCATCGCTGCCTCTGGGAGCCTCGCCCAGATCATACCGCCGAGCCTTGTGCTCATCGTGCTTGCAGACCAGATCGGGCGGTCGGTGGGCGACATGTATCAAGGGGCCCTGTGGCCGGCACTGCTGCTGTGTGTTCTCTACGGCGGATTCGTGCTGCTTGTCAGTATTGTGCGGCCCGAGGCGGTGCCAGCGCTTCCCGTAACAGCACGGCGTTTGCGCGGCTGGCGCCTCTACCGGCATGCGCTGCTGGTTATGGTTCCGCCGCTGTGTCTCATCTTCTTGGTGCTAGGCACCATTTTCCTCGGCGTAGCCACACCCACAGAGGGTGGCGCCATGGGCGCGACCGGTGCCTTAGTGCTTGCGCTGGTGCGCCAGCGTCTGAGCTGGCAGCTGCTCAAGCAAGCCATGGACTCGACCGCGAAGCTCTCGTCCTTCGTGCTGTTCATTCTGATCGGCTCCGCTGTGTTCGGCCTGGTGTTTCGCGCTGTGGACGGCGATCTGTGGGTCGAGCAGCTGCTGACCGAATTGCCGGGCGGCGAGCTCGGATTTCTCATCGTGGTCAACATCCTTGTCTTTCTGCTCGCCTTCTTCCTCGATTTCTTCGAGCTCGCCTTCATTATCATACCGCTATTAGTGCCGGTGGCCGAGAAGCTCGGGATCGATCTCGTCTGGTTCGGCGTGCTGCTCGGCATCAACATGCAGACGTCGTTCATGCACCCACCGTTTGGTTTTGCACTGTTTTTCCTGCGCAGCGTGGCGCCTGCCAGCGTCAGGACCGCGGAGATTTACTGGGGCGCCGTACCGTTTGTCGTCATCCAGCTGATCATGGTAGCGATCGTCATCGCCGTACCGGGTTTAGTCACACAGGGCTCCACTACGACGGAGCACATCGACCCGAACGAGATCCAAATCGACTTGCCGCCGCCTCCGGTTGACTTGCAGCCCATCGAAATCCCACCGCCGGGTGAAGTGCTCAAAGAGCGTGCCGGAAACGAGGGTGCGTTCGGCGATGATGTCACCCATGCCATCGAGCGAGCGCGCCAAGCCGATGGCCAGTAATGATAAGAGCGATCAGCGCTTCTTCGCCGATTTGGCGTAGACGAAATTGTCGAAGGTGTTCTCGGCCACCCGAAACCAGAGGTAATCATCGGCGCGAAACCTCCGCCAAGCGGTGTAGACTTTCTTGAACCGAGGGTTACCGGCGGCGGTCTCGTCATAGAGCTGAAACGCCGCTCGATAGGCTGCTTCCAGCACCTCGCGCGGAAAGGGACGCAGCACTGCACCGCCAGCCACCAAGCGCTTTAGCGCCTCCGGGTTCTCGGCATCATACTTTGCCACCATCGAGCCATTGGCCTCGGCGCACGCCGCTTCGAAAATGCTCTGATAGCTCGGCGGCAACCTGCTCCACTGGTCGATGTTGACATAGGCCGAAATCTGCGGCCCTCCTTCCCACCAGCCAGGGTAGTAATAGTATTTTGCGATCTTGTGAAAGCCGAGTTTCTCATCGTCGTAGGGTCCGATCCATTCGGCGGCATCAATGCTGCCCTTCTCCAGGGCAGCATACACATCCCCGCCAGCAATTTGCTGTGGCACGACCCCCAACCTGGCAAATACCTCACCTCCCCAACCCCCGATACGGAATTTAAGACCCTGGAGATCACCGAGGGACTTTATCTCCTTGCGAAACCAGCCGCCCATCTGCGCGCCGCTATTGCCGGCAGGAAACTGAATCACGTGGTATTCCGCGAACAGCTCGCGCATCAACTCCAAACCACCACCATGGTACATCCAAGCATTTTGCTGACGGGTATTGAGACCGAAAGGCAGCGCCGTATCGAAAGCAAATGTCGGGTCCTTGCCAACATAGTAATAGCTCGCCGTATGACCACACTCGACGGTACCGTTCTGCACGGCATCCAGTACCTGGAGCCCGGGCACGATCTCGCCACTGGCAAAAACCCGGATCTGAAAGTTTCCCGCGGTTGCCGTGGCGACACGCCGGGCAATCATCTCGGCGCCGCCATAGATGGTGTCTAAGCTATTGGGGAAGCTCGATGCCAAGCGCCACTTGACCGTCGGCAGGGATTGCGCCCGCACCGGCGCTGCCGCCGTCGCTGCGCTCAAGCCAGCCCCCGCCCATTTGAGCCAGGAACGCCGTTTCAACGTGATTCCTCCTGAGGATTCTCAGGAAGCTTGTTCCTCGGACTCAAAGTAAGCAACCACAATTTGCTCCAGATCGGCCTCAAAAATGCGGTGCAGTTTTTCCGTGATCTGCTGCTCGGTCAGCGAGGAATCATTAGCGATCGCCTCTGCCAACTGCGACTCAAAAAACCAGTCGCGGAGCATCTCGAGGTTATCTGCATCTTGAAGAAATGCATGCACGCGTTCTCGCATCAATTCGTTCATCATCCTATCCTCCAACCCCAAAGCCAGTGCCACATCTCCGCGGCCCTGTTCTCACGGAACATCTGCGCTCCTCCCCCTCCGTTGGCTGCGATCATTGCGCCGCATCGCCGACTCGTCCAGCATGAGGGCGGGAAAAAGCTGTTTTAAACTATCGCAAGCGCCGGAGTCGCAAGGCGCATGGTGGCGAGCAACGGCAGTGTACAAGGAAGTACATCCGGAGTGCGAGTCGGCGCGCAACGTAGCGGTGACAAACGCAGCAGATTTTAAAACATCCTCTAGGCTTAAATTCTATGTTTGGCAACGATGCTGCAACAATCAAGGGTGCCGCTCCAACGGCGTGGGTGCCAGTAAAAAGATAAAGATTAAGAAAGAGAAACGATGAATCCGGAAAAAGTCATCTTTGGTTTCTTTATCGTGATGGCACTTACCCTGAATTTCGGCTTTTACCTGGGTGAGTTCGATAATCCCGATCACCACCACGCGTATGAGCTTTACGCGGCCATCTTCGTGAATGCCGTCGCCACCATCCTGAAATTCGGCGATCGCTCCCAAATGGGTGCCGTTCTCCTCGCCACCAGCCTAGTGGCCGACATCCAACTGATTGCAGCGGCCCTCGTATGGGCGGTAGCCATGCATGTCACCAATACAGGCCTGACCTCCAGTGTCATGGCAAGCATCGTATCGCTGTCAGGGGGCGCCATGCTGGCCAATGTCGTTTCCGTCGTGCTCCTTGTTATCGAAACGGTGATGCTGCGCCGATGACGTCGGTAAAGAGCACCCTGGCATGAACAGCATCTTGTTCCTGGTACTGCGCAGGATGCGCGTGCCCTTGCTTGTGCTCTCTACCGTCTATGCGACCGCCACCTTGGGTTTCGTATTGATCCCCGGAATCGACGATCAGGGAAATCCGTGGCATATGGATTTTTTCCATGCCTTTTATTTCGTGAGCTTCATGGGAAGCACCATCGGTTTTGGAGAGATCCCCTATCCCTTCAGCGAAGCCCAGCGACTGTGGGCAACCGTATGCATCTATTTGACTGTCATCGCCTGGGTCTATGCGATTGGCGCAGTCCTGACCCTGTTACAGGATGAAGCACTGCGGCAAGCATTTACCGAACGCCGTTTCGCGCGCAATGTGGAAAAACTGCGAGAGCCGTTTTTCCTCGTTTGTGGCTATGGGGATACGGGTAGCGCCCTGGTGGACGCACTCGAACGGCGCTGGATTCAATCGGTCGTTATCGAGATCCGGCAAGAGCGTATCAACGCCTTGGCCTTGACCAATTATCCAGTGTACGTACCGAATATCTGCGGGGATGCCGCCTATCCAGGAAACCTGCTGCTGGGGGGGCTGCGCGATAGCCAGTGCGCTGGCGTGGTTGCGCTAACCAATCAAAACAAGGTCAATCTACATATTGCCATCACCGCGAAGGTGTTCAACCCATCGCTCAAGGTGATCTGCCGCGCCGAATCTCATGACGTGGAGGCCAACATGGCTTCTTTCGGCACCGATTATATTATCGATCCGTTCGATACCTTCGCCGAACATCTGGTCACCGCACTCTATTTTCCCTGTCAAAGCTTATTGGCTAGCTGGCTTGCCGGCGACCCCAATGAGCCACTGGAGGAACCCCTACACCCGCCGCGGGGACTGTGGGTGCTGTGCGGTTATGGAAGATTCGGCAAGGCGATGTGTCGCTGTCTGACAGCACAGGAAATAGAGCTGGTGATCATCGAGCCCTATCCCGCCGAGCGCCGACCTCCAAAAGGCAGCGTGGCAGGCTGGGGTACGGATGCCGAGACCCTGCGCCAGGCGAGGATCGAGGAGGCGGTGGGTATTGTCGCAGGCACCGACGACGATTCAAATAATCTGTCCATCATTATGACCGCGAGAGAGCTCAACCCGACCCTTTTCCTAGTCGTTCGCCAGAATCAACAGCTCAACAAGGCGCTGTTTGAATCCGCCGGCGCGGACGTGGTGATGCAGGCCAGTCGCGTCGTTGCCAATCGCATTCGCGGTCTCATCACGATTCCGCTGCTGGAGGATTTCTTGCAGCTCGCCATGACGCAAAATGAACAGTGGACCTGCATGCTGATCAGCCGACTGGCGGCCATCTGTGAGGACAAGCTGCCGGAAGTCTGGCAAGTCCGCATCGATCAGGAACAAGCCTATGCAGTCTATCTTGCCTTGCAGAAGGGCGAGACGATCGAGCTTCAACATTTGTTGACCGACCCCCGAGATCGATCCCAAAGGCTTTTTTGCATCCCGCTGCTGTTTGTGAACGACCAAAGTAGTCACCTTTTGCCCGAGCACAATCCGCGTTTGCACCCCGGTGATCAAGTGCTGTTCGCCGGCTCCCGAACCAGCCGTTCACGGCTGATGCTGACCCTTCAGAATGAAGTGGCTCTCACCTATGTCACGACCGGACGCGCACTCCCTCAGAGCCCTGTGTGGCGCCTGATTACGCGGGCGCTCGGGCGCGATCACTCCGACGCTTGCTGATGAAGTCGCATTTACGGGAGTTAGCAGCGGCCATGGTCATCGTTTCGTCAGCATCACCATCAAAGGGTAAAACCGCGCTCGGAATCTGTAGGCAGTCAATCGCCTTGCCACAAGGGTGTGTCCAGCAAGGATGCTGGACCCAAGTCTACAAGGCTGTATTCACGACGTCCCTTGAGACAAGGCGATTGACTGCCACTCGGACGAAACGATGACCATGGCCGTTAGCAGCTGTTGGAAAATCGTCGCGAGCGCCAATAAATTCGACCCGTACCGCTCCCCTGCCCCCGGTCAATCGGTGCTCGATCGGGTATTATCTTTGCCTCGCGTTGACGCTGAGAACTTCCACAGCGTTATTTCTTCTTCGACTGGTCACACTGGCAAGGAGTGCAACCTTAGAATTTCAATATGTCCTTACTTTCTCTCACCAATGTATCCCTCGCTTATGGCCATCACCCATTGCTGGCGCAGGTCGACTTTCGCATCGCAGCCGGTGAGCGAGTCTGCCTGGTGGGCCGTAATGGAACCGGTAAATCGACGCTGCTTCGGGTTATCAGCGATACTGCCCATCCGGATGACGGCGAGGTCTGGCGCAAGGACACCCTGCGCATCGCCCATTTGGAGCAGGAGGTACTGGTCGATACCCCAGATACTGTCTTCGATGTGGTGGCTTCCGGAATCGGTGAATTGGGAACGCTGTTGTCGGAATATCACGCGGCCGCGGATCAGTTGGGCAATGCCGACGCGACATCACTCCAAAAACTCGCCGCCCTGCAGCATCGCATCGACGCGCTTCACGGGTGGAACATCAACCAAAAAGTCGAATCCGTGCTAAGTCGCCTTGCCTTGCCGGCAGATCTGCTCGTGACCGCGTGCTCGGGCGGCATACGTCGGCGTGTTATGCTAGCCCAAGCGCTGGTCAGCGAGCCCGATCTGCTGCTGCTGGACGAGCCCACCAACCATATGGATATCGCTTCCATTACCTGGTTGGAAAATTTCCTGCTGTCCTTTCAAGGCGCTTTGATCTTCATCACCCATGACCGGACGTTTTTGAGAAATCTGGCCACCCGAATCATTGAGCTGGATCGCGGTCAGCTGACCTCTTTCCCAGGCAATTACGAGCATTATCTGCAGAAAAAAGAGGAGCTCTTGGAGCTCGAGGACAGAGCCAACGCCAAATTCGACAAGAAGCTGGCTGAGCACGAAGTCTGGATACGCCAAGGGATCAAGGCGAGGCGAACGCGCAACGAAGGCCGGGTGAGAACCCTGCTGGCCATGCGAGGTGCCCGCCGGCAACGCATCGGCGCACCGGGGAAGGCAAGCCTCGATGTTGATACCGGGGATCTGTCCGGTAAGCTGGTGGCGGACGTTCGGCATGTGAGCTATCGCTACGGTGATCAGTGGATTATTCGCGACTTCTCCACACGCATTTTGCGCGGCGATCGGGTCGGCATCATGGGGCCAAACGGCTGCGGTAAAACAACCCTGTTGAGGCTGATTCTGGGCGATCTAACTCCGCAGGCCGGACAGGTGATCCGCGGGACCCGACTGCAGCTCGCCTATTTCGACCAGCAAAGAAGGCAGCTCGACCCGGACAAAACAGTGCGGGAGAACATTAGCGAGGGCCGAGACTATGTGACCGTTCGCGGGCGCTCGCGGCACGTTATCAGCTACCTGAAGGATTTTTTATTTCCTCCGGAGCGCATCGACTCACCGGTGAAGATCCTCTCCGGAGGCGAGCGGAACCGCTTGCTGCTCGCAGCACTGTTGGCACAATCGGCAAATATGCTGGTGTTGGATGAACCGACCAACGATCTCGATGTGGACACTCTGGAGCTGCTCGAAGATCTGCTCGCCGATTACGAAGGCACACTCTTGCTGGTCAGCCATGACCGCAGTTTTCTCGATAATGTGGTGACCAGCACTATCGTCTTCGAGGGCGACGGACAGGTGGAGGAATATGTCGGGGGCTACGAGGATTGGCAGCGCCAACGAAAACTCCCCTTAGCGGCATCAGAACCTGCCGCTTCGCAGAAGCGCGACAATGAAAGGCGGGTGGCACCGCAACAGGCTAACACCGAAGCCGCTGTCCAGAAGCAAAAGCTCAGCTACAAAGAGCAGCGGGAACTGCAGGCGCTGCCGGCGCAGATTGAGGCACTAGAGGCGACGCTCCACCAACTCGAGCAGCAGGTTATTCAAGGCGAATTCTATCGCCAGGATAAACAGAATATCAGCACAACCCTAGCAGAGCTGGAAAAGATGCGCACTGCCGTGCGGGAAGCGTACGAGCGCTGGGAGCAGTTGGACAATTGCATTGGGTAACCGGCATTGAGCGATGACAAGCTGATAACAGCAGTCTTCGAGAGGCGCTCCTATAACTCTTGTAACTCTTGTAACTCTTGGACCGTCGCGAGCACCACCGCCAGCGAAGCCCACTGCCGTCACTCACAAATCGGTTTGTCAATGTGACTTTTTGCTTCGCTGTAACCCCAGCCGTAAGGCACCCTTCCCGAAACGTGCGGCAACCTTATCGAGAACTGCATAAAGAGCTTGCTCGCGTTGCCTGTCCCGGATCTCCGCAAACAGGCCGAGCTGGCGGTGACCCTCGATCTCCCATCCCGATAAGCCGATGCCGATCAACCTCACCGCCCGACCCGCATAACCGCTCTCCTCGTAGAGCGACCAGGCGGTCTGAAAAATAGTGTGATCGCTGCTCGTCGGTTCTTCCAGCTTACGCTGCCGGGTGTGGGTTTCAAATCCCTGCAGACGGATCTTCAACGTGACGACGATACCCTGTAATCCCTTCTGGCGGGCAATGTAACCCACCTCGGCAGCAAGCCAGAAAAGCCTGTCGTGCAGGATTTCATTTTCACAAACGTCTTCGCCGAAGGTGTGTTCTTTGGAAATCGACTTCCTGGTTTCCCGTGCGTCCACCACATCGGATGCGATGCCCCAGGCCTGATTATAGAGGCGCAGCGCATTTTTCTTGCCTAAGTCGTATTGGAGCCGTTCCAGCGATGCGGCTTGTAGCTGCTTCGCGGTGAAAATACCCAGGCGCTCGAGAGCACCGAGGGTCTTGGGCCCAACGCCGGCGAACCGCGAAACCGGCAGCGGCGCAAGGAAAGCCATCACCTCGTGCGGTAACACCACAGTGAGTCCATTCGGCTTTTGCATTTCGGACGCTAGCTTTGCGATCAGGCGGTTCGGTCCGATACCAACGGAAGCGCTGAGTCTTACTCCAGATTGGATCGCCTCCTTCGCTCGACGGCCAATTTCCTCCGGATCACCGATAAGCTTCTGCAAACCTGAAATGTCTATGTAGGCTTCGTCAATAGATACGGCTTCGACCATGGGGGAGATACCGTTCAGGATTGCCATTACCTGCTTTGACACAGCGGCGTAACGCGCCATATCCGGGCGCAGATAAACAGCGTCGGCGCAGCGTCGAAAAGCCTCGGAGATAGGCATTGCCGATCGAATGCCAAATACCCTGGCCTCGTACGAACAGGTGGCAACCACCCCCCGGTGGCCGGGCTGCGCCCCGACCACCACCGGTCGGCCCCGATATTGCGGATAATCACGCTGCTCAATAGAGGCAAAAAATGCATCCATATCCACATGCATGATGTAGCGCTCGGGCATCACTGTAGTCGGCGTCACCAAGGAGGCCTCAGAAGCTGTTTTGATAACGTTACAAGCGCCGACGGAACGGCTCAAGATCCTTGCATGCGCCGGCACATTTCGATTGCCTTGCCCCATCTCTGGCATCGCCCCTGCCGAGCCAGCTCGCGGCTAGTGAAATACCCTGCTGCTCTGACAGCTTCATGTTGTGTCTCAAAGTAACTTTTAATGTAAAAACAAGCAATGACCCCTTGCGCAACGCTGCTATGGCAAGCACGGCGTTTTGTAAAACCGCTTCTCAAAGGGTCGACGCAAGCAAAAGTTGACAACCTTGATGCTTGGTTCATATAGTGGCAGTGGGAATGTTTGTCAATCAAAGGAAGGATATCAGTGATGAAAAAGCTCTCGTTTGCAGCGATGATGGGTGTCCTGCTAGTGGCACCGGCGACACAGGCCCAGGAGCAAACCCAGCAGCAGGGTGAAACCGCAAACAGCACCGGTTGCGGTGTCGGAACCATGCTCTTTCAAGGACAAAGGGGCGTTGTCCCGCAGGTAGTGGCGGTGACCACCAATGGCACCTTCGGCAACCAGACCTTCGGCATCTCTTCCGGCACCCTTGGCTGCACCCAAGACGGCGTCATCAAACCCCCTGCTGAAGTGCGCATGCTACTGCTCTCGAATCTCGACAACCTCGCCCGGGACGTGGCCCGAGGTGAAGGCGAAACGATCGAGTCCCTGGCGCACCTCATGGCGATCGAGGAGTCCGACAAGAAGCACTTCTTTACGACACTTCAGGCCAATTTCGGGCGTATCTTTCCGAATGCCAATGTGACGGCCGATGAAGTTTTTATCTCAATGCGGGCAGTGATGACCGAGGACACCCTGCTTAACCGGTACGTCGCCTGACCTGCCGTTCGCTATTCAAGCTTCAAGAATACCCTCTATCCTCGTCCTGATTCCGGCGCTAGGTGTGCTGGTCGCTCTTGCACCTGCGCCGGCCACAGCCGGCTACCTTGAGGACCTGATTACCCAGGCCCGCGCCGAGCGTCTCGCTGAGCGCCGCGAGTGGCTCGCCCTTGGACATTACCACCGCAATCTAAGCGGCTCGGCTTACACCAGCCTAATCGACAGTGAGGCGTTTTTTAACGCCTCAAATGGCAAGACCGATCCTCAGGCGGAGCTTGAGGCCACACTGGCGGCCTTTTTCGCCCCAGATTTGTCGCCGAATCAGGGTGATCACCCGCAGTGCGCCTTCATCGCCCGCTATGCTTGGCTCAAGTCAGCGCTGCGCTTTGCCACCGAGAAATTACCGGAGCAGCAATGCCGGCGCTTCCAGGAGTGGTTTGCCGCCATTGCCGCCAAGCAGGTGACACTCGTCTTTCCGGCAGCGTACCTTAACAACCCATCGTCCATGTTCGGCCACACCCTGCTTCGCCTCGATCGGGCCGGGCAGGACGAGCGCAGCCGCTTGCTGTCGTACGCCGTGAACTACGGAGCCGATACCGGTGCCGACGGCGGGCTGATGTTCGCTATCTATGGCTTGACCGGAGGCTACCGTGGCAGCTATTCAGTCATGCCCTATTACCAAATGGTTCACAAGTATAGCGACTTTGAAAACCGCGACATCTGGGAATACCAGCTCAACCTTACCGAGCCCGAGATCAGGCGGCTGCTCGAGCACCTTTGGGAACTCCGTAATGAGTACGCGGATTATTTTTTCTTCGACGAAAACTGCTCATACCAGCTCCTGTTCCTGCTGGACGCCGCTCGTCCAGAACTGCGCCTAACCGACCAGTTCCGCCTCTACGCCATTCCCATCGAAACCGTGCGCGCGGTGCTAGAGCACGACGGGTTGATGAAACGTGCAGTGTATCGCCCTTCCAAGCGAACGCGCATCGAGCGCGGTCTGCGCCAGCTCAACAGCGCCGAGCGCACTCTGATCGCGCGTCTTGCGGCCGGAGAGATTCAACCGGACCATCCGGCATTGAGCGCGCTGACCCCGCAGGTCCGTGCCGAAATTCTCGATCTCGCGGCGGAATTTACTACCTACGGACTGCGCTCAGGCGACCAACAGCGCAGCAAGGTGGCAGATCGAGCCTGGGGGCTGCTGGCCGCTCGCAGTCAAATCGACGCCGAGACTAACCTGATGCGCGTGCCGGCGCCTGACACGCGCCCCGACCAGGGCCACCGCTCGGCACGATTCGGGCTCGGTATCGGAGTACGCGCCAGCCGTCGTTTTTATAGCCTCCAACTGCGCCCAGCCTACCATGAGCTTGCCGATCCCCTGAGTGGCTATGTTCGTGGTGCAGAGATTGAGTTCCTCGACACCGAGCTGCGGCATTACGAGGACGGTGGGGTAAGCCTGGAATCCTTCACCGTTCTTGGGATTAGCTCACTAACGCCCCGAAACCGCCTGTTTCGGCCCATCTCCTGGCGCCTGAGGGCCGGTTTGGAGCGCCTCCGGGCGCAAAGCGATGATGTCAAGGGGTCGCTCATCGCCGTGCTCAAAGGTGGCGCCGGACAGAGTTTTGCCTTTGGCGAGCACGGTACGATCGGTCTCATGGCCGAGGCGGCTGTCGGCGGTGGCAGTCGTTGCGCCGACACCTGCCTTGCCACGATCGGACCGAGCCTAACCATGCTCTGGCCGATGACCCGCCGTTGGTCACTCAGCCTCGACGGCGGCGTTCAACTGCTTGGGACCGGCGGCGTCGCCGATCGCTTCAGCGTGCATTTCGGGCAAAGCGTTACCCTGACACGCAATCTTGCACTCAAGCTCGGGGGGCGCTGGGAGGATGACGGTGGCGGCGTGCAAACCGAGTGGTTAGCCTCGCTCGACTGGTACTTTTGAGAAACCGCTACGATGGAAAGTGCACATCCTGCGGCCGGAAGGTAGCAGTTAAGATCCATCAGCTGCATACTGACAATAGGTCGCGACTTGCCCCAGTTTGGGCCACAACAAGCGGCCGAGAAACGCTATTTCTACAACCTATAGCCACGGCTAAGACACAGCGGAGAGCTCCATTGAAAACTGGGGATGAGGCCATGGTCATCGTTTCGGCCGGGGATGACATCCGCGAGGGCCGAAAACAATGTCCGGTTCGGCTAATCTGGTGAAAAACAGTCTTTAGCGAAATTTGATACGCACGTGGTTGAAAGTAACGGTTTTGAGGGTGATTCTCACCCGTCGCGGCAGTCCCCACAGCAAGCGAATCAAGCCCACCAGACCGAACAGGGAACCCGCTTTGGACCTGCAATAGACGCGGCACCGGAGACTGGCGCGAAGCCACCACCTGCAGAGCAAGTGTCTCCTCCACAGCAGGGTCAGGCTTCCCGACAGACGCTAAACAACCGGTTTGTTCTAGAGGAGCAGCTCGGTTCCGGAGGAATGGGTACGGTCTATCGTGCCTTAGACCTGCGTAGAGTCGAAGCGGAAGACCGCAATCCCTATGTCGCGGTGAAGATCCTAAGCCTGCAATTCCAAACCCATCCCAGTGCCTTCATCGCGCTGCAAAGGGAGGCCAAAAAGGCTCAGAGCCTTGCCCATCCCAACATCGTGACGGTGTATGACTTTGATCGTGATGGCTCCACCGTCTACATGACCATGGAGTATCTTCCGGGGAAATCCCTGCGGGAGCGGATTAAGGCGACGGGAACCGGAGGTATGCCCGCACAAGAGGCGCTTCCTCTCATCGAAGGCATGGGCAAAGCGCTGATTTACGCTCATGAGAAAGGTATTGTTCATTGTGACTTCAAGCCCGCGAATGTGTTTGCAAACGCGCGGGGACAAGTCAAAGTCATCGACTTTGGTATTGCACGAGCCTTCAAGCAAGCCGAAGATGACACGGAGGGGGAATCAACCCGGTTTGATCCAGGTTCGTTGCGCGCCTTGACACCCACCTACGCAAGTCCGGAGATGCTCGAAGATCACGAGCCGGACCCGCGGGATGATATCTATGCCTTAGGTTGTATCACTTATGAGATGCTCGCTGGCCACCATCCATTCGATGGCCTGACGTCCATCGAGGCGCGCTATAGAGGACTGATCCCCAAACGTGTGCCGGGTCTGACGGGCAAACAATGGCGAGCCTTACGCGCCGCGCTCGCGTTAGAACGCGAGCAACGAACACCGACGGTCACGCAGTTTCTTGAGCAATTCATGCCATCCCCACGGCGCCTGCCATGGCTACCGATGCTGACGGTAATCCTCATTTTGTTTTCGGTCATTAGTCTCTACCAATTCAGATCCCATTGGCAGCCGCCCTCCAGAGAGACGATCGCGACCGCACCTTCGGTGATGGAGAAAGCCGGAGAAGGCCCCCTTAAGGAGGATAGGAGTTTGGCGATTCCATCCCTTGAAAGGAACAAAGAACCTAGCGCCAAAACAAACGAGACCGCCCGCATGGCCGATGAGCCGCCTGTCATGGCGGCTGTACCCTCTAGACCCTCAGCGGAAAAAATATCACCGGCGGCGCTCAGCGGCCTGCTGGAGAGAATCCCTTGTTCAGCGTTAACGGCTTCACTCGATGCCAGCACCGTCACCGTCAAAGGGTTTGCTTCCGATCAGCTGGCCATGGCACGTTTGCAACAACAAGTACTGTCGCTACCTGGCGTCGGACAGTTTAGCGGTGATATTCAAACATTGAATGTCGGCAAGTGTGATGTCCTAGAATTCTATGCGCCCTATTGGATTAGAAACAAACGTCTCAATTTAGAGGCTTCCATCAGCACGGTGCAACCGGGCAACGCATTCGTGGAGGGGGAAAGCTTGGTTGTGAATATCACCACACCGGCCTACCCGTCGTATGTCAACATCGATTACTTTACCTTGGATGGTGAAGTCGTTCATCTCATTCCCAGCCCAGAGATCAGCGATAACCAGGCCCCGCCGAACTACCAGGCAACCCTCGGAGATCTCGGCGAGTGGCGTATCGCCCCCCCCTTTGGAAAAGATCTCATTGCATTGCTGATAACCCCCGAACCGCTGTTCGAGTTGCCGCGCCCGCCAAATGAGCAGCTATCCGATTACCTAACAGCGGTGACCAAGCGTCTCCAAGAAATGGAGACGAAAGACAAGCCGTCTCAAATTGCGGCCGACCTGCTGCTCATCACCACCCAATCAAGATCGTCAGAAGGCGCTCGGTAGGCATGAGGGAGCGAACCGGAATCCACTAGGGCAAGCTCTTGGCGACTCGAAATCCGTGCAGCCCATAGCGAACGTCGGCATCGTAGTAGAAGCGGCTTGTTGATAGCACGTAGGTAGCATCGTTGCGCCATGAGCCGCCGCGCAGCACCCGCTGGCTGCAGTCCTTATCCTCCCAAGATCTTTCATCGCTGGGTGCACCATCGTAGGACCGGTGCCAGCAGTCGCTAACCCATTCCCAAACATTGCCATTCAGATCGTACAATCCGAAGGGATTGGGCGGATACGATCCCACGGCCGCCGGCGCAAGGCGATCCCATTGACCACCGCAATCTTTACAATTGGCCTTACCCCCTGCCATCGCATTTCCCCACCAATAACGCGTTTGCGTTCCCGCGCGGGCCGCATATTCCCACTCGGCCTCGGTGGGTAGGCGGTAGCGGCCGGCGGTAGCCGAGCTCAACCATTTAACATACTGCTGGGCATCGTCCCAGCTAACATCGCGAACCGGAAGCTCTTCCTTGGATCCTGCTTCTTGAGCGCGATACGTGCAACCGCCGGCCACCACGCATGCCCGCCATTGGGAAACCGTCACTTCGTACTTACCGATGGCGAAGGGTTGCCGAATCGTTACCGAATGGGGCGGTCGCTCGCTGGGATCACCCTCCGCCGCGCCCATCGTAAAACGCCCCGTTGGCAAAACGACCATTTCCGGGCAGTCAGGGCAATCCCTGAACACCTTCAGCGGCTCACCTTGCCTAGGGGTAGGCTGGGACGGCGGCGGTGCGCTCGGCAGAGACCGCGGCACCGGAGGGGTTGGCGCTGTCGGTGTGGTCACGGGTTGGATGAGAGTGCCGTAGACAAAACCCTTTTTTCCGTCAGCCATGCTTATCTGAAACCAGTTCCGGTCTGCCACACGCCCGGTCACCTGCACCCGGCTACCCTTTTTTACAGTAGCAATGCGCGGAGCGTCAGCCGCCGGCCGCTCGCGAACATTCGCCGTCACGACAGCCGCATAGTCCCCCCGCATCGGTTCGAGTTGAAAATCCTCTTCCTTTGCCGGTGGACTGGTGTCAATCGCCGGCATGCCTGGCGCGCCACTAGCCTTGTCCTTGTCGCGAAAGTAGCTCGCGCGCGCTCTCGCCAAGGGTGCGAATCGGCCATTGGGAAAAGCCTCGAGATAGGCCTCATAGTCCGCAGCTTGGTCGCTATCCTTGATCGACTCCCAAAATAGAAGCTCATACCTCGCCTCGCCGCTCTCGGGGATGATGCCTCGGCTGCGTTGCGCAAATCCAGAACTCGCCAATACCGCCGTGGGCAAGGTGCCTTGCGTCATGATCGCTGTCGGTAAACCGAGATACACCGGTTGCGTGAGCGCTGAGGCGAATTCGGGTACCTGCCTTTGTCCGGTCTGACTACCCACCGCTGCGGTTGCCCGCTTAAACACTTTTGTGGCTTGCCGGCCGGGTACGGCCATCTCGCGCACGAGGGCCGCCGTGTAAACTCCAGCACTACCGTTTCCGTCATCGGCACTCCCACCAGCCCCGGTGGCGTAGGCGATCAATACCCCGGCTGGGGGCCTCAGCGGGTGAGCCCTCAGCGGGGCAGCGTCCGCCGATCCCTGCGGCGGCCAACGCTTCCGGCACATGTCAAGAATCACGAGATCCTGTCGGCTTTCCCGTGATGCCGACATAGCTTTAATCACCGCCCGCAGATCAACGCCGCTTGCGCGCAAAGCAGACTCGGATCGAAAGTCCGCGTCTATGGGAAGCAAAAAACTATCGCCACCAGATTCCAATCCGTGACCAGAGAAATAGAGAATACCGGTACCCTCTTCTTGGAGCTGGGCGACAAATCGCTCGATTGCCGCTTGCATCTCATCGCGGCTTCCATTCGTCAGCCGGTCCACCGTAAATCCCATTCCCCGCAAAAGACTATCCATAATGCGGGCATCTTGAAGCGGATTTCTCAGCGGGTTGGCCGGGTAATTGGCATTTGCGATAACTAACGCCGCCTTTGCCATTCTTGCGCGGGCTGGCGGTTCTCCAGGGCCGGAGTCAAAAGATGCCGCTGTGGCTAGGTGTGGTGCGCTCACCACCCATCCAGATGCCAGGGTAGCAGAGAGGACGAGAAGAACTGTCACCGTGCACTTTCGCAACACAAATTGCTCCTACATGTCATGTTCGGTCACCAATCTTACTTCGTCGGCATCAAGACGCGGTAGAAAACTGATGGACTCTATCCCAACGGATATGCCACCAGGCCAGCCGGCGGCAGACAAGCCAATAGGGGCAAAACCGATCTACGACACCACGGCTCTCAAGGGTAGCTCAACTAACGAAAATTATTGGTATAAAGTATAGAAGGTTATTCTGGCCTCCTCGATACCCCTACCTACCCACGTATACGGCGGCTATTGCGTGTGCTAGAGTCGTGTGGCAATGTTCATGGTTTTCGGGGAGGCGTATCGCCATGAAAAGCGCTCATGCATTATTGACGGTTATTGTTGCGCTGGCTTGTTGGCCGAGCGCAGCCGCGGAACGCACCCCGGCACCCGAAGGTGCGCAGGTCTATATCCTCTGGCCTAGGGATGGCCAAGTGATTCCCGGCGGAAACCTGTGGGTCCGGATGGGGCTTCGAGGGGCGGGGGTCTGCCCCGCGGGGGTAGCGCGCAGCGGCACCGGGCATCATCATCTACTCCTCGACACCGATCTGCCCCCCCTGGACGAGCCTATCCCATCCGACCGCAATCATCTGCACTATGGAGGCGGTGAGACAGAAGCGAGGCTGGAGGGGCTCTCGCCCGGTAAGCACACGCTGCAGCTGCTACTTGGGGATCAAAATCACACCCCGCACGAGCCCCCATTATACTCAAAAAAAATTACCATCAGCGTGCCCTAGGGCAGAGCGCCGCGGCGAGGATCATCTTGGATCAACAGGACATCAGCCATGAAAAAATTCGTCATTGCCGTCGGGGGTCTCATGGTTCTTGCTGCGAGCCTCGTTCTCGCCGATGCAACCCCGGCGCCGGCCAACGCCTATGTCTACATCGGCTGGCCGAATGACGGAGAGGAGCTTGAGGCAAATAAACCATTTCGCGTGTGGTTCGGGCTGCGCCACATGGGAGTCGCCCCAGCGGGCGTGAAGCATGCCAACACGGGCCATCACCACCTACTGATCGACACCGACCTGCCCCCCCTGGACGAAGAAATCCCCTCGGACCGCAACCACTTGCACTTCGGGGGGGGCGAGACCGAGACGCTGCTTGAGCTTCCTCCTGGAAAACACACACTGCAGTTGTTGCTAGCAGACGACAATCATAGGCCCCATAAACCAGCGGTTTATTCAAAAAAGATCACCGTCTATGCCAAATAGTAACGGTCACTTATAGCGGGTCCTACTGAAGTTGATAACAGGACGTCATTATGCGCCATGATCAGAAGTCCGTGTTCGTATAGTCCGTGTTCGTATAGGCAGGTTATCCATACAACCGGGAACCACTATCGCTGAAACGAATTACGACCCACTCAAAGTTAGAATGACTAGAGAAGATGAGGAAAACTCAAATGGTGGACGTTAGTAAACACACAGACGAGCTTCTTGATCTCTATTCCAAAGAACTTCCCGAGAGTAGCGAGACGGCGGCAGCCATCAAGCGGGGCGCCTCCTGGACAGACATCTCTCAGACCGCCGAGAAAGAGGGTCTCCACTACATTTCAAAAGCCATCTTTGTAGCTGAAGAAGAGCGCTTTGCGAGTGAACCCACAGCGGCAACCGAGCCCGCCATCGACACCGTTGCTGAAGAGCACGTTCGCGACTTTCGAAAGCATCTGCCTGACAGCTGTGAGACCGCTGCCGCCATCGACCGCCAAGCGCCGTGGTCCGAAATTGCCCAGTGTGCCCAGCGAGATGGCTTGCATGAGATCGCCAGCTTTATTTTCGAGGCGGAACAGCAAGGGCTGGAAGACTAGCACCGCCTTGAGTCATGCCTGTCGCGGTTACTCGCCTGTCGCTCTAGATTCCCCGGGTGGCCGCGAGGCATCTGTTGAAACAAACCGCTTAGAGGGGTGTTAAAAGTGCGGCGAGCACCGAGTCGAAGCGCGTGCTCGCAGTGGGGCCATGCCACTGTCGTTGTCCCGACGGCACCCCCAGCTCATGCGTCGTTGCCAGGGGTTTTCCTAGTCTCGGCCCCCTGGCGCAGGAATGCTTTCAGGTTTCCAAAGAATACGTCTGGTTTCTCCAGATACACGACGTGGCCTGCATCGGCAATCCCCTGCCAGCGAGCATGGGGCAAAATATTGCCGATTTTTTGCTGAATACTTGGAAGAATCACCCGATCCTCTGCACCGGTCATGACCAAGATGGGTATTTTGATGCCCCGGTAGCCTTCTAAATTCTCACCCAAAGAACCGAAGAACGGATCTTGGGCTTCGGTGAGCCGGATCAGACAATAAACATGATCTTTGTAGCGTTCATGAAAATTCTGCCGCATGGGCTCGAGGTGGTCCTTAGCGCTGCGCACGAAGGTCTCACCAAAGATTTTTTCGTAGAGATAATGGGTGTAGAGCTCAAAGCCCTCCGGTCCCGCGCGATAGAAACGAAGGGAGAGATCCTGATACATCCGGAACAGCTCCTCGTGGGTGAGCAAAATCCCGGAGAGCGTAAGGCTGAAGAGCCGCTCCTGATAGAGACGCGCAAAGTCGAGCGCCACAAACCCCCCATACGAGATCCCCATGAGATGAATCTTTGAAATCGACAGCGTTTCGAGGATACCCTGCAAGTAGCCACAAAAACTCGGAATGAAGTAGGCTTCGTTCTCGCGGGACGACTGCCCTTGCCCCAGATAGTCAAAGAGCAAGACGTCGTATTCATCCAGTAACAGAGGCAGGAATGACTGCCACGATTCTGTGCTCATGGCCAACCCATTGAGCAGCGCGACGGCCTCGCGATCCTGTTGGCCGTAGTATTCCCAGTAGACCTGACGTTGGTCGGCCTTGAGAAAACCACAGCGCGTCGGCGGAATCGTCTGTCGTGAACGGTGAACAATCATCGACTGTGTGCTCTGGCTTAGCACAATCTTCTTTATGGACGCCTCTGAAACCGGTGGCGAGCCGTCATCAGCCAAGACGAAGCCAGCGCCCCCAAAAGGCTGTGCTCGACCGGCCTCCCCGGTGACGCGACTGCTTACTCCGCGAGCACGTATGATCCCGGCGCGTCGATGAGCGGCCTATAGCCTCTGTCACGATTACCCATCGGGGGCGGCTCAGATTGCTCGGTCGATCGCTCGCTTAACCATCGCTCCCACGCCGGCCACCAAGAACCCTCATAGTGGGGCGCGGTGGCAAGCCAGGTATCCGGATCCACATACCGATCCTCTTCCTCACTGGTCGCCATCTGATAATCGCGCGCCTTTGGGCCCGGCGGATTGACGATTCCAACGTTGTGACCTCCGCTGGTGAGCACGAAGGTGACCTCATCGGCGTCGGTCTGCAGGTGCAATTTGTACATCGAGCGCCAGGGTGCCACGTGATCAGCGGTGGCGGCTACCGCGAATATCGGCGCGTGAATATCGCCAATGGCGATAGGCCTGCCGTCAACTTGATAACGCCCGTCCCAGAGATCGTTGTTCAGGAATAACCGCCGCAGGAGCTGCGAATGCATGCGATAAGGCATGCGCGTACCGTCGGCGTTCCATGCCATGAGGTCGAACATCGGCTCACGTTTTCCCAGGAGGTAGTTGTGAACCATCTTGGACCAAATAAGATCTCGGGAACGAAGCAACAGAAAGGTTCCCGCGGCCTGCTTTGCATCCAGATACCCCCGCTCCCACATCATGTCTTCGAGGTAAGAAACCTCGCTGGGGTCAACGAACACAGCCATCTCACCGGGCTCGTTGAAGTCTGCGAGGGTGGTAAACAAGGTGATACTCGCCAGTCGCTCATCGCGCTCCCGGCCCATGGCGGCCGCCGCGATGGTGAGAATGATGCCACCCAGGCAATAACCCACGGCATGGATTTTCGTGTCGGGCACGATAGCCGATACGGCATCGAGCGCATCCATCACCCCGCTGCTGCGGTAGTCTTCCATATCCAGGTCGTGATCATCTACGCCCGGGTTCTTCCATGAGATCATGAACACGGTATGCCCACGATCCACAAGATACTTCACCATTGAGTTATCGGGCGATAAATCCATGATGTAGTACTTCATCATCCAAGCGGAAACCATCAGCACCGGCTCGCGCCAGACTTGGTCTGTCGTGGGACTGTACTGAATGAGCTCAATGAGGCGGTTACGGTAGACCACCTTTCCAGGCGTGATCGCCACGTCCTTGCCGACCTGGTAATTCTCCGTGCCAGGGGGGTCTTCGTCGGTCAGCCTTCGCTCTTGATCCTCGATAAAATACATTGCGCCCCGCAGCAAATTGAGGCCGCCCTCTCGGAATGTCGCCTGCAGCACTTCCGGGTTGGTGAAAGGAAAGTTAGAGGGCGAAAACATGTCGAGAAGCTGCCGTGTCATGAAGGTTACGGTCATTTCGTGGCGCCGGGAGACCCCTCGAATGCCCGTTGTTGCATTGAACCAAAGCTGCTGGTTGAGCAGAAACCCTTGGTAGAGGAGATTAAACGGCCACCGCTGCCACGCCGGATCACGAAAGCGGCGGTCTTGAGGTAGCGGTTCGATAACGGGAGGCGTGCCGGGTTTAACCGCGGCCTTGAGCGCGTACATAGAGAAGCGGGCCGCCTTGCGCCGTGATTTTTGCAGCAGCTCAGCCTGCTTGCCAGGCGAAAACAGGAGGTGAACAGACCAGTCGAGGTACGTCAGCAGCATTGCGGCCGGTGACAAGCCGAAGGTGAGCCTGCCGAGTTGCGCATGAAAGAGACGATCGATCGGCGTGGTGGTAGCGACATCAGGAGTTTGTTTCATGGTCTGGATTTCTATCTCTCGCGAAGATTAGCTCTATTGTGCACCGCACCATGCGCGCATTCAAGCCCCAAATCACTTGCGTTTGAGCGTAGCCGCATTATGTAACAGCCTTACTGCACGCGGCGGCTTTTTTCATCGATCCTGCAGACGGCGCCTGCAGTACAATCCACCCCATTGGTTTGTTCTGTATCGCCTTTCGTCACAAAATTTATGCAAATCAGCGTCCAGGTTCACGGGAGTAAAACAGACTTGGAAACCGATGCCGCTGCCGTCGCCTCCACCCGGGATCTCTCGATCCGCACGCACTCGAGCATCGACACGATTGCGCCTGCGCAGTGGAACCGTTTGGCCGGTACCGACTGTCCCTTCCTGCGCCATGAGTTTCTCGCCGCTCTAGAACATCAAGGCGGCGTGGGTGAAAAGTACGGTTGGGTGCCCCAGCATCTGACATTGCAGGATCGCCAGGGCAAGTTGGTCGCGGCAGCCCCTTGCTACCTCAAATTCAATTCCTACGGTGAATTCGTTTTCGATTGGTCGTGGGCGGACGCGTTTCATCGCGCGGGCATCCCTTATTACCCAAAGTTAGTGATTGCTTCCCCTTATACACCGGCGACCGGCTCGCGCATCTTGACCGAAGACACCCCGCTCCGAGCGCTTTACGCGGAACATCTCATCAACGGTGCGCTACGGCTTACCGAGGAAGGGGGCATCTCCTCCCTGCACTGGCTGTTTACCACGGAGCCGGAAACTCAGTGGCTGGAGCAGCTCGGCTTGTTGCGCCGTCTGGGCTGCCAATTTCACTGGCACAATCGAGGCTACCGTAGCTTCGAAGATCTGCTCAGTCGTTTTTCCGCTCATAAACGCAAAAACGTGAACCGCGAGCGACGCCGGGTGCGGGAGTCGGGCATTCACTTGCGTCTATTGACCGGCGCCGAGGTAAGCACCGCGCAATGGGCGATTTTCCATCAGCTCTATTGTTCAACCTTTCGCCGACGAGGAGGAATTCCCACGCTGTCATTGGGTTTCTTTCAAGAAATCGCCGCCACCATGGGAGAAAACCTGCTGCTCGTATTGGCTTACTTGGGTCGCCAAATCGTTGCCGCCGCCTTCAACCTGCGAGGTACCGAAACCCTCTACGGCCGCCACTGGGGATGCAATGAAGCATTCCACAGCCTGCATTTTGAGACCTGTTATTACCAGGGTCTGGAATATTGCATCGCGCAAGGGTTGAGTCGCTTTGAGCCCGGCGCTCAGGGCGAGTACAAGGTGAGCCGCGGTTTTCTGCCTACGGCTACCTGGTCGGCTCATTGGATCGCCGATCCCCGGTTTCGAAGCGCTATCGGCCGCTTTCTTGAGCTCGAACGAATAGACATGCAGGATTACTTGCAGGAAATGCGGCGCCACAGCCCGTATAAGCAAACGTTCGATGATTCGGCTGACCAGGACGCCCGCGCTTGAGTGCCGGCGCGTTCGTTTCTGGGGAAAACCCACTACTGAATCCCCACGCCATAAAGGGAACATAAATGCGGCCGAGCTGTCGACACCCGAGAACTCTGCGGCGTTCGTCACTGAATTAATAATTGCACTCAATAGCGAGGGGAACCAAGATGCCCAAAGTACTCATCCTTTACTACTCGACCTATGGCCATGTCGAAACATTGGCGCAAGCTGTCGCCGCCGGGGCGCGCGACGCTGGAGCAAAAGTCGCCATTAAGCGTGTCCCTGAGCTCGTTCCGGAAGAGATCGCAACGCAGCAGGGCTTCAAACTGGAGCAGCCCGCACCGGTCGCCTCGCCCGCTGATCTGGGCGACTATGACGCCATCATCTTCGGCACCCCGACGCGCTTCGGGAACATGGCCTCACAGATGCGCAATTTCCTCGACCAGACGGGCGGGATGTGGATGAAAGGCACGCTGGTCGGCAAGGTGGCGAGCGTGTTTACCTCCACCGGAACCGGCGGCGGCAACGAGACCACCATCACCTCCTTCTGGCACACCCTTGCACATCACGGAATGATTATCGTCGGCTTGCCCTATACCTGCCCGGAGCTGGCAGACATCTCGGAGCTGAAGGGCGGTTCCCCCTACGGCGCCGCCACGATTGCCGGTGCCGACGGTTCGCGGCA
>JBAPTW010000243.1:0-1849 GCA_049282355.1 Gammaproteobacteria bacterium | reverse complement strand
ATAAAATGCCGAGTAAGCCAATCAGAAAAGCAAGTCTCGATGCCATGATTCTTGACTCAACTGCGGTCGCGTAGGGCCAGTGCAGTATCCACCACCTGCTGTGCCAGGTCCACCACGGCTTCTCTCTGAACGGTCGGGCAGGCCACTGGCAGCTCATTGCGACACCTCTCCCGCATCATCGCCCCAATACCATCCCGCCTGCGTTCTGCGCACTAACGCTTGCCAGATCATTGCCGCTGACGCGGCAATCAGTGATCAGAAGATCAGGCGATGGGGGACGGACACACCACCCGAAACCCCTGACCGTCGTCACGGGCGTCAGGATTGCTGAGGAAGCGGAAAGCCGCACGCGCGAAGCCCCGAAGGCCGTACCAAGACCCGCCGCGAACCACCCGTGTAGCATCGCCCGTCGGATCCGTTCGGCTGGGGTTGTCATACTCGTTGAGGCACCACTCCCAAACGTTGCCGCTCATATCGAGCGCCCCCACCGGTGAAGCCCCGGCCGGATATATGCCAACGGCCGTGGTGCGGCTCAAGCCGCTTTCCCAGGTATTGGCACATTCGCCGTTCCACTCTTTACCCCAGGGATACTCGTTATGCTCCTTGCCACCCGTTGCCGCCTGCTGCCATTGCCACTCGGTGGGAAGCCGCACCTCATATCCGAAACGATGGCTCAGCCAGCAGCAAAAGGCCACCGCATCGAACCAAGACACGTTTTCCGCCGGATGGTTATCGAGCTGACGATACTGACTGCCTGGCTGGTCCTGCCGCCTCGCCAACCCTTGCCACCAGCGCTTGTTCTGGAAACCGTCCTTGGCCTCGAGGAAGCTTCGGTACTGAACATAGGTCACCGGGTACTTGCTGATGAAAAACGCCGACACGCGAAAGGTTTTGTTGCTGTTCTCGAGGGTGATTTCGCCCGCTGGCACTTTACACCAGACAAAATCCGGCAGGCCGTTTTTCAAGCCCACACCGGGGCGCGGGTCGCCAATCTCGGCCAGCCGATCGCCGATCTTGGCCCGTTCTTGGTGCGGGGTGGCGGGGTTACGGATCCGCTTCAGTAAACGGTCGCTCTCGGGACGGATGAAGGCGCGCTCGGTGGGCGTGAGCTTCGGCTTCAAGCGCTCAACCATGCTGTAAACCGGCAGCAGCCGTTCATGGAGCCAAAGATAGCCGCGATGGCTTCGCCAATCGGCAGCTTCGAGCTGGACCCGCCGCAGCAAGCGAAAATCGTCAACCCGCTGATCGATCCACCGGCTCAATACCTCCCAATGCGTGAGCAACGCCTCGTGGGCCACCTCGACGCTCCCCTCGCTACGAACCAGCAGCCGCCTGTGGGTAAAGGCCTCGATCAACCTCAGGGCGGCTGGCATTCCCTGAAAGTCATCCTGGGGCGCTCGCTTGCGCGTGGGGATCCCCCGCTTTGGCTCCACCTCCACCAGCTCCTTGAAAACATCGCCGAGCGCACCCTTGGCAGCGTCATCGAGCCGATCATAGGTTTCCGTTGCCCGTTTGCTGATGACTCCTTTGACGCCACCGAATGCGTCATAGGCGGCATGAGTCAAGGTCCCATCGGGTGTTCGCCCCTCGTAGAGCTCAGCAAGGGCACTGGCCAGCAGCGCCAGTGCCCCTGGCGCCGTGCCGGTGTCCTCCAGGATGCGAAACACTAGCGCTTCGTCGTCGAATCGCAGTCCCGCCAATGCCGCCGGCCGAACGATCATCTGATACAGATCGGCGATCCGGGCCGGCGACAACGCGTACAGGCCCGCATTCAATAACTCCGCCAACCTCGCGTACTGCAAACATGGGGAAAAGAAATCCGAGCGTAGCGTGAGGATGAGGCGCATCC
>JBAPTW010000242.1:0-5740 GCA_049282355.1 Gammaproteobacteria bacterium | reverse complement strand
CGCTGTGGCTGCCACCGCCGAACAAGGGCACTAGCAGCGCCGACGTCGGCTACGGCGCCTATGATCTGTGGGATCTTGGCGAGTTCGATCAGAAGGGCTCGGTACGCACCAAGTACGGCACGCGCGCCGAGCTGGAAGCAGCGGTACGAGCGGCGCATGCCGCGGGGCTGCAGGTCTACATCGATGTGGTGTTCAACCACAAAGGGGGTGCGGACGGCACGGAGCGCACGCGCGGCACGCCGGTCAACCCCGACAACCGCAACCAGACGGTGGGTGAGGAGCGGGAGATCGAGACCTGGACGGTATTCAACTTTCCCGGCCGCGGGAGCCAGTATTCCAGCCTGCAGTGGCACTGGTGGCATTTCGACGCCGTGGACTACGACCAGATCACGAGATCCGTCGGCACCATCTATCGGCTCCGCGACAAGAGTTTCGATACCCCCGTCGCGGGTGAGTTCGGCAACTACGACTACCTGCTGTTCGCCGACATCGACATGGACTCGGAGGAGGCGAGGGCGGACCTGCGCGCTTGGGGCGAATGGATCGTGCGCACCCTGGACGTGGACGGGTTCCGCTTCGATGCTGCGAAGCACATCCGGTTTTTCTTCTTCAACGAGTGGCTCGACTTCCTGCGCGAGCAGTTCCCCGGTAAGGATTTCTTCAGCGTCGGCGAACACTTCACTGGCGACCCGGCCACCCTCAACGTGTTCCTAGAGCAAACCGGACGGCGCATGTCGCTGTTCGACTTCCCGCTGTTCTTTAACATGCGCGCGGTCTCCCATGGGAACGGTAACTTCGACATGCGCAACCTGGTGGCCAACACCCTCATCGCACAGAGCCCCCAGCAGGCGGTCACTTTTGTCAGCAACCATGACGTCTTCCGCAATCGCGACGAGGATGTCGATGACTGGTTCAAGCCGCTCGCCTATGCCTTCATCTTGTTGCGGGAGCAGGGTTACCCCTGCGTGTTTTATGGTGATTACTATGAGGTGCCGGGGCGACCCTCGCACCGCGCGGTGCTCGACCGACTCTTGGCGGCGCGACGGGACTATGCCTATGGCCCGCAACAGGATTACTTCGACCACGAGAACGTGGTCGGCTGGACGCGCCGTGGCGATGCCGATCACGCCAGGGCAATGGCGGTGGTCATGAGCGATGGGCCGGGCGGCAGCAAGACGATGTTCGTCGACCGGCGCAATACCGGGTTCCGGGATATCACCGGCACCGTCCAGGACGCCATCACCACCGATGGTGACGGCAACGGAACCTTCCGCTGCGAGGGCGGCTCGGTCTCAGTGTGGGTGCAGATGTGAATGCCAGCCGTTCGAGGTACACAGGCGACGGGGAGAATCCGTAATGAGCAACGGCAGCGACATTGAACGCAACAAGCAGCTCGTGCGTCGATGCATCCAACAGGTGTGGAACGACGGCCGCGCGGAGCTGATTGCGGAGCTGATCCATCCGCGCTTCCGCCGTCATCATGAGCGTAATCCCGACTTCGACGCCTACGGGCAGGAGGGTTTTTCGGTCTGGGTGGAGACAGTACGTACCGCCCTTCCAGACCTTCATCTCGCCTTGGAGCTGCTGTTTGCCGAGGCGGACCGCGTCATGGTGCACCTGCGCGGTACCGGTACCCATCAGGGGGATCTCTATGGGCTTCCGGCCTCCGGGACTACACTTCATTTCACGGCGACCGGCGTGGTGCGGGTCGCCGAAGGGAGGATCGCCGAGTGTTGGGCTATTCCCGATGAGCTTGGTATCCGGCAACAGCTGGGTGCCATCCCGCCGCTCGGCTGAAAGCGTTGTCGACCCGCACCGAGGGCAAAATATTATGAGTACCGAGGACAACAAGCGCGTCGTGCGACGCTTTTACGATGAAGTGATGGGCGAGGGACGGCTCGAGGTCCTGGATGAGGTGATGGTGGAGGATTTTGTCGATCACGGCGAAGCCTTGTTCGACAGCCCCGAGGGGCGCGAAACCCTGCGTCAAGGTATCGCGGCGACCCATGCCATCCTGCCGGGTCTGCATGTGACGCTGCACGAGGTGGTTGCCGAAGGGGAGTTGGTGGGGGTACGCGGAACCATGCGCTGCCGGCATGCTGGCGCTTTCTTGAGCGTTCCTGGTACGGGGCACGAGCTGAGCTGGGAGGGCATCGCCGTCTTCCGTATCGCAGAAGGAAAAATTGCCGAGCGTTGGTTCAATTCCGACAGCCTCAGTATCGTCCGACAGCTTGGTCTCGCGCCGGCCGAGGCCTGAGCCAGAAGTGGCACAAACGTAAATTGAGGGGTCAAGCTATGACATCCATGCTGGCGACACTCAACGAAGGATTTATTGAGGCAAGCCTTGAGGGTGCCTATGCCGTGGCCAGCGTCAGCCAAGGTGGACATGGCGAGAGTGCAGCCATCGGTGTGTTTCGCTTCGACGGTAAGGGTAGATTCACGGGCGCTATCACCGTGAATGGCGTCGGGCAACTGTTTGGTGAACGGCTGGTGATGACCGCCTCGCTCGACGGTACCTACGTGGTGGATGACAACGGCTCGGGTTACGGTTCCACGCGTGCGACAGTGAGCTTCGCCGGAGGTTTCGCCCGCGAAGTCACCTCGACGCTTCTTATCACCAAGGCTGAGGCCGGCGAACGAAATCGGGTCGCCCAGGAGCTTGCGCTGATGGAGGATGGGCTGGAGCCGGTGACGGGCGCCCTGAACATGGTTCAAGCCATCCGCCATCCCGACGGCGGCGAGTTCTCGGTGGCGAGCTTTCGAGGCACCTATGGCGGACCGGGCATCGGCCGTGGCGGCCAAACGCCGGCATCTGCTATCGGCATTGGGGCGGTCAACTTCGATGGCGAGGGGCATTTCACGGCGGTCGACATCCAGAATCTACCGGGTACCGGCTTTCGCGAACGCCGCAATGTCAGCTTTGATACTTCGGACGGCCATTACACGGTCAACCCGGACGGCACCGGTATGATCATCGCACCCGGCGGTCAAGCACACCTGGTGGTGACCCGAGCCCGCGTCGAGGGTGGCATCAAGGTCGCGCTTGAATATTTCTTTGTCACTAACGACCTGCACCCACCCACGGGAAACTTGGTGACGACCACGGTTTCCAAACGTTTGCCTTGAATCGCCATGGGTTGCACCGGAAAGGACGGGTAAGCGGCCATGAGTAACCACACGTTCGCCAGTGCCTGTCTGACGGGGACCTACGCGGTCATGATAACGGGCGACGGTGGTTGTTTGCCCTATGCAGCCATTGGGCTACTCACCTTTGATGGTGCGGGCCTCGTAACCGGTCATTTCACTGAAAGCCAGGCTGGGCCTTCATTCAGCGAACGCACGATTGTGAACTCGCTGTACCGGGGGCGCTACTGCATGTATGCCAGTGGATTAGGGCACCTTCTTCACGAGAGCTCGGAGGAGATCGATGGTTATCTCGTGATGCGGGAGGTCGTGGACCGCCCGGGCGGTCCCATTGCACAGGAGATCGCGCTGATCTTCCGTGCACTCGACTCGGCGAGTGGCAGCCTGAGAACCGGAGTCGGGTGGCGGCGACCCGAGGCGGTAAAGTTCAGCAACGCCAGCCTGAACGGTCATTACACTGGTTTCGCCATTGGTCGGGGTGGACAGGTGCCGGTGGCCGGCTTCGGCGTACTGAGCTACGACGGTGCTGGCGGGTTCTCCGAAGAAAATGTCGCCAACGTGCAAGGCGAGACAATTGCTGCGCGACAGTTTGTCAACGGCACTGACCAGGGGCGCTATACTGTCGACGTTGATGGCACAGGGACCGTGGCCGGGGGCGGTGTGCTGCTGGTGATCACGCGTGCCACTATTGTCGACGGCGTGGCTAGGTCCGACGAGTACAGCTTCATGGCGCGAAGTATCGTACCGACCAACGGTGCGTACTTCACGGGTGTGGTTCGGCGTATCTCAGACTGAAGCCAAGAACGCCCGAAAGCCGGGCGCGGGAATGCAGGAGGAACGTATGAGCAAGCAGATCTTGTTGGTCTTATTGTTGGTCTGATCCGAGTGGGGTTACTGGGGCGAGGAGTTGATCGGGCCACTGGAGGCCTGCGACGCCGCCGGCTATACCATCACGTTTGTGACGCCCACCGGGAAAAAGCCCGTCCCGCTCTACGATTCAGCGTCAACGCTGGATCGTAGAGCGGACGCTGGCCTGGATCGACCGCTTTCGCCGGAAGAGCCAAGGATTACGAACGCAAAGTCCAAACCAGCGAGTATTTGATTCAAATAGCAATGACTCGGCTGATGCTGAAACGGCTCGCCAGATCCAATGAGTGATTTTTCAAACACGCTCTAAAATTCCAACATCTTTCGATTGGGCACTAGGAGATAAACAAACATGACTGAGAGAACGACGGCGACGGGGTTTGGGAACCTAGTGACGCATGAAGGAATGGACACACTGGACAGAAACGCCAGAAAAGCTGTCGAGAGCGCCCAGAGCGGGCGAGTCAACTGGAGCCAAGTCTACAGCAACTATACAGAGGCCGCTCAGCACACCGCTTATGCATCCGCTAATAAAGTGCCTCTGTTTTCAGAGGCGCGCCCGGAACCTTTGGACCGCCACTTGCGCATCGAACGACTGGCGACGGCGCTGGCCAATGGAACTCCGAGGGACGGACTCATTGAAATGATCGACGACGATGTCCGCCGCCGGACCGGCGTGGACATCCGCGGTAAGTTTTTCGAAAACGGTGAGACAATTGGTGCTCGTGTTCCGGTTTCGGGTTACTTCAGTCCCGAGCTGACTCTATTTGTTCGCAAGTTGATGCTGAAGGGAGCCCGTGTCGTTCCCATCACGGAACACGGTGAGGAGCCCGTTCCTTATGGCGTGACCGTGGTGGCTCCGTTCGCCGATCAGGCTTTAAACGCGCTGCAAATCACAGAAGGGATTGCCCGACTGGGCCGGCAATTCCTCACGCCTGCTCAGCGCGACAGGTATAATGAAATGCGCAACGCCGCGATCGCGCAGCGTAACGCAGCGATCCCTCCCGAGCTGGATCCGATCAACGAGTATGCCAGCTTCCTGCAAAACCCAGTGAGCTTGCGTGACCTCGTGCACGACAGCTATCCGCGTCCAAAGCAAGGTGAGGAAGTTCGGGACGAAGTCGCGTCACGACTCGAACTTGATTTGGAGGCGCTCAATAAATTCGCTGGCATGGGCTGGGTTGGTGGCGGCGGAGCGATCCTCGACTTCGGGAACAACACGCGAGACTGGATGCTACTCGAGGCGTTTATCAAGGGCGGCAAGCCTGTGGCAGGCATCTGTTACGGCTCGACCGCGCTTGCTCAGGTGAAGGACTCACTGACAGGCGCGTATCTCCTGCAAGGTCATTTCGCAACCGGTCACGGCGACGCCGACAACTACACGGAGGATACGGCAACAATGAACCCGGACGGGACCTACTATGCATCCATAAGTGGTGCTGCTCCCATCAACCTCAGCGATATGCTGAAACAGGCGATCGGGCCGGAGGAGGGAGGATATATCATGGAGCTGGGCCAGGCACCCATGGCAGTCTTGAGCGGCGGCGCGATAATCACCGGCAACACCGTCGAGGATGGAGACACTGCCGCGGACCTCTGGTTGGCTAGTCAGCTGGGTGGTCTGAAGGGTGACTACTTCATCGCCGGTGATGGACTCGGACGTGTCCTTACGAAGGATGACCCTGCGGTCGAGCGCGTCGCGCGGCGGTGAGTCGGGCACGCACCTCGG
>JBAPTW010000241.1:0-4168 GCA_049282355.1 Gammaproteobacteria bacterium | reverse complement strand
CGATGCCGCAAACCCGCTTCGTCACCCAGAAGGCGTTCGCTCAGGGCCTCAATCCCATCGTGGTCATCAACAAAATGGACCGCCCGGGCGCTCGCCCGGGTTGGGTCGTCGATCAGACCTTCGATCTCTTCGACCGACTCGGCGCCAGCGAAGCTCAGCTGGATTTTCCCATTGTCTATGCTTCGGCGTTGCAGGGCTATGCCAGCACGTCGAGCACGCAGCCGGCGGCGGACATGACCGTGCTGTTCCAAACCATCATCGACCATGTGCCCCCGCCGATGGTGGACCCGGAAGGTCCTTTTCAAATGCAGATCTGCACCCTCGACTACTCCAGCTATGTGGGGGCCATCGGTATCGGACGCATTCAGCGCGGCATCATCGAAACCAATACGCCAGTAGTGGTCATTGATCGCCAAGGGCAGCAGCGGCCAGCACGAGTCCTGCAAGTGCTTCGTGCCGAAGGATTAAAGCGTGTCGAAGTGGCCAGCGCCGTTGCCGGCGATCTCGTTGCGGTGACCGGCATCGAGGAACTGCGGCCTTCGGATACCCTGTGTCGCTCGGACGCGCCCCATGCTCTGCCGGCACTGGCCGTGGACGAGCCCACCATACGCATGAGCTTTCAGGTGAACGACTCACCCTTTGCGGGACGCGATGGCCGCTTTGTCACCAGCCGCAAGCTGCGCGAGCGGCTGCAGCGCGAGCTCATTCATAACGTCGCACTGCGCGTCGCAGATACCGAGGACCCTGATAAATTTCTGGTTTCCGGCCGCGGCGAGCTGCACCTGGCCATCCTCATCGAGAATATGCGTCGCGAAGGCTATGAGCTTGCCATCTCTCGCCCCGAAGTGATCCTTAAAATAATTGCCGGGGAAACCCGCGAGCCCTACGAGCAGCTAACGATTGATTTGGAAGAAACGCGGCAGGGAAAAATCATGGAAATGCTGGGTGCGCGAAAGGGCGAGCTGCAGGATATGGTACCGGACGGCAAGGGTCGAGTACGCCTCGATTACCTTATTCCGGCGCGCGGTCTTATCGGTTTTCGCACCGCCTATCTCGCCGCAACGTCCGGGAGCGGCCTCTTTTATCATACCTTTTCTCACTATGGGCCTTTGGCCCGCGGCGCCATCGCCCAGCGTCACAACGGCGTGCTGATTTCCAATGCGCAAGGCAAAAGTCTGGCGTACGCGCTCTTTAATTTGCAAGAACGGGGGCGTTTATTCATCGGCCCTGGGGAGGAAATCTACGAGGGAATGATTATTGGCGCGCATTCCCGAGGCAATGATCTGGTGGTAAACCCCCAGAGGGCGAAACAGCTGACCAATATCCGTGCGGCGGGATCGGACGAAAACATTTTGCTCACGCCGCCCGTCCGCCTGACCTTGGAACAAGCTCTTGAATTCATTGACGACGACGAGTTGGTGGAGGTCACGCCAGGATACCTCCGCTTGCGCAAGAAGTGGCTCAAAGAACACCAGCGACGGCGGGCGGCACGACCAGCGGGTAACGGCTAAAGCACGATTTGAGATCTAGGACTGGACCCGCGACAGAGCAAATGCCTGCCGGCAGAGACATGCGTTGGGCACGAGTGGTGGGCGCTTTACTGCTTGCGCTGCTGCTGCTCATGGTAGCCGTGCTCACTTGGCTCGCTAACGACACCGAGCACCTAAGGCGCACCATCGAGGAAGTCGTCAGCGCAATCAGTGATCGTCCGTTCACCATCGAGGGTGAGTTCGACTTCGAACTGGGCAGAATCGTCACCGTGCGCGTCGGCAACATCCGCTGGCACAACGCCGCATCCAGCGCCTCCCCCTACATGCTTGAGGTCGAGCAATTCTCGGGGAATGTTGACCTGTTAAGCGTCTTCGATTGGCCGATCGTCGTTACCCAAGCACAGGCGCGCCACGCCACACTGGTATTCGAATGGCATGACCAGGCAGGCTTCAATTGGCGGCTTGGATCCAGCGAACCCACCCGGCCGAAAGACTCGGTATCCCCCGATCCATTGCCCCTCATCATCGACCAGGCATCGGTTCAGAATGTCAATCTTCGCTTTCGTCACCCGGCGCTGACCGAGGAGCTCGAAATCGTCGTCAGGAAGGCTGAGCACCAACAAGACCACGCTCACCGGCTGGTGGTGTCTGCCGTGGCGCGGCTGGAGGATCGGGAATTTTCGATCGACGGTGCTATCGGTCCCCTCTCCCAGCTGGCGGTCGCCGGTGCCGTCGATTTCGATGTCGCGGTGGCCGGGCCACTGGCCGCGCTCACCGCGGCGGGTAAATCCGCCAGGCTGGCGCAACTCAAAGCCCCCGAAGTAGTGGCAGAACTCAAGGCGCCAAGTGCGGCTGAGCTTGCGAAGCGACTGAAGTTGCCGCTCGACACCGCGGGAAGCGTTCAGCTTCATGCCGACGTCAGTACCGAGGGCGAGAGCATCGTGGCGGCGGCCAACGGGTCCTTCGGCGAATTCGAGCTGGACGGGAGATTTCGTAGCGAGAGCCTGACATCGCTCCAGGGGCTCGATGTGGTCGTGCGTTCGAGCGGGCCCAGCCTCCGCGTAGACATAGAGTGTCTCTCCCTGCTTCAGACCGGTGACGCGATACAGTTGAAAACCGTCAGTGGAGGTGCGGCCGTCCAAGACCTGAATACGGATCGCCGTTTCGGCCTCTGCCTCCTACCCAGCATCGAGGGCCTGCACCTCTCCCGCTCCCGGAAGAAACGCGACAGACAACAGTAGCCAAATCGCCAGCCAATCGCCAACCGCCGTCATTATGGATCGGCGGTGAGCCGATCTGCCTGATGGTTTGGTTGGCGTCGGGGTTATGCTCGGGTCAGGTGTCAGCGAACAGAGGTCGCAGGCCATGAAACAGCAATTGTTCGGTCTTGCCCGAATCCTGGTAATGGCCTACAAACCGACGTCGGGCGAGAGTGTGGTCGAGGTATTTGGTGGCAACCGCCTGGAACCGGCCCATCCCAGATTTCAGGAGGCTGCCGTAGGTGCTCACGTTCTGGAACTGCCACATGCCGTCCCCGCGGGACCGTCGTCACCGGTGTATGCAGTAGGAGTTACGCATTGACAGGTGGTTTAGAATATGCTGGCCCCTGGAGATTGCCAATAGAAAGCTGCGCCATGATGAGAACACTAAGCCGCCCCTCGACAGCGAATTGCACGTTACCGATGTACATCGGATTTCTGTTAAGTGAGCCGAACGCCCCCAGCTGCTGCCGCCTAGCAGAGGTCATGGAGATTTCCCACGATAGTGTCAACCGATTTTTGCAGCGGGAAGCGTACACGCCGCTGGACCTGTTCCAGGAGTCCAAGCGCGGCCTGGCGTTGAAAGGGGGCACGCTGAGCGTGGATGACAGCGTCTTGGACAAGCCGTACAGCCATCATATGGACTTGGTCGGTTACTTTTGGTCGGGGAAACATCACCGGGTGGTCAAAGGGATCAACCTCATCACGCTGTATTACACCGATGTCCATGGCCAACACCGGCCGGTCAATTACCGGCTTTACGATAAGGCCGAAGGGAAGACCAAAAACGACTATTTTCAGGACATGCTCGCCGAAGTGCGGGCATGGGGGTTAGAACCGGCCGTGGTCGCTTGGTACAGTGGCGTCGACAACCTCAAGCGGGTGAGAAACCACTCGATGGGGTTCCTCTTTGCCCTGGAAAGCAACCGCCGGATCGCCGTGGCGAAAGGGTTGTGGGAACCAGTGCAGCACTTGGAGGTTCCCGAAGAAGGCCGGGTGGTTTGGTTGCGCGGATTCGGCCAGGTGAAGCTATATCGGACGTGGTTGAAAGACCAGCGGCGCCATTATGCGGTTTACCTGCCAGACGGGGAGTCGTTGGCGTCCTTTGACCGAGCAGCCTTTCTGCAGTGGCATGACCAGCACTGGCAAATTGAGCAATATCATCGGGCGATCAAGCAGGTCTGTCATGTGGAGCATTGTCAGGTGCGTGGCCAGGTGCCTATAGCGAATCACATTTTTTCCGCGATCTGCGGTTATATCCAGTTACAGCGCCTGTGCGCCATGGATCTGATCCGCAGCTGCTATCGCCTGCAGCGGGACTTGTTTAACGGTGTGGTGGCGTCGTTTATCCGAGCCATTATCCCTCACATGGAAAGCCTTAACTCACAATTTCAACCCGTTGTCAATGCGTAAGTCCTA
>JBAPTW010000240.1:0-4698 GCA_049282355.1 Gammaproteobacteria bacterium | reverse complement strand
TGATGTTCTGACTCTCAACACCACCCTTGCTAGTGGCGATCCGTTGCCAGCATGGTTGAGCTTCGATGCAGAGGCCCGCCGCTTTATGGGTACCCCAGAAAACCAAGATGTCGGCGAGCTGACGGTGCGGCTCACCGCCACGGACCCCGGCGCACTGACAGCAACCCGCACATTTCAAATCACGGTCGCCAATGTCAATGACGCCCCCGAGGTGGCAGCGCCGTTAACCGACGCTAGCGCCGAAGCGGGGCAACCGTTTCGCTATGAGATATCGCCGGCCACCTTTCGCGATATCGACCCCGGCGACACGCTCCGCTTAGCGGCGACGTTAGCCGATGGCTCGCCGCTACCTAATTGGTTGCAGTTCGATGCGCAAGCGGGACTCTTCGGCGGCACGCCGACGCCTGCCGATGTCGGCAGCGTCGATTTATCGGTGACCGCCACCGACAGCGCCGGGGCGAGTGTGGCTACTCGATTTCTAGTCGCCGTCGAGCCGGCGCCGGGCGTTACCCTGACCGGTACAACCGGCAATGACACGATTCTGGGCAGTCCGGGTAATGACACTTTGAGCGGCGGTGCAGGCATCGATTGGGTTCAAAGCGATGCCGGTGACGATACACTGGGCTACGCAGTCGATGCGACCTGGAGTGGGCGCTTCGTGGCAAAGAATGTCGGCAGCCCCGGCCATGCCGGCAGCGGTGCAGTGGCTTCCATTACGGGCAAAGGACGTTCCTTCGATTTATTTGATGGCGGGGGCGGCGCGGATCGCTTGATCGGCACTGCGCAAGATGATGCCTTGTTTCTCGATGACCGCTACAGCCCGGCGCCGCACACCGCTGCCCGGCTCGCGGGCATTGAGCACATCGACGCCGGCGATGGCGACGACGTCATCGATCTGACTAGCCGCCAGTATGCCTACGGCGCCGCGACTCTATTCGGCGGCGAAGGCAACGACGTACTTTGGGCCAGTGCCGGCGATGACCGACTGGACGGCGGACCGGGCAATGACCAGCTCGACGGCGGTGCCGGAGCCGATACCTACCTGTTTGGAAGAGGCGCAGACCGCGATACCGTTTACGATCGGCAGAGCACACCGTCAGAGGTGGATGTCTTGGAGCTTGGCGCCAATATCAGCCCGGAGGAGCTCTGGTTTCAAAGAGAGGGGAACGATCTCGAGGTTAGCGTCATAGGGACTGGCGACAGCATGACACTGTCTCGGTGGTATGAAAGCGAGGCATACCACATCGAGCAGTTTCAGACCGCCCAGGGTCAGGTGTTGCTCCACACGCAGGTGGAGAGTCTGGTAGCGGCGATGGCGGCCTTCGCCCCGCCGCGCGCGGGCGAGAGCGCATTGCCACCCGAGATTCGCGATCAGCTCGAGCCGGTGCTGGCCGCAAGCTGGCAGCCGGCCAATTCCGGCCCCTAGTCGACTGACCGCTTTTAACACATAACGTGACTCTAAAGGCAACACCGCACCAACGGGTGCGGTGTTGCGCCAAGCCTTATTGCCTGACGGCAAACCATTTTGGCTTCATGATTTGGGGCTAGATCGGAGCCTGTACAACGTCAGTATCATTCCATTGAACAATTACCCTCTTTTCGTTACCATACTGAACACACATAGAAAAAAAACCAGTCCCTTTTGGACCTGAATTAAAGCATTCAGCTATCGGCTATGAAGCTACAGGTTAATACTGTGCGTTCTTAGAAGCTGTTATGGGAAAACAGCTCTTTATTCTCGATCGCGCTTGATGAACGCGATCAGTTGAGGGGGATCGTGAGTCATGCGAGGTCGCACTAGAGTCGGGCCTTCCTTTGCAGCGTTTGCCGTTGCGTTTTTGATTGCTGGCTGCGCCAGCTCTGTAAACCACGAAGATGCCAGCCCGGTCACACCGAAAGTCGCCAGCCAATACATCATCGGTCCAGGAGATATCCTGGAGGTCTACGTGTGGTTGGTCCCGGAGATCTCGCGCACGGTTCCGGTGCGGCCCGATGGGCGCATCACCACCCCTTTGGTTGACGACATGCAGGCAGTCGGTAAGACCCCGACTCAGCTCGCGCGTGACATCGAGCAAGAACTTGCGAAGCACATCAAGCAGCCCAATGTCAGCGTCATCGCAAAAAACTTCGTGGGCACCTTCCGCGAACAGATCCGGGTTGTCGGCCAGGCCGCCGAGCCTCAGGCGCGGCCGTTTCGCGAGGACATTACCCTCCTTGACGTCATCATTGAGGTCGGCGGGCTTACTGAGTTTGCGGCCGGCAACCGGGCGAAGATCGTGCGTCGTACCGGAAACGGGCCACAGGAAATCAAGGTGCGTTTAGGGGATCTGGTACTAAATGGCGACATCAGCGCCAACGTTGCCATGCAGCCAGGGGACATCTTAATCATCCCCGCATCGTGGCTGTAACAGCCGCGCGCTGTTCAAAGCCGTGGGCGTTACCAAAACCCGGAGATCACGCACCTGCCGTTACACCTCATACGTCCCTTCTTGCCTCCTCCTGGGGGGCTGTCTTCTCGCCGCTTCTCTAACGGGCTACGCCGCCAGTAAAGACGAGCAACCCCGTAGTCGCTCACGAACCTATGGCACAGAACGGCAACCGGCCGATGATGCCCCAGCCTATCCGAGGACCTGGCGGATCGTACCCCGCATCGCGCTCAGCGAAACCTATACCACGAACGTCACCCTGGGTTCAGGGGAAGGCAAACTGGATGACTTCGTCACCCAGCTCAATCCCGAATTGAAGGCAGAGTTCAATGGTCGGCGATTGCAGGCGGACCTCGACTTTCGCATGCAAAACCTGTTCTATGCTAAAAACAGCGACTTCAATGACACTTTTTATCAGTATGATGCGGAAGCCAAAGCCGAGATTTTTGAAGACCGGGTTTTCGTCGAGGCCACCTCAAACTTGTGGCAAGAAATCATTTCCACCGATGGCAGGTTTGCCTTTAACAATCTAGCGGTGACGACAAACCGAACGGATGTGCTAACGGCGAGCGTCAGCCCTTACTGGAGGCAACCGTTGGGTTCGGTGGCGGAGACGTTGGTACGCTACCAGTACGGCATTGTGGATTTCCTCGACAACCAGGCTTTCGGGGAAACCGATGATTCCCGCCTCCATGCCCTCTCACTGGCCGTCAACAGTCTGCCTAAGGAACGGCGTTTCTCCTGGTCGTTGCAGTACGGCCAGCAGCGCATTGATTACGTCAACAGCGACGTTGCGACAGACAATCTCAAGTTTGAGCGCGCCCAGACAGAGATCGGCTATCGCATTACAGCTCCGTTGCAGATCATCGCCGTTGGCGGTTACGAGAACAACGACTTTGGGGCGACTACCGTCTCCGAAAACGACCCTCAGGGCGCCATTTGGCAAGCCGGGGTGCGTTGGCAACCGGGTCTCCACAGTCAGCTTGAGGCCACTTTCGGGCGGCGCTTTTTTGGCAACACGTACCGAATTCTATGGAAGCAGACCGGGCAGCACCTTGCCTCCGAGCTCGGCTATACGGAGGAGCTTGAAACCGATGCCGGCGCCCTTCTCGTGGGGGGAAAGGGTTTAACGAAGACCTTAGAAAACGTGGTCTTGAGGGGTGTGAGCCGAACACCGGACGTATTCCTTGCAAAGCGTTTCCTCGCGAGGGGAACGCTGGCAATGCCGCGAAGTGAGTTTCGCCTTGATCTTTTCGACGTCAACCGCGACTTCCTCACCCGCGGCGGTAATAATCGTACCCGGGGGATCAATGCCGATTGGAATTGGCAAGCCTGGCCCCGGACAGCCGTTATCTTTGGCTTTCTCTGGTATCAAAACGAGCCGCGCGGAAGCGATCGTGAAGATCGGCCAGCTCAAGTAAGCGCCACCGTGCGGCGCCAAATCGGTCCCGACACCACCGGCAGCCTCGAAGTCGCGCACACCCGCGTCGATTCCGACGAGCCGGAATTCGCCTATACCGATACCTCCATTACGGTCAACCTAACCCATTCCTTCTAGGGGGTGGCGCAAAACCTACTGCGCTTACCATAGCTGCACGGCACGGCGGCTCGAGTGCGCTCGTGAGCGCGGCGTTGCACACCCATTCTCTTCAATATTCTCATCGATCCTTGATTCTTGATCTTTTTTCAATCCAACCACCCCGACAATGTATTCAAGGCGCCGTCCAAATCCCACTTCTTCTCGGGTGCCGGCCGAGGCGACATCTTCTGAACCTGGATGTCGGGATCATTCGCTGAGCAATCCTCTACCGGGTCGGACGGCGCCGTCGCATCCTCGGCCAACGAAGCTTTGCTATGCGCACTGTACTCTGCGCCGGGATCCGCGGCGCCCTGCTCACGGCCGGTGGTTGACAATGATCCCCAAGATTGTGGCGCCGGCTGGCCAAAGGTGGCCGCCCTTTCGACAACTTCCCCCACCAACGAGTAGGTTCCATCGATAGTACGCTTGCGCCTGCCAAAGCGGGGCTTTGACTCCCCGGACCTAGAGTTGAACGGACTGCGGTGTTGGGGCTCCGGAGCAAGTTGATTATCGGTCGGTAGCGCACCAAAATCTTCCGATACGCGGATCTGCGGTGCCGCCAGCAGGGCATTTCTGACAGAATCGAAAACCACCTCACTCACCAAGGAGGTATCGATGATGTGCTGTTGCTCTTCGCAACCGTAAAGCAGGGCCGTGTCGCAAATTGAGTTAATCAGTCTCGGCACGCCAAGG
>JBAPTW010000239.1:0-1621 GCA_049282355.1 Gammaproteobacteria bacterium | reverse complement strand
TGACGAGTGTCCCCATCCCGCTGCTGATGCCCGTGCTGGTGGACGAAGTATTGCTGCAACACCCCGGTACGGCAGTAGCCCTAATGAACCGGCTATTTCCGTCCTCCTGGCACGGGCCGGTGCTGTACGTGCTGGCGGTTCTCGCGCTCACGGTGGTGTTGCGCCTGGTGTCGGTGTTGCTCAGCGTTTGGCAGACGCGGCAATGCACCGGCATCGCCAAGGACGTCACGTTTCGCATGCGTCGCGAGTTGCTCCACCGGCTGGAGCGGATCTCCATGGCGGAGTACGAAACCCTTGGCAGCGGCGCGGTGACGGCTCACTTCGTCACCGACGCGGATGCCATCGATCAATTCGTGGGCGTCACCGTCGGGCGGTTCTTGATTGGCGTGTTGACGCTCATCGGCATCGCCGCAGTACTGCTTTGGATGCACTGGCCCTTGGCCTTGGTCATCCTGTTCGTCAACCCTCTGGTCATTTACCTCACCGTGGTGCTCGGCAAACGCGTCAAGGAGTTAAAGCGTCGGGAGAATGCGGCGTTCGAGCTTTTCCAGGAGGCTTTGACCGAAACACTGGACGTTATCCAGCAAATTCGCGCCGCCAACCGAGAGCGGCACTATATCGCCCGCGTGATCGACCGGGCACGGGGTGTACGCGACCACGCGGTCGTGTTTACCTGGAAAAGCGATGCTTCCAATCGGCTCTCTTTTCTCATTTTTCTCATTGGTTTTGAGGTATTTCGTGCCATCAGCATGCTGTTGGTGGTGTTCTCCGACCTCACCGTGGGGCAAATGATGGCCGTCTTCGGTTACCTCTGGTTTATGATGACGCCGGTGCAGGAAGTCCTCAATGTTCAATACGCCTACTATGGTGCTCGTGCGGCCCTGGGCCGCATCAACCGGCTGGTGACGCTGCACCAAGAGCCCAGGTATCGGCATCGCCAGGACCCTTTTGCGGGTCAGGATACAGTGGCAGTAATGGTGCGCGATCTTTGCTTTCGCTATGGCAACGGCCCGTGGGTGCTGGATCATCTTTCGCTGGACGTCGCGGCCGGCGAAAAGGTCGCACTGGTAGGGGCGAGCGGCGGTGGCAAGTCGACATTCGTGCAGGTCCTGATCGGACTTTATCCGGCGCAGAGAGGCGTGTTAGCCTTTGGAGGTATACCGGTCAGTGACATCGGTCTCGATCGAGTGCGGGAAAACGTGGCTACCGTGCTGCAGCATCCCGCCCTCTTCAATGACACGGTGCGGGAAAACCTCACTCTGGGCCGCGATATCCCAGACGCCCGCCTGTGGCGAGCCCTTGAAATCGCTCAGCTGCGCCGTGATATCGACGCCCTGCCGCAGGGTCTGGACAGCGTGGTGGGACGCCAAGGGGTGCGTCTGTCCGGCGGCCAGCGGCAACGCATCGCTGTGGCGCGGCTAGTGCTCAGTAACCCCAAGGTAGTGATCCTCGATGAAGCTACCTCGGCACTGGACACCAAGACCGAGGCCCGCCTGCACGAGGCCCTGCAAGGCTTTCTAAAGAACCGCACCACGTTGATCGTCGCCCACCGCCTGAGCGCAGTGAGACAGGCCGATCGTGTCTATGTCTTTGATGCGGGGCGCATCATCGAAGCGGGTGC
>JBAPTW010000238.1:0-4932 GCA_049282355.1 Gammaproteobacteria bacterium | reverse complement strand
GGGATTTCACTCTCCAAAAAGGTGATGCGAAAGCTTGAGGCCAGACTGGAACGCGACTCACTTTTGCCCAAATGGGACATCCTCATTCGGCCAGCACGATAGGGATCCTCTTCCTTGGAAATCACCTTAACTGCGTCCTGCACCCTGGCGTCGTTCGTCCCGGGGATCGTTAGGGCAAGCCGCAGGTTTCGGATTTCCGCCACGGCGGTCTTTTTCAGGGACTTGGCGAATCCGGCGAGCACCGCGTAGCGGTGAGTGATGACTGCCTGGACGGTGTCCACGTCGCAGCGGGTCTTGGATGCATTGAACCGAATCTTTGGCGCCACCCTGCGCACCTTGGCCAAACGCAGCAGCTCCAGGATGCGGATGTACATCCAGCCGATGTCGAGTTCCCACCACTGGCTAGACAGCTTCGCGGAGGCGGCGTAGGCGTGGTGGTTGTTGTGCAGTTCTTCGCCGCCGATCAGGATCCCCCACGGTACGATGTTCTTGGAGGCATCGTTCGGCGCGAAATTGCGGTAGCCCCAATAGTGGCCAACGCCGTTGACGACTCCCGCAGCAAAGAACGGGATCCATAGCATCTGCACCGCCCAGATGGTGAGCCCGATCGGGCCAAACAGGACGAGGTCGATCGCCAGCATGACGCCCACTCCAAGCCGGGAGTGCGTGGCGTAGAGGTTGCGCTCGATGCCGTCGTCGGGAGTACCGTGGCCGTATCTCTCGAGCGTTGCGGCGTTCCTCGCTTCGATGCGATAGAGTTCAATGCCCTCGAACAGCACTTTCCTGATGCCATGGATCCGCGGGCTGTGCGGGTCTTGCACGGTTTCGCAGTGGGCGTGGTGCTTGCGATGGATCGCCACCCATTCCTGGGTGACTATGCCGGTGGTGAGCCACAGCCAGAAGCGGAAGAAGTGGCCGGCGATGGGATGCAGCGCCAGCGCGCGGTGCGCCTGATGTCGATGCAGAAAGATCGTTACCGAGGCGATGGTGGTGTGGGTTAAACCCAGCGTGAGCAGCACATAACCCCACCAGGAAAGGTCGACTAGAGCAAGTTGCATCACAAGGTCCTTTGCAAAACGATACGGCGACCCTTGTTGATGTCGTCGGTCATTATAATGTGCTGACCCATAATGCTACTCAAACGTGCGCGACGGTCTGTACGCTACCGTACATAGCGTTCGCTTTGGCTTACGTGTCGGCTCAGGAAACGTCAAGCCTTCGCGGAAAAGCAAGCTACGCCATCATCCGGGCGTAGGTTGCTTTGTCGGCCTCGTAACACTGGCAGGAAGCGGCCTCCAGGCCGCCGCGGTGGAGAATCGTGATATCCCCGCGCCGATAGCTGATCAGTTTGCGGTTTTGCAGCGCGGTGGCGGCCTTGGTGACGCCGACGCGGCGCACGCCCAGCATGTAAGCCAGGAATTCGTGCGTGACACGAAACTCGTCCGAGTGTGCCCGGTCTTGCGTCATCAAGAGCCAACGGGCGAGGCGCGCCTCCACCACATGGGCGCGGGTGCAGGCCGCTATTTGCGCCAGTTGGCTCATCACCACATAGAGGTAGCGCTTTAGCAGGGGCAGCAGCGCGGGGCTCCGTCCGAGTTCGTGGCGAAACCGCACAGCGTCCATCCGCAGAGCCGGGCCTTTGCCCTGCACCAAGGCATGCAGCGGCGAAACATCCACCCCGAGGATGAGGGAGATCCCGAGCATGCCTTCATCGCCGATCAACCCCACCTCCAAGTTGGCGCAGCCGTCCGTCGGCGTTGTCAGGGAAATGAAACTTTCGGTGGGAAAGTAAACGTGGCGGATAGGCTCGCCGGGTTCGGCCAAGATCTCGGCAAACACCAGCTCGACCGGCTCACAGCCCGCCATAAAACGCTGACGGTCTTTGCGCGGCAAGGTCGCCAGCAGACGATTCGCAGCAGGGGCAGGCTTGGTGGGCGGCACGTGGACTCTCCTGGTGTTGGGGAAACCCGGCAAGCGACACAGGGAAGGGTGGCGATGCAATTCCGCTATCGGGTGCGGACCCCGGACGAACGGCTTTCCCTGGACAGTCCCTCCCAGCTTGGAGTGAAACTTGGCGATTGTCTGGGCGGTAGCGCACAGAAGAGATCTGCCGGGCCGTGTGGGTACGCAACCATGGGATCGCGCACGACAGCGCCCGACTAGCCGGATTACGCAACGATGGCCTTCGCGAGCAGGCGGTCGAACTCCTTCTTGACCACCGCGTAGCACTCGCAGGCGCGTGCCTCCAACTCTGCTCGGTTGAGCACGATGATGTGGCCACGGTGGTATTTGATCAAGCCGGCCCTCTGCAAGTCTCCGGCTGCCTCCGTGACGCCTTCGCGGCGCACACCGAGCATGTTGGCGATCAGCTCCTGCGTCATCATCAGCTCGTTCGAGGGCAGGCGGTCGAGGCTCAGCAGTAGCCAGCGGCAGAGCTGCTGGTCGAGCGAATGATGCCGGTTGCACACCGCCGTCTGCGCCATTTGGGTCAGCAAGGCCTGGGTGTAACGCAGCAACAGATGCTGGAGCTCACCGGAGCGATTGAATTCCTGCTTCAGCAGTTGCCCCTTCAACCGGTAGGCATGGCCAGCGCTTTGTACCACCGCGCGGTTGGGCATGGTTTCGCCGCCCATGAACAGGGCGACGCCGATCATGCCCTCGTTGCCGACCACGGCGATTTCGGCCGACGCGCCATCGATCATGACGTAGAGTAGGGACACGATGGAGGTGGTCGGGAAATAGACGTGATGCAACTCGCTACCGGACTCGTAAAGCACGTGACCGAGCGGCATCGGGACCAGTTCCAGATTGGGAAAGAGGCGCGCGCATTCCTCCGCTGGCAGAGCGGCGAGAAGGTGGTTCTGGCGGGGGTCATGAGGGGAAGCCATGAGTGAAGCCTTAATCACCAGCCACGATCGAGCCGGCTTACCGACGCGGCTGAATGGAAGAGCCATTACCAACCAGTATACGCCGCTTGGACTGTGTCCGAAAATGCACAGACGCCGCAAGAAAATCGCCGTGGTGAGTGGCTCTCCAGACACGCGCAGTTCCTCCTTGGCGTTCAGCTCCACTGCTGTCTCCCGCCTGGGCGCGCGGATTACCAGAATCTGCGTGTACCGATCCCAGTTTCTCGTGGCCGCTCCATTAACTTAAACTTACCGGGCCGATCGGATGACGAGCCCTCTATTGTACGTATGTGCGCTTTCGTACAGACTCTGGCAGGGGGGAGGCGATAGGTTTTCCCAGGCCGGGTAGATGTGACCGAGGTACAAATCCCGCTCGAAGTTCAGTATTACAAGGAGAAGTGCTATGCCGTTGCTTCAATTAATAATTGTCTTGGTCGTCTTAGGGGTAATCCTATGGGCGGTTAATAGCTACATACCGATGGACGCCACCATCAAGAAAATCTTGAATGTGGTTATCATCCTGGTCGCGGTTCTTTTCATATTAAGTGCCTTTGGGATTTTGGGTTCCATGTCAGGAATTCGTCTGGGCAATTGATGCAACGTAATACCACGCCTGGGAGGCTGCGCCCGCGCGCAGCCTCCCAGGCGTGGTCTCTACCAAGAATGCCATGCGGCTCAAGTGATGCGAGACCGGGGATCTCGAACTGCGAGCTGATTGGCGGGCATCGGGTCCGGGGACGGGTTCGTGTTGACACCGGTGTCCGTCCTCGTGGATGCTTTCCATGCTGGCCCGTCGGAGGCCGTCCGGGCGTGCTACAGGCCGTGGCACATCCTATATCCGTGGTGTCGTAAAACGTGGCGCAACTGCAGCCATTCGCCGAGCTGTTGGGAGAATAACGTGAGACCAGCGTGGGAAGCCGGCAACTCGAAGCTCTTCGGGCCTTGGCGCCGGCGGATCAGGACACACCTGACAAGCGCACCCTTGGAGGCAAGCAGCGCGCCGGGCAGGCCTTTCAACGATGAGCCGCCGTTGCGGGCGGAGTTGTTCAGTGTCGATCAGATGGAGCAGCACGGCGTGCGTCTCGCGTCTGCTCACCGCTTGACGCCCGGACGGGTGCCGGACCAGCTGCTGTCGCGCCTGGCCGCGAACGAAGGCGTGCTGATCGAGACCTACAACCGGCTGACGACGGCGGTTACGGCGCAGCACCGCATCGAGCCCGCCGGGGAATGGCTGCTCGACAACTTCTATCTCATCGAAGAACAGATCCGCACCGCCAAGCGGCACCTGCCCAAGGGTTATAGTCGCGAGCTGCCGAGCCTGGCCGAGGGCACCTCCGCCGGTTTGCCGCGCGTCTATGACCTCGCGCTTGAGGTCATCGCCCACGGTGACGGCCGGGTGGACCCGGACAGTCTCAGCCGTTTCGTCGCGGCATACCAGACGGTTACCCCGCTGCGACTGGGCGAGTTGTGGGCCATTCCCATCATGCTGCGTCTGGCGTTGATCGAAAATCTGCGCCGCGTCGCGGTGCGCATCGCCGCCGGCAGGACAGACAGCGAACTGGCCGTTGCCTGGGCGACTAAGCTGATAGAGATCACCCGTCAGGATCCGAAGAGCCTGATTCTGGTGATCGCGGACATGGCGCGATCGAATCCGCCGATGACCACGCCGTTCGTATCAGAGCTCGCACGCCGCCTGCAGGGGCACGGGTCCGCTTTGACCTTGCCGCTGAGCTGGATCGAGCAGCAACTGGCTGAGTCGGGCCTGAGCATCGAGCAGCTGGTGCGCTCAGGAAACCAGCAGCAGGCTGCCGACCGGGTTTCCATCAGCAACAGCATCGGCAGTCTGCGTTTGCTCGGGACAATGGATTGGCGCGAGTTCGTCCAGACCCTGAGTGTGGTCGAGCGGACCCTGCGCACGGACCCGGCAGCCTACGCCGCAATGGATTTCGCCAGCCGCGACCGCTACCGCCACGTCATCGAGGAAATCGCGAAGGCCAGCGGGCTCTCTGAGCCTGCGGTGGCCAGC
>JBAPTW010000237.1:0-14422 GCA_049282355.1 Gammaproteobacteria bacterium | reverse complement strand
CGCTTTACCCGCGTAACCCAGGCCCTCTAGCTCTCCCTCCCGCCGGTCAATCATTGCCTCCGCTCGCGAGGGCGCCACCCTTTTGCCCTGTTACCCAAAATCACCCCTTTTTGAACCATGCCAAAAGGAGAAATCAGTGCTCAAGCTAAGCTGCGAAGTAACCGCTCTGCTTCTTCTAGGCAGCCTCTTGATCTCTCCAGGGTGCGCGTCAAACTCGATCGAGCGAACGCTGTACGAAACTGCGCAAAGCATCCGTGTCCAGGAGTGCGCCAAGGATCGTTCCTCCCAGTGCGAGGAGAGGCAAAGCTATGACGCTTATCAGCGAGAGAGAGGCAGCGCCTTGAGTGAGTCAGAAAATCCCTGAGAGACCCCTACCGCCCGCACGCGTTAGAGCAACGGCCGCTCCGTTGCAGTTGACGAGCTTTTTCCAGAAAAGACTGTGTCTCGAGCAAAACCGGCGTCGGTGGTGAACGTCTCGTGATGCCTAATAAATCAGGCCTGCGCTGCGTTGACGATGGTCGGCTGAGCTCGAAGGATTTCTTGAAAATCGTGCGCCGGTACTGGGCGACTATAAAGGTATCCCTGTCCTTGGTGACAACCTTCCCCAATGAGAAATGCTTCTTGGGCCGCAGTCTCAATGCCCTCAGCAACCACGGTCAGTCCCAAGCTTTTGCCTAAGCCGATGATCGCTTTAGCGATGGCTTTGTTGTTAGGATCTTGGGGAATGTCATGAACAAAGGACCGATCAACCTTCAATTTGGTGACCGGAATGCGTTTCAAATAGCTCAAGGAGGAATAGCCCGTTCCAAAGTCGTCAATGACGAGATCAAATCCCAAGTCGCGCAGGCGCTTCAACGTGCGGATAGATTGGTCGGCTTCGCGCATGATGAAGCTCTCGGTAATTTCCAGATCCAAGAGCTCGGCTGGGCAACCGGTGTCTTCGATAACCTTGCGTGCCACATCGGCCAAATTCCCCCGCTTGAGCTGCTGACCGGAAATGTTCACAGCCAACCGCATTGGTGGGAATCCGGCGTCCAGCCAGGCGCGTAACTGAGCGCAAGCAATGCGCAGCACCCACTCCCCGATCACGTCTATTTCACGGGTCTCCTCCGCCAGGGGGATGAATTTATCGGGAGCGATGAGTCCCATGGTTGGATGGTGCCAACGGATCAGCGCTTCCGCACCGACCAAAGCCCGATCTTCAAGGTGGGTCAGTGGTTGATAGTGAAGTAAGAACTCCTGGCCCACAATGGCTTGACGCAAAGCATTCAGTAGACGCAGCCGATCCTCGGCTTCTTCGGCCATATCCCGAGCATAGAATTGGTAACGATTGCGCCCAAGTTCCTTCGCTCGGTACATGGCGAGATCGGCGTTTTTCAGCAAAGTATCCACATCGAGCCCATCTTCCGGGTAGACACTGATCCCGATACTGCCAGAGATGAAGGTCTCTTGTTCCTCCACGCAAAACGGCTTTGACAGTGCGTGCAATACCTTGCGGGATACCGTTTCGACCGCTGAGACTCCCTTGATATTCTCCAGCAGGATGGTGAACTCGTCGCCGCCAATCCGTGCCACTGTGTCCTGACGGCGCAGACATTGATTCAACTTCTCGGCAACTTGCTGCAAGAGCTTGTCCCCCATGGGGTGGCCGAGCGTGTCATTGATAGTCTTGAAATGGTCAAGATCAATGAAAAAGACAGCCATTTGCATGCTTTCTCGCTTCGACCGCTCCAGGGCGTGGCGCAATCGATCGACGAACAGCAGGCGATTGGGCAGCTTGGTGACGACGTCGTAATGCGCCAGGCGGTAGATACGCTCTTCTGAGAGCTTCTGCTCGGTAATGTCGTAATAGGTCGCAATATAGCGGCGGATGTGTCCTTCATGGTCGCGCACCGAAGATATGGTCTGCCAAAGCGGAAACACATGGCCATCCTTGTGGCGATTCCAGATTTCACCTTGCCAGGCGCCCATTACCTGCAGCGACCGCCACATCTCTGAGCGAAAGGTGTCATCGTGCTGCTCTGATCGCAACAGGCGGGGGGTTTGCCCAATGGCTTCTTCAGAACTGTAGCCAGTGATGCCGGTAAACGCCTTATTGACCTGCAGAATGACCCCTTCGGCGTCGGTCACCATGATGCCATCGATGGTGTTCTCGAAAACGCTGGCGGCCAGAGCGAGCTTTTCCTCGGTCCGCTTGTGCGCGGTGATGTCCTGAAACAGCAGAATAGCGCCATCGATCGTCGTGCGTTCGCCACAATACGGCATTATCCTCATCTCGTAGAAATGACGGCCGCCATCGGTGATGACTTGTTCATGGGTGTCGCCGCTGTCCATCACCGCGCGCACGAGATTAACGATGCTCGGTAGCTCGACCCGCCACTCCACGGTGGTGAGTGACTGACCCTTGATTTCTCCTTGAAAAACAGCGATCTGCTCGATCGCATCATTTTTTTGGGTAATGAGAAGGTTGCGATCAACCACCATCAGGGGAAGGCGCAGGCTTTCCTTGACGTTGGCTAGATCACTGGCTGTGGTCTCGAGCTCGGTGGACCTGATCTGCACCTCATCGTTGACTGTGAGCAGCGCTTCATTAGTGGACTGCAGTCCCTCATTGGCCGTCTGTAGCTCCTGATTGGTAGACTGCAGTTCCTCGTTCACGGATTGCAATTCTTCATTGGAGGTCTCCAGTTCCTCCACCACCGTTTGCAGGTGGGTGCGAGTGTTGGCGAGCTCTCTTTCCAGCTCACCAATGATCAGGTTGTCGTGTTCACCGCCCTCTAGGGATTCACGCTCGACCCGCGGCAGCCTATTCACGGACTCGAAAGAGATGATCAGCAGCCCCAGTAGATCGCCGGGTAAGGGCGCCACCACGGGTCGCACGTCCTGCTGTTGGCCATCGTACATTATCCGGTGAATGCCACCCCGCACTTCTTTTTGATCTCTTCGACACCGATACACCAGGGCGCGCAGCTCGGAGCATAGCGAAGCGTCGACCATGTCGAACAGACACATGGAAGCTTGCCCCTGGGGGAACCGGAGATACGGTTTCAGGCCGCTGGTGAAATACTTCACCGTGTCGTCCTCCGCCAGGACGACCGAGGCCGGTGCATAACGTTGCGCAAGCTGCTCGTTGACCTGCATCCCGACGCGTTCGGCGCAAGTCTTGACTGTCTCCGGCGACTCGGGGTCCCGAAAGAATGATGTGACCGTGATCAGCGTATCGCGCATCAGCGCCATCGACTCCGCGCGGTCATCCTTTAACCGGCTGAGATAGTCCGGAAAGCTGGAGAGGCCGAGAATGCTGAGTCGTCGCTTTATCCGACGCAACACCGTGGTGCGTTTGTAGTCGTTGAGGTTGAAGCCGGTATGGCGGCGCACAAGGGTCATCATGGCATTGATACTGTCGCCTTGCGCACCCTCGTCGAGCATCGCCAGCTGCTCGATGGGGGCCTTGAGCAGGCGCTCGAGAGTACTACCGATCTGGTCGGCGGGCATGATCAGATCCACGCTGCCGGTGCGAAGCGCGAACTTTGGCATGCCATCGTATTTGGCGGTTGCAGGCTCCTGGATGATGGTGATGCCGCCTTCTGCCTTGATTGCCCGCATCCCCGCAGCGCCATCCGAGCCGGTTCCCGACAGAATAATAGCGATGGTATGTTCCCCAAGCTCCCGTGCTAGTGAATTAAAGAAACGATTGATGGAGGGTTTTGGCCCCACGGTTTCTTCGGGCTCGGTCAGGTGTAGCACACCGTCCCGAAGGGTGACGTCGCGATTGGGTGGCGTAATATAGACCACCCCCGGCTCCGGCCGTTGCCTATCGCGTAGATCCTGCACTGTGAGCTTGGTCATCGGCGCCAGCAGATTCATGAGCAGGCTAACGTGTGTCGGCGAGACGTGTTGGACAACGATGTAGGAGAACGGTGCGGCAGGCGGCAATGCCGCCACGAAATCGCGCAGTGCTTCAAGGCCACCCGCCGACGCACCGACACCCACTATTCGAAGCCGGGTGTCACTGATCGATCCCTTTTTTCTTTTACCACGATTGACCGTTTGGTTTTTCACCATATGGGCCTCTCTTGCTCCGTTGGCCGAAACCGCGTGCCGCCAAACACAGGGGCGTTATCGTTCCTTGCGCGGGTGAATTCTCGTGGAAAAAAAATGTTCTTGCGCACTTTTTATTGTGGCTACACCGGCTCAACTCTGCCGCCTGCCAGCGAGCGATCCCATCGAGGAGTGCGAGTGGGCTCCCTTGTCACTTGCTTTACGCATAACGTCATGACCATCCTTTCGTCAGGCCAGTCGCTCCTGCCCTTAACAAGATAGGCGAGCTTCAATCAGCGAAGTAAATAGATGGAAGGCGCCCGAAGTGATAAAACCAAGGAAACGACCTCGGTCGTTGCGGGAGTCGATTAAAAAGAGAGCGTCTCAGCACATCCATGCGCCGCCAGGAATGCCTGCTAAAAGTGTAGCAGAGGCGTTGCGAGTCGAGGGAAACGCATGACCGGCAAACAGCCATGCTGGTCTGAAGTCAGCGGTTGTGAAAAACCCTACGGCGCCTCCCGACAGCAGCGTTGGACGCTGCTCGTTCCTCGCCCATCTATCGGGTAGGTCTCGTCGCTGCACGCCGTCGGCCTTGTGGCTCCGGCGCTCGCGACACTTTAAAACGGGCTGTCAGGCGTGCGCCAGTTCGATGACCGCGAAATGAGCACCCTGCGGATCTTGCAAGAATGCTGTGCCAAAAAATGGCACCGTCATATCGAGATGCCGAAGGATTTTCGTTCGCAAGCGCCGTTGCCAACCCCAATCCGGCGGCTAGCGCCATGATCTCGTCTTCGCCGGTGCACGGCGTTTATTGGCAATCACGACCAAAGATCCACAGGGAATGCCTCCCTGCGCAAGCTAACTCACTAGATCTCCGAAAAAAATGACGGTTATCCACAGAAGCTGTGGATAACCCTGTGGATAACTTTGATGAATGCATCGTAAGACAGCGTCCTTATTGGGGTCTTCCTCCTTGATGGTAGTTTAGTCAATACTTAACCCATCCATTGATCAATAACTTACCAACACCCTCGGAGCTGACAGAAATTTGTCTCGCGCCAGAAAATTCTGGACGGTTCCTGTGCATAACTCTGTCGTGAATGTAACATTCGACGTCACTGGGACTATTGGCCGCGGTGCCGAAACCGCCTTCAGAAATAGCCACCGCAGCACCCAGCACAGCGCAAGAATCATCCTCATTACGGCACAACGGATCAGCGTGAACACCCGGCAGAGAACAGAAACAACGGCACAACCACGGCGACCCTATTGCATTAGAGGCCACCTCACTGGCCACGGGCGGGAATAGAGCCATAGAAAGGATATCCAGACGAATCTTGATCTTCCTCCAGAAAAAAACTCTTTCTTGGTGTGATCCAGTAAACAATAACATGGCCGTCGAGAGATTAAGCTAGCAAGCCCGAGTAGCTTCTGGAGTGAGCGTATGGCCGAAAAAATCGTTGTCGTCACAGACCGGATCGCGTTTCACATTGACCCAGAAGGAGTGAGCGGAAAGACCTATGTTGTTTATCTCGACGAAACCATCGCCACGCATGCGATTGCATTCTTTCAGGATCAGAACATTCCTGTCTACGATTGCCGCAACGAGAGCAGCATTTTAGCCGAAGTGCTGCGACGCGTGTCGGAGGTGGAATTCATTAGATTCAAGGAGGAGCAGGAATCCCAGTCGCATTGGCGTGCGGAAACTCCTGCTCATTGAGCGGCGGCCCACGGCACAACGCAGCAGATTGGAACGGCGCGAGGAAGATGAGCTCTGCCCGGGCGGGCGCATTGCAGGGTGCCGCGACGGTCATGGGTGTTGCCGTGGCCGGTCGCTCCTGGGGATCTGGGCTTACTCCACGGTTTCCATCAGAATGGTATCGATGAGCCGATCGCCGATATTCAGCGGGGTTATCACAACCACGTTGCTGTTGCTGCCGATGCGGTTTTCCTTTTTCAGCAGATTAACCGCATTTCGGGCATTCATTGCCGGATCTTCATTGAACTGAAGAAAATAAGGTTTTATTCCCCAATACAGCGTCAGTTGGTTCAGCAAGGACTCGTTGTCGGTAAAAACATAAATCGGCGAGTGTAGCGGTCTCAGCCAGGCGGCGTTACGCGCCATGCGACCGGTGTGGGTAAAGACAATCAGTGCCTCAGCGCCCACCTCCTTGGTCAGGACGTTGGCCGACTTGACGAGCCTGGCGCCAAGGGTATCCATTTGCGCCATCTGCGCATAGTTGGCACCGCCGCTGCGTTCCACCCGGCGAGCTATGCGATCCATCATCTCGATACACTGCACGGGATACTTGCCCACCGAGGTTTCGCCCGACAGCATTATCGCATCGGCTTGCTCGAAAACTGCGTTGGATACATCGGTAATTTCGGCACGGGTGGGTGAGGGATTTTCGATCATCGACTCCAGCATGTGGGTGGCGACGATCACCGGTTTGCCCCTGATGATGCACGTCTTGACGATACGGCGCTGGATAATCGGAAGCTCTTCATAGGGACACTCGATGCCGAGATCGCCGCGCGCCACCATGATTCCGTCGGCATTCTCAATAATTTCCTCCAAGTTGCGAATGGCCTGCTGATCCTCGAGTTTCGCAATTACTTTTTGCCGGGCGCGCCGGTAATCCAATATGCCCTTTAGCCTCAAGACATCCTCCGGCTCTCGACAGAATGACAGCGCGATGAAATCCACGCCAAGCTCGATGCCGAGGTCTACATCCTGAATATCCTTGTCCGTTAGTGCCGGCAAGCTGACACGCACGCCGGGGAGATTGATGTGACGACGGCTGCCCAGCGTTCCCTGGGTCATCACCTCACAGGTAATTCGGTTCGGTCGTTTCTCGAGAACGGTGAGATGCAGGTTGCCATTATCGACGAGAACAGCATCGCCGACTCGAATGTCATTCACAAGCTGGTCGTAGTTGACGGCAATTGACGGCAGATCCTCATAAACCTCGCCGCGGACAGTGAATGCGATGCGGTCGCCCGGCGCTAGATGGAGTGGCTCCAACAGGTCGCCCGTTCGAATCGCTGGACCCTGAAGGTCCATGAGGATACCGACGCACCGCTGGGCGTTGACACTGATTTCGCGAAGGCTCTGCACGATCTGCCGGACCTGATCCGGGCGCGCATGGCTCATATTGATGCGGGCAATGTCCATGCCCGCATCAATCAAACTTTCGATCATCCTGGCATCCATCGTTGCGGGTCCGATCGTCGCGATGATCTTGGTCTTCCTCGATTGCATAATACCCTTGCCTTAGAAGCTGTGACTTACCATCATACAATGCCCGCGGGTGGACCGAAGATTTCTCTTTGGCCATGTACGTCGGGTAGCTGGCGAACGGTCGCGATTGCCATTACGAGCTAATGAGTCGCCCGCGGTCAATGATACCCTGAAGGAGCATGCACATGATTGTCGTCACCAATCGCATTCCCATTGCTTCTGGGCACGAAATCGACTTCGAGGACCGTTTCCGACATCGAGTTCACCTGGTGGACCAGGCACCCGGCTTCATACGCAATGAGGTGCATCGACCGCGCCCGATGAAGTTCGATCATGAAACCGGCACCTGGCGCGATGATACAGACACCCAGGGCTACTACGAAATCAAAACCTGGTGGCAATCGTTCGATGACTTCGTAGCGTGGACGGAAAGCCCTGCCTTCGCCGAAGCGCACCGTAACCGGCCACCCAAGGAAATGTTCGCCGGGCCAAACATGCTTGAGGTCCACGAGGTCTTTCTCAGCACGGACCAAAAGAGTACTGAAACCGTCTAGCAGGCCGCCTCAAGAGTGGTCTGTCATCTTCAAAGGTGCAAACAAACCCACCCTAGCCGGCAAAAAGGTACAAGCAGATGGCAACGGCGGCGATAATCCCGGCCAGATCCGCACTCAGCGCCGCCGCTACGGTGTGCCGAACTCGCCTGATCTGCACCGCGCCATAGTAGACCGCCAACACGTAAAAGGTAGTCTCTGTTGACCCTTGTAAGGTGCTCACCAGATAACCGGTATAGCTATCGGGTCCGATCGCCGGATCTTGGATAATCGAGGCCAGAATTCCATAGGCACCGGAGCCGGAAAGCGGACGCAAAATGGCCATCGGCAGGGCTTCTGCGGGCAGGCCATAGGCCCCGGTGATGACGCCCAAGGGGGCGATAATGAGATCCATGGCGCCGCTGGCGCGAAACATGCTGACAGCAACGAGGATGGCGACTAAATAGGGGATGATTCGCAGCGCCACCTGAAAGCCTTCTCTTGCACCCTCCACGAATGCTTCATAAACAGGAACGCCCCGCAGCAGACCAAACGCCAGCAGGGCAACGATCAAACCAGGGACGATCCAGGGCGCGATGGCCTGTCCATAAAGTATGGTCAGAGGAATAAGCGCCACAATGCCACCCAGCACAAGTAAAGAGACCCAGGTGGGATAACCCTTGGCCGTTTGCGCATTCAGAGAAACCGCGGTTGCTGATGCTTCGGCTAGCGCCGTTGCCGTTTTCGGCGCTCCCCCTGCAGCCGCGGCGGGGCTTGCCACCGAGAAACGCTGGTAGGTCTTCGCCGCCAGGATAGCGACAGTGGTCGAACAGATGGTCGCGAACAATGTTGTTGGCAAGATCCCTGCTGGATCTTCTGAACCGGCAGCCGCCCGCAGCGCGATGACGCCGGTAGGCAGTAACGTCACACTGGAAGTGTTAATCGCCAAGAAAAGCGCCATGGCGTTGCTCGCCGTGCCACGGTAGGGATTGAGCTTATCGAGCTCCTGCATGGCGCGGATACCGAAAGGCGTCGCGGCGTTACCAAGTCCTAAGACGTTTGCCGACATGTTGAGGATCATCGCGCCCATCGCCGGATGATCAGGCGGAACATCCGGGAAGAGCTTCACCATCAAGGGGCGCGCGGCGCGCGCGATGATGACCAACAAGCCACCGCTCTCAGCCACCTTCATGAGTCCCAGAAACAAAGCCATAACCCCCACCAGGCCAATTGCCAAGGTCACGGCGCTGCTGGCCGCGTCGATGATGCTTTGGCTCAAAAGCGCCATCGGTGCCTGCGTTTCGTCGCCTTCTGCACTCCAGACCAATTGCCGGTAGGCAGCCAGGGAGAAGGAAACGAAAACGAGCGAGAAGAAAATTCCGTTCACAACGGGCGTCCTTGCAATCCGTGGAAAGGCAACCGGGGGAAAGTTACGAATCGGCGCAAGCGGGCACCGAGAGAACGATTCTGCGAGCCAGATCTCAGCCGGCGGTGCCGTGCCTACGCTACGCTTTACCTTGCATTAGGCCTCATCCCCCCTGAGGCATTTAGCCCCCGCTTTCCCTCCCAAGCGGGGGCTTTTTTTATGCGCGTTTAGGCGCGAGTCGCTATTCCGCAACCCCAGCCAGTTACGACTTAGGGGACACTGGTTGAATGATGATCACAGGTCGCTGGGGAACGCCCCACGGTCCTCCCCATCCGGGATAACCCCATGGCCTGTATCCATGGTATGGATAACCCCAGCCCCTCCTCCAGCCAGGATAACCCCACGGTCCTCCCCAGCCGGGATAGCCCCAATTTTGCCCGACACTCATGCCAAACATGTTAAAGCCCCACGGCTGAGCTTGAGCCGAATGCAGCGGAATCGCTGACAGCATGACGAGCAGGGCCGCCGCAAATAATCCAGTCATCTTCTTCATATTAGTTTCTCTCCTACGATCACATAACGAAGCCGCTTTCGTTTAAACGCCCTTAGAGTCTAGCTTTTGTCTCACCTTCAGGCCAGTGCCGGAGCATGAGCCTTCGTTTGTCTTTCTTTAATGGGTATTGCTCAACAACTCGTCATCCGTTCCTGTGACAACTGATCGGTCATGCGACGAGAGTCTCCCCTCAATCGCAACGGACGAACTTTCCGTTGAAAGAAGCTCGAACCGTTCGAGCGAAAAGAATGTGAGAAGCGAGTGTTATCAGTCGACGTCGCTATCGGCGGCCGTCGACACCCTGGTGACGCTCTACCCCGAGAAAAACCTGCCGCCGTTCGGCGGGTAGCATAAGCAGATTCGGTCGGTTTTCGTCCCATATATCTTTGTAATTTCGATGGCCGCAAGCATAACCTCTCCGCCTCGATCATCAAGGAACCCAGAGGTTGCCATGACAATTGCACTGAAAACCAATGACGCGGCGTTTCTACAGGACGCGCGCGTCCAGTCCTTTGCGGAACGCCTGGTCCATTCTCTCAACGAAGCGGGTGGGCTGCTGATGACCTCGATAGGCCACCACCGATTTGAACGAGCGGTATGCCCGCGGGTACCTGGGCGCAGTGGTCAGCGGCCGTATAGTGGAAATGGATCCGCACGCCAGCACCTACCGTTTACCGGTCGAGCATGCCGCCTATAGATCGCCGCTTCAAGCAACCGACGTTTCTGCCAACGCACGGCCTAAACGTCGGTGCTCGATTACCCGCCAGCTGGTCGACGCCGGTGCAGGCCGGACAAAGGCTATTTACATTTCTATAGCCCGAAACAAACGCTTCAAGCCTGATTCCATCTTTGAGATGTGCAGTTTTAAGCCGAGCACCTTTTCCACGAATTCAACAGCGCTCCCCCCATAGCCTTCGTCGCCAGAAAACGCTTCAAGGTGGCCCTGTTTTTGCTTTGTGCCTTTGAGCATATCACATCCGGACTGGGTGTCGGCAAGATTGGCGACATGCACCAAAATAGCGATCAGGTTCCCCAAAGTATCCACTACGATATGACGCTTCCTGCCCCCTTATTTTCTTGTTTCCGTCAATGCCCCGTGCCTCGTTACTGGAGATGATCTTGACAATCTGCGAGTCGATAATACCGTAGTTTGGGGTGGCATTTTTGCCGTTTTTTTCGATAGATTTGCGCCAGTTCATCTAACGCCGTTTTCCAAATACCGCGTCCATTTGATAGTGGAATTGTCGCTCTCGAGCGGTTGTCCCCAATGCCGTATATAGTGGATGGGGCGCACCATGGCGCTTTTCTCACCTAGCGCGTTCGCGCGATAGCTCGACCACCGGTTGCCGGTTGTTTCCTCGATATACTAAGTGTGCCGCGACGCCGGGCAGATAAAATCTGGGTTTTCTGGGCAATCTCGCCTTTTGACTCGTTTGAAAAAAAACTTGTTAGGAAAAAATCTTGGTCTAGCCCAAAATAACGGCTCTGACCCTTTTGAGCACGCCATGTCTTACCAAGCGCAACGAAAAACCGCATCTAGTTTTCCCAACCCAGCTTTGCTTACGATCCTGTATGGCCTCTTGCTCGCCTACGGGACCCTCTATCCTTTGAGCGGTTGGGCAACTCCCGACGGTAGTCCCTGGGCACTCCTGCTGGGAGCACGAGGACGCCACGCCTCCCGCTCGGATATCGTGACCAATGTCCTCGTTTATATACCCTTTGGTCTGCTACTGGCGCAAGGCTTTGTGCGCCGCACCGCTTTCCCGATTACGCTGCCTCTCGCCGCTAGCGCTGGTGGACTACTGAGCATTGCCTTAGAGCTTCTGCAAGCCTACCTCCCATCACGCGTCCCCTCGATTTTGGACGTCGTTTTCAACACCAGCGGCGCATTCATCGGGGCTGCGCTTGCAGCCGCGCTCAGTCCAGACACTTTACACGGGCGCTGGCTTCGTACGCTGCGCCAGGAGTACATTGCGCCAGGCGCGCTACCGCTTCTCGGTCTGTTTACGGCGTTACTCTGGGCCGTTTCCCAGCTCACGCCCTTCGTGCCTTCCCTAGACATCGGCAATCTTAGACACGGGCTCAAACTGCTGTGGCATGCCTTGAACGGCACTCTCCCCCTCGATACGGTCAAGATTTTTGTTTATGCGTTGAACATCGCTGGCCTTGGCCTATTGGCCGCCACTGTGCTGCGATCGAACACTCACAAGCTTTGGCTTTTCGTTGCCTTCGTTGCCACCATCCTGGCATTCAAAGTGCCCGTCGTCAGCCGCCAGCTCTCACCGGAGGCCGTGAGCGGAGCACTGGTGGGTTTAGTTGCGCTCTGGTTGCTCAAAGAAAAACAGCACAGGGGACGCGCTCACGTGCTCGCTGCCTTGTTCCTCGTTGCGGCATTGGTAACAGATGCACTGCATCCTAGTGGCGGGGGCTTCCCGAACATTGGGTCTATTAATTGGATCCCCTTCCGGAGCCATCTGTCCGACAACCTCATCGGGCTCATGGACATTGCCGCCAGCACCTGGCCCTTTTTCGGCTTGAGCTACTTGATGCTCTTGTCAAGGACCGCCGTGTCACTGGCGACTTGCCTCGGAGGCGCTGTTGGTATCTTCGGTCTTGTACTGGCGCTCGAATGGCTCCAGCAAAGCATTCCTGGGCGCTCTCCCGATGTCACCGATGCGTTCCTTGCGGTTATCGCTTGGACGCTTCCCTGGCTGCATCCAAGTCTGCGCGCGGCGACGAGCATACTCAACGCTGCGGGCGCCAAAACCGTACCCTCACAACAGGGTTCCCACGCTCAGCCAAACGGTTGATTAGCAGCTGCTGACTGCTGAGTGCTCGGGACCCGCTCAATGGGCGTGGCTCTCCAGCCACTGCTCCAGCATCATCAACACCTAAATCATGTCGCCGTAGTAGGTGGCATGATCAGAACCGTGGCGCTCCCAGAGCATGTCGAGAAAACGGGAATTGACTAACCGACGTTCACCCAAGGCATTGAGACTGTCTCTCGCCAGGGCGCGAAGACGGGTCTCGTCTCTTATTCCAGACCGAAAGGCAAACCAAAGCCATGTTTGGTTTTGCTCAGCACCTCCTAAGGTGGGAACCGAACCTCCCCAGTGTTTACACAATACCCCGACCAGGGTGAAGCTATCTATCTCGCCGCTCAAGAAACACCCGATGGATCCGCTGCCATTCGCAGCGCGGGCAACGCAGCGATCGAGGATCGTTCGAAGCTCATCAGATAGCGCATCAATCGAGGTGTCGTTTTGCTCCTGATGGTGAAGCTACCAATAAATAAGTCGTCTCCGCCTTTCCTCTGTGAGCAATCAGCAGCTGCTCGGGCAGCAGCTTACGGATGCCCTTGAAGAGAGTGCTCGGCGTGGGCACCACATGAAAATAAAGGTAGTGGCAAATGCCCTGTAAATCGATTTCAATCGTGACCAGAGGGTGTCGCAGCATAGCCTCGGTGGAAGGTGCGAAGGCCAGTCACTCCGCGGTCACCGCATAACACAACCGCTCTATTCCCAGACGATCGACCGCCAATAGGAAGTTGTCTTGCTGGTGGTCGAGCACCGTTAGCGAGAATGCCTCGCCCAGCTGATCCAAGAATTCTTAGCCATGGGCTCGGTAGGCCTTAGCGATAACGCATGCGTTACCCTAACTGCTCGCCATCGCTTTCAAGCTTGCCTCGTGCCACACCGCCTGACCAACGCAAGCCACGGTTAGCAAGGCGCTGCAAAACTGGTCGAATTGCCCGTCACTGGACAAGGTCGCCAAGAAGGGAGCGAGGTGCTCCTGGGAGAGTGGTTCACCCACCATCTTTTCCAATAACGCCCGCCCCTCGAGCGCCGCCTTGAGGCACCCACTCAGAAGCTGTTTTAAAAATAGGTGAGCGAGCTTCGAGGCCGGAGTTGAAGTGAGCGTATCCATGCGTTGAAATTCCCCCAGACGTACGATCACATTGAAGGGGGAGGCATGGCGCCGCACTATCCAACAGACTTAACCGATGGTCAATGGTCACTCGTGGAGCGGCAGGTGTCGCAATCGAAGAGTGGACCGGGCAAACGGGGGCGACCGTCCAGCGACCTGCGTCGGGTGGTCAATGGTATTTTGTATGTCAACAAGACGGGCTGTCAGTGGCGCATGCTGCCGAGGGCCCGAGCGACTTTGGTTTGTGGCTAACGGTGTACGGCTACTTCTATCGGTGGAGCCGAAGCGGTGTTTGGAAACGGCTCATGAACATCTTGCGAAGCCAGAAACGCCAGCGTCAAGGTCGACGGACACAGCCCCCTCGGCGGGCTGTGTGGATAGCCAAAGCGTGAAAGCCGCGACCCAAGGGCAAGACATCGGTTTTGATGGCGGCAAGAAGGTCAAGGGGCGCAAACGCCATGGGCTGGTCAACACGCTGGGGCTCATTCTCGCGGTGGTGGTCACCGCAGCCAACACCAGCGACCAGAAAGGCTTGAAAGCGCTGTTGACCGATTATTTCACGACCGGTGTTCGACGTCTGCGCAAGCTCTGGGTCGATGGGGGCTATAATGGTTTCCCCCTGGCCGCTTAGGTTCGCGGTTCCTGATTAGCAAGATTCTTCAGCCAGACCAAGCTTTCTGCCGTGATAAGGTGCACACTGGTGGTCAATCCACGCTGGAGGATCGTGTCATGCCGATGAATTGCATTCAATTCCAATCGGGCTT
>JBAPTW010000236.1:0-1691 GCA_049282355.1 Gammaproteobacteria bacterium | reverse complement strand
GACCAGCTCATGCAAGGTGTCCACGTCTTTTCCCGCGATCACCGGCTGCTGTCCGCCGCCGTGGGGCTTGGGGTCGACTCGACCCGTTTCTCGAACACGCTCAATCAATAGCCACACAAAATTCAAACTCACCGAAAAGCGCTTGGCAAGACGACGCATCGAACCTTCACCGTTTTGGTAGGCGCTAATAATCTTCTCTCGTAAATCGTTGGAGTAAGGTTTCATACCCATGACCATGCTAACAGCTCACTGTATTATGGATCTAAGGGCACTGAGTATCGAACTCAAGAGGGAACCGCTATAAGCCCTGTTCTAGTTGGGCCAGATCATCCACCATCAGCTGCTCGTTGAAGTAGCGGCGAATCGTCTCTGGATCCGGTGTGCCCACCAGATCGGCGCAAACCGATTCAACGGTACCGTGATTGACTGCGACCCCGAGCAGCACATCAAGCAAATCCACCGTGGTGCAGCAATAACCGTCGGCCACCAATGGCAAGTGCGCCTCCAGTAGTTCCTCGGCGTAGCGCAGCACTTTCTGATCCCAGCAATTCAGAGCGTTAAATAAAAGGTCTTAAAGTCAATAAGTTAAAGGTACTCCGAAAAAATATTCTTCCGGCTATTTCACGCGGGCAGGGGGGCATATGAGGCGCTGAAGGCATTATCATGGAGCTTTTTGTTCCGAGAGGAGGCCCCATGAAGAAGCGCGCCAACGCTTGCCCTCAACGCCAGCGTAACAAGAGAACACGTCGCCTCGCCCGGCGTCAAGCGAAGGCAGGGGTAACTGGTGCTGCCAAGAGCCGAGGTCAAACGGTGGTCTGTGAGTTACTGAAGACCATCGAACATTTTTTCCCGGACCTGCTGGAGCGGTTACGCCAGCTCGAGGATTGCCGCCGCAAGCCCGATTATGCGCTGAGCGAAATTCTGATGGCTGGGATTGTGTTGTTTGTCTTTCAACAGGGTTCGCGCAACGCCTTGAACAACCAGCGCCAGGAGGCGAAGTTTAAGAAGCACTACCAGAGGCTCTTCAAACTGCGGCTGCCGCACCTAGACACAGTGCACCAGGTGCTGTGTCGGTTGACGGACGAGCAGCTCGAGCGACTCAAGCAGGGGCTGGCGAAAACGCTGTTGGAGAAAAAGGTGCTGCATCCTTACCGCTTACTGCAGCGCTACTTTGTGGTGGCCATCGATGCCACGGGCACCCTGAGCTTTGCGCAAAAGCACTGTGAGCAGTGTCTGCATCAAACCTCGAAAACGGGCAAAACCCGCTATTTTCATCAGGTGCTCGAGGCCAAGCTGATCACGCCCAACGGCTTTGCGATTTCGTTGGCCACGGAATGGATCGCTAATCCAGTGGGCGCGTATGACAAGCAGGATTGCGAGCGCAACGCCTTCGTGCGCTTGGCGGCGAAACTAAAGCAATGTTACCCTCGGCTGCCGATCTGCTTGACTGCCGATGGTCTTTACCCCTACCAGGGCTTCTTTGAACAATACCATCGCCTGATCAAGCAGGTGTGTCACATCGAGAAATTCCAGGTACGCGGCAAGGTCCCCATCCTCAATCATATTTTTGCCGCCCTGTGCAGCTACGTCCATCTGCAACAGATGCAAATCGCCGATGTCATCAGCAATGCTTATTGTTGGCAGCGCGACTTGTACAAGGATGTGGTCGCTGCGTTTGTCAGAACCTTCAT
>JBAPTW010000235.1:0-2745 GCA_049282355.1 Gammaproteobacteria bacterium | reverse complement strand
CGGACAGCGCTGTAATGTGCAATCCGCCCCGCTCTTACTGAGCGTCAAGAATGCCTCAATGACGCCTCGAACGGTGTTTGTGTTTGATTGCATTCAAGCCACAATACCGCAATCATGCAGCTTAGGGTCTGTGACTCGCTCAACTCGATGCACGAGTTTGTGCCTCCACTATAATGGGATTGCTGCGTCAGCGGAGACAATATAGTCCCTAACGCTCCAAGAGCAGCTGCAATGCATATGGCAATGGCTTCATGACTGGTGCCATTCTATTCCCTTTAAGTGCCGCCGTTTCACCCGTCGTAGCTATGGTCACAATCGAGAAACAGTCTTCATGCACTGTCCTACAGCCGCGACATGATATCAATGCGTGGCTACGGCGCCTGGCCGCAGACGGTGCCGATATAGAGACTGTTCGCCACGCCTGCTCATGGCTTGAAGATGTTCATGGGAGCCAGAGCCCGACACTCGGCCTATCCCACTGGGAATCCACCTTTTCAGTAGCCAACATACTCGTTGATCTGCGCCTAGACCACGAAAGCATCGCCGCTGCCCTGATCTACAAGCTGGCTCAAAGGACTCCAGCACTCCTGCCGGAGATAGAGGCCAACTTTGGCGAACGCATCGCGATCCTCGTCAAAGGCCTCACGCAGATGAGCGCCCTGACCGGCACGCTCAGTTCCACCAGCGCTCAAAAGGCCCCGCAGGTGGAGGGGGTGCGCAAAATGCTCCTGGCCATGGCGCAAGACGCGCGGGTGGTCATCATCAAACTCGCCGAGCGGCTGCAGGAACTTCGGACTCTACATATCCTGCCCCTAGAAGCGCAGCCGTGTCTTGCCCGCGAAACCATAGATATTTTTGCCCCTCTTGCCAACCGACTCGGCATATGGCAGATGAAGTGGGAGCTTGAGGATCTTTCCTTCCGCTGCTTGGAGCCGAGAGCCTATAAAGACCTCGCCCTTCGGCTCGCTGAGCGCCGTATTGATCGTGAGCGCTATATCGAGCGTTTCATCGATAGGCTTCAAGTGGAACTGAAGCATGCTGGCATCGATGCCAAGATCACCGGTCGCCCGAAGCACATCCTTGGGATATGGCGAAAAATGAAGCGCACCGGCCAAGGTTTCCATGAGATCTATGACCAGCGTGCCGTGCGAATCCTGGTTAACGAAGTATCCGATTGCTATGCGGCTCTCAGCGTCGTCTACGCCCTGTGGCCATATCTTCCGGAGCAGTTCGATGACTATATCGCAACGCCAAAGGAGAACAATTACCGTTCAATTCACACGGCGGTAATCGGGCCAGAGGAAAAAGTCATCGAGGTTCAAATCCGCACCCATGAAATGCATCAACAGGCGGAGCTTGGGATTGCTGCTCACTGGCGATACAAAGACAAGACACCGGAAGATCCCTCCTTTGACCTTAAAATCGCTTGGCTGCGCCAGCTCCTTGAATGGAAAGCGGAAATTATCGATAGCAATGAATGGTTGGAGCCGTTCAAGCCCGACATCTTTCAAGATCGCGTCTATATTTTGACCCCAAGAGGCAAGGTACTCGACCTGCCGCAAGGCGCCACGCCTCTCGACTTCGCCTATCACATTCATACTGAGATCGGTCACCGGTGCCGGGGAGCCAAGGTGAATGGGCGCATCGTGCCGCTAAGCTACCGCCTCAATACCAGTGAACAGGTTGAAATATTAACCGTCAAGAAAGGCAGGCCCAGCCGCGATTGGATCAACCCGCACCTTGGCTATCTCAAGACGCGCAAAGCGCGATCCAAAGTCCAACAATGGTTCCGGCAACTGGATTACGATCGTAACGTAGCCGACGGGCGCACGGGCCTGGAGCGTGAACTGAAGCGTCTGGGGTACGCTGCTGTAGGCCACGATAAGCTGGCACAGCGGCTCAATTACAAGCGAACCAATGATTTATTTGCTGCGATCGGACGCGGCGACATCAAGCCACCGAAAATTATCAATGCCGTGCAGGATATTTTTGGGTACGACCGCAGCAGCGACACGTTACCACCGGACCCAGCGCCGAGCACAACGACTCGCCAACAGACATCTTCTGGCATCCGAGTACAAGGGGTGGGCAATCTCGTCACCCGTTTGGCGGGCTGCTGCCACCCCGTACCCGGCGACGCCATCGTCGGTTATATCACCCGCGGATACGGGGTCACTATCCACCGTCATGACTGCCGCAAAGTGCTCGCGTGCGCAAACGAGTGTCCCGAACGGCTTGCTGAGGTCAGCTGGAATATCGACTCTCATGGATCGTATCCCGTCGAAGTTCAGATCATCGCTTTCAATCGTCACGGGTTGCTGCGTGACATTACGACGGTGCTCACCAATGAAAAGCTCAATGTAACCGCCACTCACACTCATTTGGACAAAGACGCTCACACAGCAACACTCTTTATAACTTTTGAAATTCCCGATATCACTACACTCAACCGTGCCCTCGCCCGGATTCAACAACTACCAGATGTTTTCCAGGTACGCCGGGCAATTTATTGAAAGTTACGGTAGTGAAAAAACAGTGTTGCATGTTATGCTGGGGTGGCTTGGATTAGAGTTGACCCTCAGCGCTCTTGCCCTGTTCTATACTTCCTCGCCGCCGTGCGCCTTGCGACTCTGGCGCTCGAGACATTTTTTAAACAGCTTCTAAGGCGGTCTGGCAAAACACCAGCCAGATCACCATAAGTGCTCAGACAGTCGTGTATTTGTCGCCACAGCAAGCAAGGATGGG
>JBAPTW010000234.1:0-3909 GCA_049282355.1 Gammaproteobacteria bacterium | reverse complement strand
GCTGTATGTGTTTTCCTCGGGCTCGGTACAGGCGCAGCAACTGCTGTTCGGCCACAGTGATGCCGGTGACCTCACGCCGCTGTTCAGCGGCTTCTACGACACCCGCATCGGCGCCAAGCGCGAGCCGATAGCCTATACTGCCATTGCCGAGGATATAGGTCTGCCACCCGGCGATATCCTGTTCCTGTCCGATATCGAGGGCGAGCTGGAAGCGGCCCGCGCCGCAGGCATGCAGACGCTGTGGTTGGTGCGCGACGGAGACCCGGACCCGGCAGCCGGCCACCGCCAGGTGAAGGATTTCGATGCCATCGTCTTGCCTTGAACCGGCCTCCACCGCGGAGTGACAGGTTCATGTGGTGGATAGACCGACTGGCTGAACAGCAGATCCGCGAGGCGCAGGAAAGGGGCGCTTTCGACAACCGGCTCTGTTGCAAACTTTGGCCATCAGCAACCAGTGCGCCAGGCTGATCGCTAACGCGATCATTTTCTACAACTCGGCCATCCTGTCGCGGTTGCTGACGAAGTACGAGGCGAGCGGAAACGCCAAGGCGCAGGCGCTCATCACCCCGATGTCACTGGCGGCCTGGCGGCACATCCTGCTGAACGGGCACTACACCTTCCGCAGCAATGGATAGCTCATTGACCTGGATGCGATCGTGGCGGGACTCAATTTGGGGTGACGGAATTTTCGGCGGTTTGGGCTTACAACCCCATGTTCTAGGGTTTGCGCCGCAGCAGGAATCCGGAATAGCTCAGCAATTCCTCATCACTTCGCCGTGTCACCTGAACGTTACCGCCCTTGCCGCGGCCGAGCCCGTGAACAACGGCCTCTCGGTCGTTGACGGCGACCAACGCAAGCCGTTCGGTGTCATCTTCGTTGGGCAGGTGAGGCAGTTGTATGCCAAACTCCAGCACCAGCAGCCCCTCCTCTGAGTGCAATGCCACGTCTTTGAGCGTCAATCCGGGTTGCGGATCGATCACCTCGTAGTGGCCCACTCGGGCGCTCCAGGCTTCGGGCACGGCTTTCGGGAGGATCTTTTCCCCGGCCAGCACCTCGTGGCCTTCGTGGTGGGCGATCAAAACGTCACACCCGGCGACTTCGCCATGGGTCAGACCCAGCTCCCCCAATACGCCCAATCCGACGGGCCACAGCCCCAGCAGTTTGTATTGCAGGTGGTAGTGCCCGTCCTCTCGCCGCACGAGATTGAAGCTTTCATCGTCCGCGATGACCTTTAACCGGTCACCCCGGCGTTCGATTTCCACCAGTCCCAGTGGGGTGGAATAGTGCCCCGGAAAAGCCTGTAAATCTTCGGTCCTGGCGGGCAAGCCCTTAGCAGACACTTCCTTGGGCTCCTGAACCCTGATGCCGGTTTTGGTTTCCAACGCCAGTTTTAACGCCTCCTCGGCGATCGCCGTAACGGCTGGAGCCGCCGAGGCGGAATTCGCCAGCACCACCACCGCGAGCTGGTGTCTGGGCAGCGTCATCAGGCTGCTGTGGAACAAAAAGGTGCCGCCGTCGTGGGCGGCGATCAAGCCGGCCTCAGAACCAAATTGATCGTCCAAAAACCAGCCCAGCCCCACCCGCTTTTCAAGATCGAACGGTGCCTCGCCGTCCTGGTAGCGCAACATCTCGTTCAGGGTTTCCGATTTGAGGATTTGCCACTGACCCGCGCGGCCATTGGCAAACACCATCTGCGTCAATCGCGCCAGGTCGAGCACGGTGCTGTTGAGCCCCCCAGCAGGCAGGTCCCGTAACGGCAGCGCGGTGATTTCCTTGTTGTCGGAATAACCCTTCGAGGACCGCCGATCGTCTTTCAGCGTGGCGGCGATGTAGGAGTGTGACATGCCCATCGGGACCAGCAGCGCCTGTTCGATTTGCTCGCCGTAGGGACGGCCACTGACGTGCTGCACCGCATGTCCCAACAGCGTCATACCAGCGTTGGAATAGGAGAGGATCGTATCGGGCGGATAAGCCATATAGTCCTCTTTGAGCCGAACCACCAACTGGGTAAACTCCGCCGGTTTCTCCGTCCACATGCCATTGAGATAGTCCGAAGGCAGCCCGGAATGGTGCGTCATGATATTGCGCGGGGTGACTGGGCCCGCATTCGGGAAGCGGCTCTTGATAGCGAACTGCGGCAGCGCGTTTTGTAACGGCTGGTCGATATCCATTCTGCCCTGCTCGTCGAGCTGCATCGCCGCCGTGGCGGTGAACAGCTTGGTGATCGATCCGGTGCGGTAGACGGTCTCCGGTGTCGCTTTGATTTTCCGTTGCTCATCCGCCCAGCCAAAACCCTCAGCCCACACGACGTGTTGATCGTCGACCAGCGCAATGCTGAGCCCAACGATGTCGTGCTCGACCATCTTGTCCTCGATCAGCCGTGTGATGTATTGCCGGTTCTCGCTGTAGTCGCCCCGAGTCAGCTCCGTCGGGCGCTGGAGCGTGCGCGCAGGCTGTAAGCAGAAGGAGACCGACAAGAACAGGTAAAGATCGCGTTAGTATCTTCATGGGGTAGTAAGCCCAAACCGCCGAAACTTCCACTGGTTGTAACGGATTCTGTTGATGGCTTGAAGTGGTGTTGAGCTGCCTCCGACGACGTGAGATGTTAGGTCCACAGAACAGGAACAACATCTGCGAAGGCGGAGGCAACGATGGCGACTGTAGCGCAAAGACGAACGAAAGGACACCGGACCCTGCGCTTGCCGCTGGCACCAGGAGAATACGAGCATTTTGTGCGCAATAACGAGTTTGCTCGACAGCAGCTGTCCGAGTTGCATCGGTGCTACCCTGAACTCTTTCCACTGGGGTTTGCTCAGGGCTACGCGCTGTATGGGTTTACGGACCGCTCGCGCAAGCAACAGCTATGCTGTCGTCGGTTTCGGCTGCGGACCAGCGGGACGGTCTTCACGGTCGCCCCAGCGTTTGTTCTGCCCTATATGACTGCCCGGGTGGCAGAAGTCGAAAAGCCGCTGTTTTTGATGCGCTTTCATGTGCCCTCCTGGGCCATGGCCGATGTCTTTGGACGCGATGCCATGTATTGGTATCGCCTGCAGCAGGGGCTTGGCCGCTTCAGCCTGGTTGGCACCACGGTCAAAGCACCGCAGCGATTGCCGCAGGATTTGGTCGCCGATGAAGAGCACAGCTGGCTCGTCGGTGAGCGGCTCTACATCGCCACCACCGCGGCCAAGGGCTGTATCCTCGGGGCGGCTGTGGCGACCTGCGCCTCGCAAACTGCCCTCACGCAAGCCTACGGTGTCTTTGCCGAGGAAGCCAAAGCGCTTGATAGAGCTTACCGGCCTGAGACGGTCAATACCGATGGCTGGCAGCCCACCCAACAGGCCTGGCAGAGTCTATTTCCAGGCATCGCTGTCATCCTATGTTTTCTCCATGCCTTCCTCAAGGTACGCGAGCGCGCGACCCAAGCGCTGGCCGAGTCGTTCGCGGTGGTGCGGGAGAAAATCTGGCAGGCCTATCACGCCAAGAATAAGCGCGCCTTTGCGCAGCGCCTAAGGCGGCTTCGCGAGTGGGCACCGGCCAAATTGCCTGAGTCGGCGATGAGTACCCATACGCTAGCGCTCTGCGACAAGCGCGCCCCATTGATCAAAAGCTACGAGCATCCGAAAGCGCATCGCACGAGTAACCTCGTCGACCGGCTGATGAAATTCCTCGACCGTGCTCTTTCTTTACCGCTCAGTACTTCCACGGCACGGTTTCATCGGCAGAACGCCGTGTTCGCTCCTTGGCATTGCTTTGGAACTTCTGTCCATCATCACCCCAAACGGTCCGCAAATACCAAGGACAACGCTGCCCGTCTGAGCGCCTCAACGCCCAACGCTACGCCGATAATTGGCTGGAAAATCTACTGATCTCAGCCTCTATGAATGGTCTGCAACCGCATCAACAGAATC
>JBAPTW010000233.1:0-1812 GCA_049282355.1 Gammaproteobacteria bacterium | reverse complement strand
GATCAGCTCGGCAGCTACGAGATTCGCGACCTTATTGCCGCCGGTGGGATGGGGCGGATCTATAGGGCATGGGATACCGAGCTGAGCCGGTTCGTTGCGATCAAAGTCATCACCGCACCGATGGGCGTTGGTGATGACTTCCAGCGCCGATTTCGCAACGAGGTTCTGCACCTTGCGTCGGTAGACCATCCAAACGTTGTCCCGGTTTATGGATTCGGCGAAACCGAGGCTGGAGAACCCTTCCTCGCAATGAAATTGGTTGAGGGAACCGACCTTGAGGCAAAAGTCAATGCCGAGGGTCCGCTCGACGCGGAGTTAGCTGCACAAGTCGTCCACCAGGTGGCAAGAGCTCTCGACGCCGCCCACCGGGAAGGCCTAGTGCATAGAGACGTCAAGCCAGCGAACATTCTCCTTGCGGATGCCGACCGGGAGACGCATGCCTATCTCGGTGACTTTGGTCTGACAAAAGCAGCCGAAGGTGAAACCGTGCTGACGCTCTCGGGTGAATGGATTGGAACCGCGGCATACGCTGCGCCTGAGCAGATCGAGCAAGGTGAGATCGGCAGTGCAGCGGATGTCTATTCACTGGGTTGCGTTCTCTATTTCTGCCTTGCCGGCGAGCCGCCATTTTCCGGGTCTCCCGCCCAGATCATGTGGTCGCACGTCAACCACCCGTTGCCAGCCCTCCCTGGTCGGGTGCGTTCTCATAGGTCCCTTGACCGCGTAATTGAGCAAGCCACGGCCAAGAATCCCGCGGAAAGATGGCCGTCCGCAGGAGCCTTATCGCGCGCGGCGGTGGCCGTTACCGAGGGGCTATCGGACGTCCCGGCTGTCGCCGGACCACCTTTGACAGGGACCGACAAGACGATCCCCCTTTCCACCAAGGGACGCCGCGAAGTGACGGCCGCTCCTACGACCGTTATCCGCACGCGAAAGCGGTGGCCGCTTGTGGCGGCAGCCGCCGTGATTGCTGCCCTAACGGCAGGAGCAGTGCTTGTTCTCGGGGGTGCTGATCTGTTGAGTTCGCCTGGCGAGTCGACAGTAAAGCCGGAATCCGGTGAGCCAGTTGCGAGCAAGTCAGATCAAACGTCCGAAGCCCAATCAAGCTCGGAGGAACTCCCCACGTTCGTACGCACATCGCTTGACTATGAGTCCGGGGCTACGGCTGTCCTACCCGAAGGAAAAAGATACCTGGAAAGTTTTGGCCCTCGCAGGCAGCGGACGCAGATCGACACACCAAGGGCGGTTGCGATTATTGACTACACACCGCAGGATTCCCCCAACCCGGGAACTGGCTATACGACCACTGGAAAGTCGGTGTCGAATGCGAACCTCGATGTGACTACTGCGGAATATTTCAGCCGAAGCTGCGAGGAGGGGGTCTTTTGTTTCAACTACCCCATCGACCTTGGTGGCTACGGCTTTGGCGTCCTTGGCGCTGCCGACTCACAGCCCGAGGCACGGATGATTGCCATGCGGGCTGCGAGGACTCTTGACGCCCCTGCTGCAACTCTCCAGCCGCCAGATGTTGTGGATGACTGTATTTCGGAGTACGAACCCAACGTCTCGGACATGTCGGTGCGCAATATGAGCTGCGCCGAAGGCGATGACTTCGTGCTTGCCGCCATACAAGACCTTCAGCCGGGTTCTTTTCAGAGCGCGGGGTTCACCTGTCAGATTCTCGGTCGCTATGGCCCTCCTGAAGGGCCGATTCTCGGCGCTGAAAATGTCCGCTGCGCCGAAGGGGATAGGGCTTTCCGGTTCAGCTGGGGCGACTGATCAGGGCAGCGGCTCGCCCATGGCGCCGACGGG
>JBAPTW010000232.1:0-19949 GCA_049282355.1 Gammaproteobacteria bacterium | reverse complement strand
GGCGCACAGTGGGGAGGAACCGGAGTGTACAAGGGAGTACATGAGGATTTTGAGCCGCCGCGCAACGCCGCTATGGCAAGCACAGTAGTTTTTAAAACAGCTTCTAAGCGTTCAAGCGACTCACTGCCGGGTCGTTCTCGAGAGATGCTCGTGGAAAACCTGATTGAAGGCCTCTGGCTTCTCGATAAACGGCACATGCCCGGTATCCTCGATCACCATCTCCCGAAACCGGCCTCCGGCGGCAGCGTATCGCTGGAGCACGGCTCGGGTCTGACCAATCATGGGCTGCGGCGGAAAGATCTCCGCTCCCGGCCAGTTAGGGATTAAGCCCTTGGCGCCCAGTGCACCGGGGCAGGAAGCTGCGGCGTCCGAAACCGCGAGATCGTGGCTCCCCCGAACCCACAGGATAGGCACCTTGGGCTTGATCCCGTAGAGCCGGCCGATGGCGCCCGCATATTTGGGCGAGGTGGCATTGGCTAGTCCCCACTGCCCCGGCGCCACATAAGGCCAGTTGGCAGAAGACACCGAATCCCCGGGCAGACCCTGGGGTCCGATGTGGGTCTTAAGGGCGGCCGAGAGCAGTTCCTCTTCCCGAACCGGAACGAACGGCGGCTTATAAACCAGCATTCGCAGCGCAGCACGCGGCGAGAACAGGCTTTCCAGGCCGCGATCGCCGGCGGCGATTCGCTCGATGAGCTCGCGGTTGGCAAGCCCACCTCCGGAACCGGCAAAATCGGCATAGCAAGGGGTGCCGTCAACGTCTTTGGTACCGCCGAAACCATAGGGGGAACCGGGACTGACCAGAGTCGCGCTCAAGAACCGCTGCGGTGAGCTTATCAGCATCTGCCAAATCACCGAGCCCCCCATGGAGTTGCCCACGACATGCGCCTGTTCAATGCCCAGATGATCGAGCAGCGCCAACGCATCGTCCATGAGATCCTGAGTGCCCCGAGTGGCATCGATTTTGGCTTGCGGATCGGCGTCGCCATAGCCCCGCTGATCCGGCGCAATGCCACGAAAGCCTGCCGGAAGCGCCGTCATCGTCTCTTCCCACCAGGTCGCGGACGTCAGGTTGCCGTGCAGAAATAACACAGGAACGCCGCCCTCGGGTCCGGCAAAAAGGATGCGGGTGGCAAGGCGCTTCGTCTGCACCCGCTCCGCTCTGATCCCCTCGAGCGTCGGCACTGCCATGATCATTCACCTGTTACCAAGAACATCGCAAGTAATGCCGCGCGTCCCGGAATGGGCTTGTCTGGACACGCCCTCTGAAAGGTGGCTCTACTCACGAAGGGTTACTACTTATCGACGTAGTCATAACGCCCATGTTGCCAAGCGTAGACCACGTAACCGGGGGCCGTCACGTCACCCTTGCGATTAAAGCCGATGGTACCCAAAACCGTATCAAATTTTTCGCTCTTGAGGGTTTCGACGAGGTCGGCCAATTCTGTGGAATCGGCCTCTTTGGCGGCCTGGGCAAAGGCCTGGATGGCCCCGTACGTGTAGAGCACGTACCCCTCTGGTTTCTGTCCTCGCGCAAGAAAACGCTCAACCACCGGTTGCGCCGCCGCATTGCGGGTCGGATCGGGACTAAAGGTCATCAACGTGCCCTCACCGGCAGCACCCGTTATACCCCAATACTCATCGGTCACCAACGCATCTCCCGCCATGAGGACAGCCTTCATCCCCTGTTGGCGCATCTGGCGGACGATGAGCCCCGCCTCCGTATGATAACCGCCGACGTAGACCACACCGATGCCCGCCGCCTTCATCTTGCTGACCAGCGCCGAGTAGTCCTGATCACCGGCACTGAACGCTTCGTACAGCGTCTCTCGCTTGCCGCGCTTGTGCAGCTGTTTGCGAGTCTCATCGGCCAACCCTTTGCCGTAAGCGGTCTTGTCATGCAGGATGGCAATGCGCTTGCCCGCCAAGTGATCGACGATATAGTCGCCTGCCACCCTGCCTTGCTGGTCATCGCGCCCGCAGGTTCGAAACACATTCTCGAGCCCGCGTTCCGTCAACTTGGGGTTGGTGGATCCGGGAGATATCTGCAGGATCCCTTCTTCTGCGTACACCTCGGAGGCCGGAATCGAGGAGCCGGAACAAAAGTGTCCCACCACCAGGACAGCGCCTTTGCTTGCCATCTTGTTGGCCACCTCTCGTGCCTGGCGCGGGTCACAGGCATCATCACCAACGGCCAGTTTGAGTTGCTCGCCGAGCACCCCGCCGGCGGCATTGACATCGGCGACCGCCATCTCCGCCCCACGGCGCATCTGTTGACCAAAGGTCGCATATTTACCGGTCATTGGACCCACCACGCCGACAGTGATGTCAGCCGCCGCACCGGATGTGAACCCAGCGGCAACGGCGATCAGCAGGCCGCCCACGATTTGCTTCATCAAAAACCCTCCCTTCTGAACAAAAAATCAACGGTTACCGAATAAAAAGCGCCACCGCCTTTGCGCGGGCAGTGACGACTTGCGACTGCCGATAGCGTCGGTTTTCTGGCGAGCGAAACACCCCCCAGGAAACGCCCAGCCATTATCCCAGATTACGATCGCTTGCGATAACTCCACCACCCCGTGCGTTCATAAAGCCATGGATACTGGGCCACGAATCGCCTAGCCCGGGTGATGCGATGCGCTGCGAGCCCGATGCCAGTCAACACCATCCAATCCAGAATGAGCCCGGAGAGTACCACCTCTCCTTGAAACAGGGCATAGATCAAAAACTGGGCGGCGACGGCGAGAAACAGGCTGTAAATCATCACCTGCCATCCAGGCCGCCAGCCATTAGCCACCGACTGACCCATCAGGAAGGCGGCGCCGCCCATTAGCATAACCGTCACGCCGATAAAAACGCCAAGCTTCGTGCCCAGAAACGAGATCACGACATCATTCATCGATTACCCGTTATCCTCGACCGTATTCAATCATTGCCAGCACCCGCACCCTGCCGATCGCACACGACAGTTGCCACTGCCGGTCTCACACGCCACCCTCCAAATAGGCTGCCCTCACCTCCCGGTTGGCAAGCAGCGACTTGGCTTCTCCGGCGAGAACGATGCGCCCATTTGCCATGACATAACCGCGGTGGGCGAGCCGCAGAGCATGATAGGCGTTCTGCTCTACCAAGAATACCGTCACATTTTGTTCCCGATTGATCGCCTCGATGATCTCAAAAATTCGCTGCACCAGCCTGGGGGCAAGGCCCAAGGAGGGCTCATCGAGCAGCAGCAAGCGGGGGCGCCCCATCAAGGCGCGCCCGATAGCGAGCATCTGCTGCTCACCGCCAGAGAGCGTGCCACCGCGTTGGTGCTGGCGGTCTTTCAGCGTCGGGAAAAGCGCAAATACCCGCTGCAAATCCTCCTCGCTCTGGCTATCCGCAAGCGGTGTCGCGCCAACCAAAAGATTTTCCAACACGCTCATGCGCGAAAAAATCCGCCGCCCTTCTGGAACCTGGGCGATACCACGGCGAATAATCGCAAAAGAGGGCAACCCGGTAATATCTTCCCCGTCCCACAAAACCCGTCCGCGGGCAGCCCGGGGAGCACCGCAAATGCTCATCAACAGCGTCGACTTACCGGCGCCATTGGCACCGATCAGGGTCACGATCTCCCCCCTTTCCACGCTGAGATCGACGCCGCGCAAGGCGTGGATGGGACCATGGTAAACGTGAACGTGGGTTAAGGACAGCATGGAAACGCTTTACGACAAGGAGACGAGAGCATAGAGCCTGAGGGTGCAGCTGGCATATTTCAGGATTGACCCAGGTCCGCGATCACCTCGGGCGGCAGCGGCTGCGTGCCATTCTCTCCGAGGTAAGCCCGAATCACCGCTGCATCACTGCGGATGGCCCGTGGCGAACCCTCCGCAATCTTGCGGCCATAATCGAGCACGATGATGTGCTGGGAAATCTGCATCACCACGCTCATGTCGTGCTCGATGAGCAGCAGTGCGATACCTTCCTCATCACGCAACGACTGCAACAGCTCGCTGAGCGCCGTCGATTCCCGTGGATTGAGCCCGGCAGCGGGCTCATCCAGACAAAGCAGTTTGGGTTGCGCACACATCGCGCGCGCGATCTCTAAGCGCCGCTGATCGCCGTAGGCAAGACTCCCCGCATCCCAGTCGGCTTTGTCAATGAGAGCTATCCGCTCCAGCCAGTGGCGCGCGAGCTCCACTGCGGCTCGCTCCGCCCGCCGATAGCCCCGCCAGCCGAGAAGCCCGGCAATGGAGAATAAGGAGGCGCGCATCAGGTGATGGTGCTGTGCGACGAGCAGGTTCTCCAGCACCGACATATTGGCGAACAGACGAATATTCTGGAACGTTCGCACAACGCCTGCCCGTGCAATCCGAAAGCCCTCCAGTCGCTCGAGATACAGCGGCCCGTGATCGCTGTTCAAGGTTACACGACCGACATCGGGGCGGTAGAAACCGGTAATGCAATTGAATACGGTGGTCTTGCCGGCGCCATTAGGGCCGATGATGGCCGTGATTTCCCGAGCGCCTGCCCGGAAGGACAAGTCGTCCACCGCCAGCAAGCCCCCAAAACGCATGCAGAGGTGTTCCACATTGAGCAGTGGTGTCGCGCCGCCGCTGATGGCAGCGCTCACGGGGGATCAGCCTTTGGCTTGCCCGGCCGGTGGAGCCGCAGTGTCGGCTCCCGATTGGCCAACAGCCCGCGGGGTCGCCAGGCCATGATCAGCACCATGGCGGCACCGAATACCAGCATGCGGAACTCCTCGAGCTCCCGGCCGAGCTCCGGGAGCAAAATCAGCACCGTCGCCGCCACGACCACGCCGATCTGGCTTCCCATGCCGCCGAGCACGACGATGGCGAGGATGGTTGCGGATTCAACGAAGGTGAAGCTCTCCGGGCTGATGAATCCTTGACGCGTGGCAAAAAAAGCTCCTGCCAGACCGCCAAACGTGGCGCCGATGCCGAACGCCGTCAGCTTGGTGTTGCGTGGGTTGATACCGAGAGAACGCGAGGCAATCTCGTCCTCACGCAGCGCCTCCCATGCTCTACCGAGCGGCAGCTTGCGCATGCGTAACGTGAAAAAGTTCGTGATCAACGCTAGGCAGAGAATGACATAATACAGAAAAATCACTCGGTGAAGCGCCGAGAATTCAAGGCCGAACGCCTGGTGAAAGGTGCTGGTCCCGTCCTCACCGGCGGTCCGTTTGAAGGGTAGTCCGAAAAACGACGGTCGCGGGACTCCGGAAAGCCCATCGGGACCTCCCGTTATCTCGTACCAGTTGAGCAGAATGATGCGAATGATCTCGCCAAAGCCAAGGGTGACGATCGCTAAATAGTCGCCCCGTAACCGCAACACGGGAAAACCGAGAAGAATGCCGAGCAAGCCCGCAAACAAACCCGCCAAAGGCAGACAAATCCAGAAGGACAGATCAAAGTGCAGCGCGAGCAGCGCATAGCTATAAGCGCCCATCGCATAGAAAGCAACGTAGCCGAGATCCAAGAGCCCGGCGAGCCCAACGACAATGTTAAGCCCCCATCCCAGCATGATATAAATCAGCAGACCGGTCGCAACATCGATCACATAGCGGCTGGAAAAGGGAAGAAAGGGCAGCACAAACGCCAATAGTAAGCCGATGCCGGCGAGCGCCAGCATATAGCGTCCCATGTCCTCCCGGAAACCCGCGGCAAGCGCGAAATTCACTCTCGCAAGCGGCCAAAACGACGACACGTACACGAGCAGAAGGCGTCCAAAGAACACCCCCGCCACACCCATCGCCACCCAATCAAACCGGGTAATCAAGGCCAGCTGCCCTCCCGCAGCCACGGTACGAAAACCGATGAGCGGCAACGCGAGAATGAGCGCCATCAATGCCGCCAGGGCGGCGTCCTTGAACAGATCAGCGGGATTGATAGAGCGGTGGCTCAAAGACACGCCGTCTCCAGTGCGGCTAAACCTTCTCTACCTCGGGCTTGCCCAGCAGGCCGGTCGGTCGAAAAATAAGCACCAACACGAGGATGGTAAATGCTGCCACGTCCTTGTACTCCGTGGTAAAGTAGGCTGACCAGAAGGCCTCGACCAGCCCGAGGATGAGCCCGCCTAGCATCGCCCCCGGTAGCGAACCGATACCCCCCAGGACTGCGGCGGTGAAGGCCTTGATACCGGCCAGGAAACCGATGAAAAAGTCCACCACCCCGTAGTACAGGGTCACCATGGTGCCGGCCACCGCAGCGAGCGCCGCACCGAGCACGAAAGTCAACGAGATGATGCGGTCCACGTCAATGCCGACGAGACTGGCCATCACCCGGTCTTCGGCGCAAGCCCGCTGCGCCCGGCCGAGGGCAGTGCGTGCGATGATCCAAGCAAAGCCCGCCATCAGCACCAGCGTCAACAGCCAAATCAGCAGCTGAACGTAGCTGATGCGCACGGCAAAGTCGGCGTCTCGAAACAACACCAACCCCCCTTCGATGATGGGCGCAAGGGTCTTGACCCGCGCGCCTTGCGTGAGCTGCACGTAATTTTGCAGGAAGATCGACATGCCGATAGCGGAGATCAGCGGCGCCAAACGCGGCGCTTGGCGAAGCGGCCGGTAAGCGACTCGTTCCACGCTCCAACCGTAGGCGGCGGTAAACACCATCGTCACCGTCAAAACGATCACCAGCACGAGCGGCACTGCCGTGATCCCGGTAAGTCCAACGAGGATAAAAGCGAGGATCGAGATGAAAGCGCCGATCATATAGATTTCGCCGTGGGCGAAATTGATCATGCCGAGAATGCCGTAGACCAGAGTGTAACCGATGGCAATGAGGCCATAGATCATACCCAGCGTGACGCCATTGATGAGCTGTTGCAGGAAATATCCCATGGTGCGCAATTCACTGAACTGTTCGCCGTTTACGCGGCGGCACGGCTGCGGATGGTGTGCTCAGCCCAGGCCGCCGCACCGAGCACTGTGGCATCATCCCCGAGCTTTGCCACCACCACTTCAAAGCTGTCTCGAAAGGACGGCATCACCCGCGCCTTAGCGGCCTTTCTCACCTCCTCCCGGAGCAGACGGGGCATCGCTTCCACCAGGCCGCCACCAAGCAGCAGCACATTCGGTGCCAGCAAATTGACCACACCGGCCATGGCCCAGCCGATCTGCTGAGCCGCATCGCGAACGATCTGCTCGACAGCCTGGTCGCCCGCTTCGATGGCGGCCGCCAAGGTGCTGCTACGAATTGCCGCCAGGTCGGTCCCGCTCATCTCCAACAGACGAGGCGCAGCGCCACGATAAGCGGCCGTCGCAGCGGCGGCAGAAATAGCCAGCCGGCCAGCGACCGCCTCGAGACAGCCCGCCTGGCCGCAGCCACATCGAGGACCATCTCTTAGCACCGGGATGTGGCCTATCTCCAGGCATGATCCCCGCTCACCGCGCAGGATCTGTCCCTCGTAGACACACCCGCCACCAATACCGGTGCCTGGAAACACGCCCACGACGCAGCGTGCATTTTTTGCCGCCCCGGCACGATACTCCCCATACACACCCGCATCGACATCGTTGGTGATGACCGCTGGACAGGGAAATGCCTGCTCCAGGACATCCCTTACTGGCGTATCCTTCCAGCCAAGGTTTGGCATTTCCAGAACCACGCCGCGATCGAGATCGAGGGGACCGGGACAGCCGATGCCGATGCCGAACAGCTGCTCGGCCACAATACCGGCCTCATCGAGAGCAGCATGAATCATTTCAATCATGCGCTCGAGACCCACTTCGGCGCCCCGATACCCCTTGGTCTTCCGGCGCTTTCGGGCCAGGGGGGTAAAAGTGTAATCATAAACGACCGCCTGCATCTTCGTCCCGCCGAGGTCGAAACCGACCCAGCACGCCGTGTTATTTGCAGCAACCAATGGCTCTCTCCTTGAAAGCTGATTTAAATGCCATGGTTAAAAGGCTTCGCAACCTACGCAACGCCGCTATGACAAGCGCTGTCATTTTTCAAACGGCTTCTCAAGGTTTGTAACCTATCCAGTAGCTCTCGGTGTCGAGCATTGTGGAGCACTCGTTGGTGGCAACCAAACGAAAGTCCTCGAACCGGTGGCTCAGCTCGCCCAATTCCAACACGTAATCTGCCGGAAAGTGCGGTTTTTCCCGCAGGACATTGCGATTAAAGGTTTTATAAATGAATAGCCCGCCCGTTCTCAGTGCGGCGGTCCATCGCGACAACGACCGGCGATCGAGATATCTCACCACCAGCAACATATCGAAATAGTGAGCCGGAGGAAAGAAGCGGTCCAAATCCGCGGCCACTAGAGCGACCGGCAAAGTCGCGTCGCGCAGTCGCTCTCGACAATGGGCAAGCCCGGCGAGACTGCCGTCCACCGCCACCACCTCATAGCCGAGGCTCGCCAGGAAAAGCGCGTTGTGTCCCACTCCGCAAGCCACATCGAGGGCCTTGCCCTTGCCCTGCAACAGCCATCGGTAGCGCTTGAGAAGCGGGTCGGGATGAAAGTCGGGGTTCGGGTTACCGCGGGCGTATCGCTCGTTCCAACGCGCGATGTTCTGCTTCATCAATAGCCCAAAAGAAACGGTCGCAAGACGAAAGACATGCCCAGTGCAGCAACCGCGCGAAACAGAACGCATCAAGCCCACTCTATTGGCGGCATCAGCCCGGCGTGTTGTGTGTCACCCAGCGTTCGGCGTTGCCGGATTGCTCCTTCTTCCAGAAAGGCGCACGGGATTTGAGCTCCTCGATGAGATAACGACAGGCGCCAAAGGCTTCAGCCCGGTGAGCCGACCAGACCGCCACCAGCACGATGGTATCGTTCGGGGCTAACCTGCCAACGCGGTGCACAATGAGGGTCTCGAGGAGATCCCAACGCGTATGTGCGGCTTCACCAATGTGAGCAAGATACTTCTCGCTCATCTGCGGGTAATGCTCGAGGAGCAGGGTCTCCACCGGCAGACCCTCATTGAGATCACGCATGGTGCCCACAAAAATGGCGGTCGCACCGTACTGGCCGCGGCATTGGAGGGTTTCTCGCTGAAAGCGGCCTAACCGCTCCCAGGGATCAAACTCGTCTTGCAAAATTTCGATCACCATACCAGCTGCCCAGGCCTTTTGGTTACAACCACACATGCGCCAGCCACCTCGATAGGGTTGCTGAACGGCACACGAGAAAACCCTATTGCGACGCGAGACGGTTGTTGCGCAAAAATTGCCACGTGCGCTCGATGTGGAGGATATCTGTATCCTCGCGGATATCCTGCGGGAACGGCGCGAAGGGCGCCGCGAGCTTCACAATCCGCATGGCCGCATCATCGAGCACTTTGTGCCCGGAGGAGCGATGCAACACGATCTCGCTGATGGTGCCGTTTGCATTGAGCGCAACCCCCAGCCGTAAGCTTCCGGAAAGCCTCTGGCGCCGCGCCTCGTCGGGATAATTGAGATTGCCGATTCGCTCCACTTTGGTGCGCCACGCCTCCATGTAGCTCGCGTACTTGTACTCGCGGGTCTTGGCGGAGATAAATTTGCGCCGTGGTCGTTTCGCATAGGCTTGGAGCTTCTCGTCGAGCTCCGCACTGAGACTCGCCATGGCCAAACTGCGACTGACCAGCGATTCGGCATCAATGGCTTCAATCGGTGCCTCCGCGGGTGGCAGAACAACCTCGGCCCGTTGACCCATTGCCTTAGCCTGCTGCGACGCCGCCGGCGGTTCGCTTACCCGCTGCCGCCTGGCAGCGTCGTCCGCCGTCATGACTTGCTCCGAGTCCTGGACTTCCAGGGCCGCATCGGCGTGCTCTTTTCCAGGGAGAGGTTGCGCTGCGGAAGGTGGCGGGGTTCGTGGGCGGGAAGCCAGTGCCAAAGTGGCCTCCGCATTGACGAAAGGCGCTTTGAAGGGCGCCGATGGCCTTGCAGGGTCGGGCTGTTGACCGCCTCCTTCTTGGTTCGCTTGGGCGAGAAAGTCGCTTTCCTGGGGCGTCGCTTCACTGCCGTGTTGAACCAAGACGATCTCCAGTGTACTGCGGTGCGAACGCGCCTTATCGGTGGGAGAAAAAGTAACGCCGAAGAGCACTGTCGCGTGCAGTGCAAGCGCAACAAAGAGCGCAAAAATCAGGCGGTCAGGGGAATTTGCCACGCCAGATCGCTCCGCGTAGGCGCTCATGAGCAGCTCATCCAAGGCTGGTGGTAGATCCGAAACACGGCCGCCTCTTGGGCGCCGTCCCCCTGAAAAAGTCTCGGTGCCGACGACAGAAACGTATGGAACATCCTATTCCTCACGTTAACAGTAGGGCTCCCCTTCGGTTGTGTCCAGGAGCGGTTGTCAAAACATCGCGAGTGCCGGCAGGACAATATGCACTTTGTCCGCCGCCAGCCTCCCCATGGGCTAGCTCGGTATCGCGGCGGGCACAACGTATTTCTCACCCCCGGCTCCTGTCCAGATCCCACACGGCTCAACATCAATCTTTGAATTATAAGTCAACGCGCAGCACCGCAAAGGGTTTTTGTGAGCATCCGCCGTTACATTTTACCCGCTGTTTTGGAACCCAAACGGGTCTCGATGGCGTCCATCAACTGACCGGCAATGTCCAGAGAATAGATGCGGTCCAGCTCGCGAATGCAGGTCGGACTGGTGACGTTGATTTCGGTCAGGTAATCACCGATGACGTCCAACCCGACCATCAGTAATCCTTGGTCACGCAGAGCCGGCCCCACCTGCGCGCATATCCAACGGTCCCGAGCATCCAAGGCAACACCTATTCCCTGTCCCCCCGCCGCCAGATTACCCCGTGTCTCGCCGGCGACCGGTACTCGCGCCAATGCATAAGGTATCGGCTCGCCGTCTATCAGCAAAATGCGCTTGTCGCCGGCACTGATCTCGGGAATAAAGCGCTGCGCCATCACGAAACGCTGCTGATAATCCGTCATAGTTTCAAAAATTACGTTGGTATTGGGATCACCGAGGCGCACGCGAAAGACCGATGCGCCCCCCATGCGGTCGAGAGGCTTGATGATCACGTCTGCATGCAATCTCAGGAATTCCTGCAATTCACTTTGGCGCCGGGTTACCAGCGTCGGCGCACAGCATTCGGGAAACCAGGCAGTATAGAGCTTTTCATTGACATCGCGCAGACCCTGAGGGCGATTGACCACCAGCACCCCGAGGGCTTCTGCCCGCTCCAGCACATAGGTCGCATAGACATATTCCATGTCAAACGGCGGGTCCTTGCGCATCAGGATGACGTCGAAGGTTGCTAGCGCCGTCAATGCTTCCTGGCCAATAAAAGTAAACCAATCACTGGGATCGTCGCGAACCCGAAGCGGCTTCGCGTAGCCGTAGCTTTGCCCATCACGAAGCAATAGATGAGGCAACTCCATATAAAAAAGCTGCCAACCGCGCGCCTGGGCAGCTAGCAGCATCGCGAGGCTGCTATCCTTTTTGGTATTGATGGACCCTATGGGGTCCATGACGATGCCGAGTGCAATAGACATAAGCTTCCGTATCCAGGTTGCTCCGCATGGTTGCTGTCCTGCGCAAGCACCCGGGCGTTTGCACGGTTAAGCATTGCGCCGTAGCATTTAAATTAGGGTAGCCGATCCCGAGACTTGAGGCACCTGAGCCTTGATCCTGCCACCCTGTTTGAGCACGCATGTTGCTTTTCAGCCTCAATAGCGATCCCATGTGACCCCGTGCCCTGTGAACACGCACTCAAAGAAACGCCTACGCATTGCCACCCGCAAGAGTCCGCTCGCGCTTTGGCAGGCGCAACATGTGGCCCGCCAGATCGCAACGCTGCACGCTGGCTTGGAAATCGAGCTGGTCCCGCTTGGTACTGAGGGCGACAGGATCACCCATGTACCGCTCGGCAAGATCGGCGGCAAGGGGCTGTTCGTCAAGGAGCTGGAACATGCCCTGCTCGAGGGACGAGCCGACATCGCCGCGCATTCCATGAAGGACGTGCCGATCCAGTTCCCCCCGGGGCTGCACTTGTCTGTCATCCTGCCGCGGGCGGAGCCAAGGGATGCGTTGGTGGCCGTCGGCGCACGCACACTCAAGGCGCTCCCCGACGAGGCCAAGGTAGGCACCTGCAGCCTGCGCCGTCAGTGTCAGTTACGGGCTCACCGTCCGGATCTGGAGCTCCTGGACCTGCGCGGGAACGTGGACACGCGTTTGCAGAAACTCGGCGCCGGTGGGCTGGACGCCATTATTTTGGCGGCAGCAGGGTTGCAGCGGCTCGGTTTGGCCGAGCGCATTGGCGAGCTGCTTCCCATCGATATCATGCTACCGGCCATTGGGCAGGGCGCCATCGGCATCGAATGCCGCCAAAACGATAAAGCGATCGAGACTCTGATAGCGCCCTTGAATCACTCACCAACCGCCACCTGTGTGCGTGCGGAACGAGCGATGAACGCTATCCTTGGTGGCAGTTGTCAGGTACCCATCGCGGCTTACGCGACCATTCAAAAAAACCGCCTGCATTTGCGTGGTCTGGTCGGCCGCCTGGATGGCAGTGAACTGCTGCGCGAAGAAGGTGACGCCTCGACAGCCGAGCCGGAGAAGCTGGGTCAGCAAGTCGCAGCGGCACTTCTTGACCGCGGCGCGGCAGAGCTATTGGCAAGTATCGCCGCCGGTGACTGACGATCCCGCCCTTCGACTGAGCCCATCATCAGGAGCTCGCCCGCGCGCACTATCCGGCGTTGTCGTCCTCGTCACCCGGCCAGCTCACCAGGCCGATGCACTTACCCGGCGCATCGAGGCCGCCGGCGCACAGGTGGTTTGCTTTCCCGTGCTGGAAATCGCCTACATCGAGGACAGCGCTGCGTTCGGGCGGCTGGCTGCAAGGCTCGATGAGTTTGATTTCTGGATTTTCGTTAGTGCCAATGCGGTTACTGGCTGGATGCGCCTGCTCCCGCCCCACCAACGCCAGCGGCCGCTGCGGGCACGCCTTGTCGCTGTGGGTGCGGGGACAGCAAACGCCGTGGAAAGAGCGGGCTTGCCCTCCCCGCTGCAACCTCGCCACGGATCGGGCACTGAAGCACTGCTCGAACTGCCCGAGCTAAGCGGGGAGGCCATTGCTGGGCGTCGCATCTTGATCGTTCGCGGGGTGGGCGGCCGAGAGCTCCTCGGAAACAGTCTGGTAGCCCGAGGAACATCGGTAGAATATGTGGAGGTTTATCGCCGCGTAAGACCAGTGGTACCCCCTGAAAAGCTCCTGATGCACCGTGGCAAGATCGATGCGATCGTAGTAACCAGCGCAGAAGCGTTAAGTAATCTATTCGCAATGGGTGGCGTTGAAGCAAAACCTTGGCTTCGCACCCTGCTGCTAGTGACTGTCAGTGAACGCATCGCTCAGCTTGCTCGGTCAATCGGTGTGCAGAGGCCGGTCATCGTGGCCGATGCTGCCGGCGACGAAGCAATCGTCGAGGCGCTCAGCCGCTGGCGTCAGAGTCGGCAGCCTAACGGCTGAACGAGAGCAACACGGAACATAACAATGACTGGCGGAAGGCTTATAATGCAGGCTGTGCGGGCGGTGTTTGGCCGGAACGCTTGCAACCGCGGAGTTGCCAGAAGAGGATGAGCGTCGGATTGTTGATCATTACCCACGAACGCATTGCCTCGGTAATGGCGGATACGGCGATGACGATGCTCGGCCGTTGTCCCCTGCCGCTCGCTGTGCTTCCGGTATCCAGCGATTGCGATCCGGATCAGCTTCGAAAGGACGCTCAGGCGCAGGTGGAGGTGCTTGATCAAGGCGAGGGCGTTTTGGTGCTCACCGATATGTACGGCAGCACTCCGAGCAACGTTGCCGGTAGCCTCATCCAGATCGATCGCGTGCAGGTGGTTTCGGGAATTAATTTACCCATGCTGATCAGGGTGATGAACTACCCTCAACTCGATCTGGCCAAGCTCGCGGAAAAAGCGGTCAGCGGCGGCCGGGAAGGGGTTTTCATCTGCCCCGGACAGGAACATGACTGAGGTCGTCAACCGTGAAGTCACCATCATCAACAAACTCGGACTACATGCGCGAGCAGCCGCCAAGTTCGTGACGCTCGCAACGCGCTATCAGAGCGACATCCGCCTGCTCAGGGATGGCCGCGAGGTCAATGCCAAGAGCATTATGGGCGTGATGATGCTAGCGGCGGGTCGCGGTACCGCACTTCAGATTCAAGCCGCCGGTGAGGACGCCGAGGAAGCCGTACAAGAGCTCGAGAAGCTGGTTCAGGAGCGCTTCGGCGAGGCGGAGTGATTCTAGTAGCGCCGAAGTGAAGTGAAGTAAGGAGGAAAACGATGCTGATCGTAGGGCCGCTCAGGGTGAGCGTTGTCGAACCGACCGATGGTCTGGGCCGAGAGCTTCACCTGACCTTCACCGATACCTTCCAAGCACTCCCTCTCGCCGAGCAGGGGACCACGCTGCGCACCTATATCACCAATCTCCAGGGCATGATTGACGAGCGGGAAGAAGATAGCACGGAGCGCCAGGGTATGCTGACGATTCTACAGATAGCGGAACAGCTGTTGCCGCATGTGGCGGCTGGAGATCTCGCGCTCGAGGAAACCATTGTGGTCGAGGTTCAGCCGGAGTTTTCTTTTCAAGGCGGCCTTGCGGGTCTTCGCTTGAACTGATGCTCTTATGAGCCCGGGTCGCCTGTTGCAGGCCACGCTTCGATGATTCTCAGACAGGCCCGATTGAGCTCCAGGACGCGTTGAATGCTCGAGGACTCGGTATAGCAACGAAACTCGGGGGCGTTCCCAGACGGGCGCAGGTGGATGATGTCCTCATTGGCAAAGGTCATCCGCAGACCATCGGTTACATCGACAGCAGCAACTTTTCCGGCGGTGCTGGAAAAAGCCTGTTCGATCATCCGCAAATCGCGATCCCGATCGCCCGAATGAAGTTGACGCAGTATCTTCTTACTTCGCTCCGGAGGAAAGGCTTTCAGGCGATCGCTCGCGGTGAAGCGTTGCGGCAGATCGGCCACGAGTTGCGAGATCGATTTGCGGGACTCGGCAGAAAGCAGCAGCACGCCGAGCAACGCGATGAGGGCGTCACGTGTCGGCAGGGCCACAAGCCTGCGGTCCTCGCCGCAAAGCACGTCTGAGCCAACCAACACGCCACCGTTGGCTTCATAGCCGATCACGCACTTCGCTCCGGCGCTCGCCAGCACTTCCATCCCGGCGATGACATAGGGCGAGCCGATGCGCGTGCGCTTTACAGTCGCAAAACGTCCGGACTTTTCAACGGCGGAATTGCTGCTTACCGGCGTCACGACCGCATCCGCGCCAAGATAGGACGCGCACAGCAGCCCAACGATGTCCCCCCGCAACCATTCACCGTTCTCATCGCTGATGAGCGGCCGATCACCGTCCCCATCCGCAGACACGATGCAGTCAACGGCATTTTCCGCAGCCCAGCGCCTTGCGAGATCGATATCCTCTGGCCGAATCGCCTCTGTGTCGACCGGCAGAAAGGCCTGAGAATAACCAAATCGGAGCACCTTCGCCCCGAGCGCCGTCAATACATTATGAATTGGTCCGCGGGCAACGGTGGAATGTTCATAAAGCCCGACCGTCTTTCCCGTAAGGGCGCCGGCGCCAAAAAAGTCGGTGTATCGGCGCAGGTAATCCCTGGCTGGCCCACCCGAGACTGCGGGCAATCGAAAATGAGCTTTTTCAAAGACACCCTCTGGCATTGCCACACGTTGGGCGCTGATTTGCGCCTCGTCATCCTTGGTGATTTCCCCGCTGGCTCGGGTGAACTTGATGCCGTTGCGGTCCTCAGGAATGTGACTGCCGGTAACCATCAACGTCGGCATGCGGTGCAGCATGCCGTAATACGCCAGCGCCGGAGTCGGCAGCTCCCCCGCGTTTACCAGCACGTGGCCTTGATCGATAACCGCTCTTCCGACGGCGGCCATGATCCGAGCGGTACTGGCCCGTAGATCGCCCCCGACGGCAACCGGTGTACTCGAAGTAATGTCACCAAGGCCTTGCAAATACTGTAAAAAAGCTGAGGCATAAGCGTAGCAGACCTCGTTGGTCATGGCGCTCACAGGTCCACGCGCGCCGCTGGTTCCAAAACGAACGCCGCTGGTGTCCATTAATGTCTTGATTGCGAGTGTTTTCGAATCCATGGAATTCTTCTGTTGGTTTGCTTTACATCTTCCGGATTACCGCCGCTTTCCTATAATCAATTGTTTCCCGCCATTTTTCTTCCTAATTTCATAGGAACAACAAACGCATAAGGGGGCAAATTGCAGACGCTTAAGGTGGTTTCCGAAGCTAAACATCCCCGTCAGGCGGGCCGAATCAAAATGTCCCACTTGGGCAATAGCGGGTTGCGCTCTAATCGTGCTTCGATCGCTCGCATGGCTTTCTTGGATAGTGAAATGCCCTTCTGGTAGACCCGACGGCTCAACTTAACCAGGGGGTGAATACCTTTCCAGGTCATGCTTTTCGCCCATTCCAGCATGGCCTTGACATCCACCAGCTGGGTGCCGTTCCAATGCTGCTCGAGGATACCCCAGCAGCGTTCGATCGGATTATATTTGCTGTGGTAGGGCGGGTAGTACAGCAGATGGATGATCTGACCGGTATGATCGGCAAACTCCACCATGCGCTTGAGGAACTGAGTGCGCACACCACTGCTTTCCGGGTGATTCACGACCTTGAATTGAAGGTGCGTGATCGAGGCTCGCTCGGCTTCGGGGGTGTCTTTCCACCAGTCAAACAGGCTATCCACGATGAAATCGCTGGTCTTGAAAGAACGACCAAACGTCAGGTGTAACCGTCCGTTGTCCTCATCGACCACCCCGAACGGGACGTATTTTTCTTCACAGCCCCTATCGTGGTCGGCGGCGCGGTGCTCGCCACGGGTTTTCCCTCCGCGCGCGTACTCGCCAATCTTCACCGTGGCTTTACAGTCGATGCTCAGGCGCTTGACCTGTCCTGCCTCGGTGGGGTTTGTTGCTCCTAGGGGTTGACCATCCTTTTCGGCGAGGTTGGCGAAGATAGCCTCCGTCTCCGGGAGTTTTTTTGGGGTTTGGCTTTGACCACCTTGCGCAGGCGGTAACCGTTGCGATTGAGCACTTCCGCCATCGTGCTGGGCGAGGGTAACTGGTCTTCGGGAAACCCTTGAGCGCGCAGCTGCTTCAAGGCCTCGGCGGCGGTGAGCCGCGTGTACGACAAGACGGTGCGAAAGGTCGGGTCCTGTTGGCCATGGGCTTCGGCCAATGCCCACAGCGCTTGAGCCACCTGCGGGTATTGGTTTTCCCACAGCCGACTCCCGCAGAAGGCCGCTTGCGCCCCCAGGCAAATCACGCCGGTGCGCTGTTCATGGAGCCCGAGTTCAACGGTGTCGCGGTTCCAGCCAAATACCCGCTCCGCTTGGCGGGCACTGCCCCGGCAATATTTCAACGTCATCGCCGCCTGAAAGGCGCGGCGGCGCACTGCGGTCATTTTCGAGCTAGCCAGTTTCAGATCTTCGATTTGAGAGGCGTGTAAAACTGAAACACTCGGTTCGGTAGCCGATAGCATGGTCGTCCTCGGTAGGTAAATGTGAGCGTGAAATTCTACCTAATCAAAAGGGACATTGCCTCTCGGAAATCACCTGAGCCGTCAGGTCGGCAAGCGGCGGCAGGTTGCGGGCAGCATTGAGTCACAGCATTATTTCCCCGAAATGAAGGTGCTGGAAACTTCGATCCGGCTGGAGGATGGCTGGAAAGGGCACAGGAGCGGCCAGTTCGCTTTTGTCACGTTTGATCCTAAAGAGGGACAGCATCCCTTCACCATCGCCTCGGCCTGGGATGAAAATGAACCCCGCATCATGTTCATTACTAAGGCGCTGGGTGATTACACTGACTATCTGCCCGAACAGTTGAAAATCGGACAGCAGGTAACGGTCGAGGGGCCCTATGGCGGCTTCACGTTCGACGATAACGCCGAGCGCCAGATCTGGATCGGCGGGGGTATCGGCATCACACCCTTCATCGCCCGGATGAAACAACTTGCCGGCAATCCGGGCGCTCAGGCCATTGATCTGTTCCACAGCACGACCGAACTCGAACCTGACGCGCTGAAGAAACTGACCGCCGATGCCGCCGCCGCCAATGTGAACCTGCATGTGATGATCGATCATCGCGACGGGCGGTTATCCGGAGAAAAGCTGCGTGCGGCTGTACCAGACTGGCAATCGGCCAGCGTCTGGTTCTGCGGCCCGGCCGGGTTCGGCACCGCGCTGCGCCGGGATCTGTTGGCAAACGGCCTGTCGCGCGGTGCCTTCCACCAGGAATTGTTCAACATGCGCTGAGTTATCTCTCGGCCCGACAAGGGGACCCAGGATGACCCTCAAAACAATTTTGCGAACCCTCTCACTGGCGCTTCCGCCCTTCCCTTTTCAGGGGAGAGGTCAACAGCACTTTTGAAAAAGTCGATTGATCCACGCACTATCACAGTAATCTTTTCACAGATTTCAGGTAGCCTCAAACTTGAGGATACACCAAGAGTTAATTTCGATGAGCAGTTATTTCAGCAGGCACCTGCGCCAATCAAGAGCTTCTTGAAGCCCAACAAGCTTCGGCAATAAATCACAACGAATGCGGTTATCTAGATGCCAGCCAGTGCCAGTTATTGCCTGTCAGTGCCGGTCACTCCCACTCGATGGTCGCCGGCGGTTTACTTGAAATATCGTAGGTGACGCGAGAGATGCCAGGGATCTCATTGATGATGCGGGTCGCGATGTGATCCAACAGCGGATGGGGCAAACGAGCCCAGTGCGCTGTCATGAAATCCAGTGTCTCCACCGCGCGCAGGGCTATCACGTGCTCGTAACGGCGCGCATCCCCCATGACACCCACGGAACGCACCGGCAAGAATACGGCAAATGCCTGACTCACCGCATAATAGAGATCGTTGGTTCTTAGCTCCTCGATAAAGATAGCGTCGGCCTGGCGCAGAATATCGGCATACTCTTTCTTCACCTCACCGAGAATACGCACTCCAAGTCCTGGTCCTGGAAACGGATGGCGATACACCTGGTCGTAGGGTAGTCCTAGCTCCATCCCGATCTTACGCACTTCGTCCTTGAAAAGCTCTCGCAGCGGCTCGAGCAGCTTCAGATGCATCCGCTGCGGTAGACCGCCCACATTGTGATGCGACTTGATGACCCGTGCCTTGCCGGTAGCAGCACCGGCGGATTCGATAACGTCCGGATAGATGGTGCCCTGAGCCAGCCACATGATGGCTGGCAGCTCGCGTGCCTCCTCTTCGAACAGCTGAATAAAGAGATTCCCGATAATTTTGCGCTTCTGCTCGGGGTCCTCGACGCCCTCAAGCGCCTTCAAAAAACGCGCCTCAGCGTTGCGGCGCAGTACGCGAATTCCTAGATGCTGCGCAAATGTCGCCATCACCTCGTCGGCTTCATTGAGCCTGAGCAAGCCGTTATCAACAAACAAACAGGTCAGCTGATCGCCGATTGCCTTGTGTAACAGAGCCGCTACTACCGATGAGTCCACACCACCGGAGAGCGCCAGCAGGACCTGTTCGGCGCCTACTTGCTCCCGGATCCGCTCGATGCTTTCCTCGATAATCTGCGCCGGGGTCCACAGGTCACCGCAGTTGCAGATGTCATGGATAAACCGGCGAAGGATACGGCTTCCTTGACGGGTATGGGTGACCTCTGGATGGAACTGCAGGCCATAAAACCCCCGTACCTCGTTTGCCATGGCAGCGATGGGACTATTGGCCGACGACGCAATCACGGCGAAACCCGCCGGTAACGTCTGTACCCGATCCCCGTGGCTCATCCACACATCCAGCAACGCAAAGCCTTCCGGGCTCGCGTGGTCCTCGATATCGCGCAACAACCGCGAATGACCGTGCGCTCGCACTTGCGCAAAGCCAAATTCACGTTGGCTTGAAGGCTCCACCACGCCCCCGAGCTGCTCCGCCATCGCCTGCATGCCATAGCAAATCCCGAGTACCGGCACACCGAG